>DASVWO010000025.1:0-7237 GCA_036393165.1 Polyangiaceae bacterium | reverse complement strand
GACCGATCGCGCGGGCCGCGTGGTCATCGAGGTCAGCGACACGGGGCCCGGCATCCCGGAGGAGATCCTCGACCGCGTCTTCGACCCGTTCTTCACGAAGAAGCCGCCCGGCGTCGGGACGGGGCTCGGACTCTGGATATGCCAGGGCATCGTCACGTCGCTCGGGGGGCACATCACCGCCGAGAGCAAACCGGGCGGGGGCGCCACTTTCCGCGTGCTGCTCCCGTCGGCGACGACGGTGGAGCAGGCTTCGTCGCAGCCGCCGCGCCCCGCCCCCGCACCGCCCCGCGAGAAGCGCGTGCGACTCCTCGTGGTCGACGACGAGATCGCCATCGGCCGCACGCTCGCCATCGCGCTCGGCGACGTCTTCGACGTGGCGACCGCCACGAGCGGCCGCGAGGCGCTGGCCCTGCTGCTCGAGGGCGGCGAGCGCAAGTTCGACGTCATCCTGTGCGACCTGATGATGCCCGACGTGAGCGGGATGGACGTCTACGAGCGCATCATCGTCCACGCTCCGGCGCTCGCCCGCCGCTTCGTCTTCGTCACGGGCGGCGCGTTCACCGATCGCGCCCGCGCCTTCGTCGAGCGCGTGCAGACGCCGGTCATCGAGAAGCCGTTCGACCTCTCGTCGCTGCCGGATCTGCTGCGGACGCAGGCCGCCACCTGAGGCCGGTCCTCCGGAGTATCCTCTGGGAGTGAGCGCGGCTGATCCGTCCGAGCTCGTGACGCGCGTCGACCGGCCCAAGAGCCTCGCGACGCAGACGGCGCAGGTCGTGATGACCTTCGAGGACCGGCATCGCGCGCGGACGTTCGCGCTCATCCTCGCCATCCTCGGGCTCGTGGGAGCGATCAACGAGGCGGCCGTCTACCGCACGGGCTCGCCGGCGCTGCGCACCGCGGCCATCGTGCTCCTGCTCGGCGCCTCCGTCGGCGGCTTGATCCTGCGCTTCGTCGGGGGGCGCGTCCCCGAAGCGACGCGCGTCCGCATCACGCTCGCCTTCGTCGTGTATCTCGTCGCGACGGCGCTCGTCGAGGCGCTGCACCTCGGGGTGCTCTCGGCGTTCCAGGGAGCGATCGTGCTCGTCATGTTCGTCTTCGGCCTCGACGGCCGGACGCGGCTCGTGCTCCCGCTCGCGGTGCTGGCGTGCCTCGTCATCGGCGTGCCGTCGGTCCTCATCGCGGCGGGCGTCATCGACGATCCGGGCGTCTTCACGACGCCGACCGCGACCCCGGCCGAGCGGATCTCGGCGATCACCGGGATGTTCGCGATCTACGTCGCGGCGTTCTGGCTGTCGCGCGCCATCCGGCAGTCGATGCAGGCGGCGGTGCAGCGGGCGAGCGAAGCGGTGCTCCGGTCGCAGCAGCACGAGGCCCTGCTCGCCGAAGCCAACCGCAACCTCGACGCAGTGGCGAGCGCCGACGCGAAGCGGGGCGGGCGCTACACGGGCATCCTCGTCGGCGAGTTCCGCCTCGCCGGGATCATCGGGCGCGGCGGCATGGGCGAGGTCTACGCCGCCGAGCGCGCGAGCGACGCGCGGCCCGCGGCGGTCAAGCTGCTCGCCCAGCACGCCCTCCGCGACGCGGGGGCCGTCACGCGGTTCCTCCGCGAGCTGGAGATGGCGCGGCGGGTCCGCGTCCCCAACGTCGTCGAGGTGCTCGCGGTCGGCGAGGGACCCGCGGGCGAGCCGTACCTCGCGATGGAGCGGCTCGTGGGGCACGACCTCTCGTGGCACCTCCGGCAGCGAGCGAGCTTGCCCATCGAAGAGGTGCTCGCGCTCGCCGACCAGGCGGCGGCCGGACTCCGCGCGGCCCACGAGGCGGGCATCGTGCACCGCGATCTCAAGCCGCAGAACCTCTTCCTGCATCAGCCTCACGGTGGCGACGACCCGGCGCGGGGGATCTGGAAGATCCTCGACTTCGGCGTCGGCAAGATCGAGGGCTCGGGCGCGACGCTCACCGGCGTCGCCGTGGTGGGGACGCCCGGGTACATGGCGCCCGAGCAGGTGCGCGGCGGAGCGGTCGACGCGCGCGCCGACGTCTTCGCGCTCGGGGCCGTCGTCTATCGCGCGCTCACGGGTCGGCCGCCCTTCGGTGTCTCCGAGGTGCAGGCGATGTTCGACGTCGTGAGCAAGCAGCCGCCGGCGCCGAGCGCCCTGCGCCGCGACATCCCGCGCGACGTCGACTACGCGCTCGCCATCGCCTTCGCGAAGGAGCCGGGCGAGCGATTCGCGACCGGGACGGAGCTCGCCGACGCGCTTCGCGCGGCGATCCGGCAGGATCTGTCTCCCCGGATACGCGCGCGCGCGCTGGCGATCCTACGCGCGCACCCGTGGGGAAGCGCGATCCGGAACGACGTGGCCTAGGGCGTGTCCTCAATGGCGTCGGTCAGGTCGTGCGACTGGCGGGCATGAGGGAGCCGCCAAGACGCCAAGGCGCCAAGATACGCGCCAAGAAGATTGGTTGGCGGGTCCTGACGACACGGAGGATCCCCGACTGCATGCGCGGCATGCCGAAGTTGGCGCCGGTGGCGTCCACCCCCACTCTTCTTGGCGCATGTCTTGGCGGCTTGGCGGCTTGGCGGCTCCCCCATACCTGATCCCCTCACTCCACCTCGACGGCGGTGCACTAGCGCGCGAAGAGCGCTTCGCCGCCCAGGCCGCCCGCGCTCGCGCGCATCTTGGCGAAGATCTCCTCGGCGCGCTTCGAGAGCGACTTCGCCTCCGCGGCGATGGCCGGGTTGGTCGCGTGGTCGGGCGTCTGCCGCAGGAGCTCCGCGTACGCGCGGCAGCTCCGCGCGAGCTCCACCTCGTTGCCGACCTCCTCGAAGATCGCGATGGACCGCTTCAGGTGGTCCGCCGCGTCGAGCACCCCGGCGCCGCCGGCGCTCCCGGCCGCCGTCACCTCGCCGAGCGATCGCAGGGCGACGCCGAGCTGCACCTTCGCCTCGGTCTCGCCGAAGAGCTCCACGGCGCGCGCGGTGCACTCGCGCGCCTTCGTGTACTCGCGGCGCGCGAGGTACGCCTTGCCGAGCCCGCGCACCGCCTCGGCGAGCCCCAGCTTGTCCCCCAGCTCGTCGGCGATGTCCTCGGCCTGCTTGAGGAGCGCGATCGCCTTCACCGCGTCCCCGAGCCGGTTGTGCGTCTCGCCGAGGTTCGTGAGGATGAGGGCGATGCGGTTGCGATCCCCCGTCTCCTTCGCGACCTCGTAGGCCTCCTGGAACAGGCCGAGCGCCTTCCTGTCGTCGCGCATGTCCTGAGCCACCGTGCCCAGGTTGTTGAGCGTGATGCTCACGCCGACGAGGTCCCCGATCTCGCGCCGGATGCGGAGCGCCTGCTCGAACGCCTCGAGGGCCGCCTTGAAGTTGCCCGAGTCCTGGTGGACCAGGCCCAGGTTGTTCAGGCTGAGCGCGATGCTCCTGCGGTCGGCGATCTTGCGTCGCATCGCGAGGCTGCGCAGCGTGTACTCGAGCGCCAGGTTGTAGTCGCCCTTGAGCCAGTGGAGCTTGCCGATGTCGTCGAGCGTGCTCGCGATCCCGCGCTCGTCGGTCGCCTGCCCGAAGAGCGCGAGGGCCGCCGTGAGGTGCCGGCTCGCCTGCTCGAGGCGCCCCGTCTCGCGATAGAGGCGCCCGATGCGCGAGTGCGCCGCGCCGCCCTTGCTCCGCAGGTCGAGCCGCCAGGCGCGCGTGAGCATCTCGACGAACGCGCGGTACGCCTCGTCGTTCCGGCCGAGCGACTGCAGCACGTCGCCGTGGTGGTGCAGCGCCGTGAGACGCAGGTCCTCGTCCACGTGATCGCACTGCTCGAGCAGCTGCAGCCCCTTCGCGAAGAGCTCCGCCGCCTTCGTGTTGGCGTAGCGCGATCGCGCCACCGTCCCCGCCTGCACGTACGACGCCGCCGCCAGCGCGACGGCCCCTGCCCTCTCGCGGTGGCGCGCCAGCATCTCGAGGTACTCCTCGCTCGCGTCGTTCGACTGCCGGAACGAGAGCCACTCGGCGATCGCGCGGTGGTAGCGGCGCGCCGCCGCGGGCGGCGTGAGGCGCACGAGCGCCTCGCGCTCGAGGTTGTGCTTGAAGACGTACTCCTCGTCGCCCGCGAAAGTGCTGTCCGGCAGCCGCAGCACGTAGTCGCGCTCGACGAGCTCCGAGAGAAGCTGTCGGGCGATGACGACGTCGTCGGCCTCGCCGCCCTCCCACACCTCGGGCGGCGACTCGGCCTGCCGGTGGATCGCGACGAGGGCGCCGAGCCAGAAGACGCCGCCCATCGCCGCCGCCCGCTCGAGCAGCTCGCGCTCCTCGGGCGCGAGCGCGGCGATGCGCGCCTGCACCGCGTCCTGCACGCTGAGCGGCAGCTTCACCTGCGCGAGCTTCTCGGCGTGGACGGTCCAGTGCTCGTCCTCGAAGTCGTCGGTGATCTCGAGCACTCCGGTGTCGTGGTAGATGCGCACGACCTGCTCGAGGATCGCCGGGTTCCCCGCCGCGAGCACCACCGCCTCGTCGACGAGCTCCTCGACGTCCGACGATTCGCCGCAGGGGGCCAGGAGGTCCTCCATCACGGCCGCCGCCTCGACGTCCCCGAGCGGCGGAAGCTCGACGACCGTGTGCCGTTCGGCACCGTGGCGCTTCCAGCCGTCGCGCCGCGCGACCATCTCCGCCCGCGCGATGCACACGATGAAGATGGGACCTCGCAGGCTCTCGACGAGGTACGCCAGCAGATCGAGCGAGTCGTCGTGCGCCCACTGCAGGTCGTCGAACACGAGGACGAGCGGCTCGGGGTGCTTCGTCGCGTCCGTCTCGAGGAACGACTTGATGACCGCCCGGCGCATCGAGCGGAGCTGCTGCGCGTCGCCCTCGACCGCCTTGATGAGCGGGGAATCCTGGAACTCGAGGTCGAGCAGCTGCCCGAGGAAGTACGCGACGTCGCCGACCTTGCGGTCCTCGAGGACCGTGGCGACCTGACTGCGCACCTGCGCCTTGGCCGCCTCGGGATCCATGCCCTCGACGATGCCGAACCGGGCGCGGAGCACGCGCGCGAACACCTCGTACGCCGGCCCGCCGTCGCGCGCCGTGCCGCGGAAGACGCGCGGCGCCTGGCCCGACTCCCGCGAGCGCACGAGGAAGTCGCGCACCAGGCGCGTCTTGCCCAGCCCCGTCGCCCCGAGCACCGTGACCGTGCGCGTCACCTTCTTCTCGCGCGCGCCCGTGTAGGCGCGTTCCAGCTCGCGCATCTCGGCAGCGCGGCCGACGAGGACCGCCCTTCGCTCGCTGACCGAGAAACGGGCGGACGGGAAGATGCTGTCGGTCACCACGGGTCCGCCAAGGATACCAAAGTTGGCCCGGCCGGCCCGGTCGTGCTCTTCGTGGGTCATCGTGCGCCTCGCTCCGCTTTTTCTGGCCGGAATCGCGTCGGTCCTGACCACCTCAACCGGAGCGTTCCCGGGGGCCGCCCCTCCCCATCGCCCCACGGCCCGGATTGCTACGCCCGGTCCGGCCGCGATGCGCTTCGGCAGGAGCATCGGCTCGCCGACCGACGGGCACCTCGTGGGCGGGATGCGCCTCGACGACGCGCCTTACATCCGCGTCGTCCCGACCTACGCCGGCGGCGACGTGCGCTGGGGCCTCGAGCCGCTCGTCACGATGATCGACCGCGCCGCCCGCCAGGTGCGGCGGCTGTTCCCCGACGCCGTGACCTCGGTGGGCCACCTCTCGCGCGCCGGAGGCGGCGACCTCGATCGCCACCACTCGCACGAGAGCGGGAGGGACGCCGACATCGGCTTCTTCGTGCGCACGGGCAGCGGCCACCCGCTGCTCGCGTCGCGCTTCGTGGCCTTCGACGGCGAGGGGAAGGCGCCCACCTGGCCGGGCGCCTACTTCGACGACGCGAGGAACTGGGCGCTCGTCTCGGCGCTCGTGACCGATCCCGAGGCGCACGTGACGCACCTCTTCGTGGCCGCCCCGCTGCGCGCGCGGCTCCTCGCGTACGCCGAGAAGATGGGCGCCCCCGCGAGCGTCCGGATGCGCGCCGCCGAGCTCTTGCAGCAGCCCCACGGCGCGCTGCCGCACGACGACCACTTCCACGTGCGCATCGGCTGCCCGTCGCACATGAGCGGCTGCGTGGAGAACCCCGCCGCTCGCGTCCATCATCCGTCGAGCGTCATCGCGCGCGGACGCCGCGTCGGCCCGGTGCCCCACGGCATGGTGACGCATCCCCCTGCCCCGTCGGCCACGCCGCCGCCGCCTGCCGCACCCGTCCCCAACGAGGAGACGGAGCCGGTGGAGCCCGACGCGCCGCCCGCGGTCCTTCCGTCTGCGATCGACGACGTCGACGGCTGATCAGCCCGAGGCAATCGTCCCGAGATCGGCGCCGAACTTCACGAGCAGCTCGCCCGAGTTCTTGACGACGGTGACGCTGTCGACGAGCCCCTTCTTCACGAGACCGAGGTGCGTGACGACCTTGGGGTTCGTGAGCGAGGACGCCGCGCCCGCGACGAGCTGCTCGCCGTCGGCGATGAGCGTCGTGACGTGGCCGGCGAACTGCATGACGAGGCTCGCGAGCGCCACCCCCAGCTGCTGCACCTGCTTCAGCTCCGAGACGAGCGACTGCGAGTCGGGATCGCTGTTCTGCAGCGCCTGGGAGACGACCGAGCTCAGCGCGGCGCTCGCGTCGACCTTCTGCCCCGAGATCTTCGCGCTCAGCTCGCGCAGGCGGTGCAGCGTCTGGTCGGCCTGGTACACGATCGCGTAGGTGACCTGGGCGTCCTTGAAGAACTTGTCGAACGAGGGCTGCCCGAGCTGCACGTACTGGAAGTCGATCGGCTTGCCGTCGTCGCCCTTGGCGGAGATGAGGAAGTCGCACTGCGGGTTGCCCTCGTAGCTCTGGAGGCCGGGGCTCAGGTCGCTCAGCTTCACCTTGCCGGGGGGCGGCACGTCGGTGAGCTCCTTGACCATCTTGCCGGTCACGTCGGCGAGGTCGTCGCCCGCCTTCGCCATCTGCGCGGGAAGCTGGTCGAGCGTGCCCTCCCAGTGCGTCTCCTTGTGCTCGACGGTGCCGTCGCCGTGGACGACCGTCATCGAGGTGTTCATCTTCACGGGAATCATGCTGCAGCCGGTGGCCGCCACCACGAACGCCGCCGGGACCAGGACTCTCGGTACGATGCGCATGTTGCTCCCCTCCTTCTACGAGTAGACACGGCTTTCCCTCCCCCTCCGAGAGACGAAATCGTGAACCCCTACGCCCCGCCG
>DASVWO010000024.1:0-4923 GCA_036393165.1 Polyangiaceae bacterium | reverse complement strand
GGACCGAGTGGCTCGCCTTCAAGCGGCGGCGCGCCGGCATCCCGCGCGACCCGGCGGATCGTCCGCTGGTGCTGCCGTTCGTGGCTCTGTTCGGGGCGTACCTCGCGACGCCGATGGTGCTCGTCGGCACGCACCTCATCTTCCCGAGGCTCGCGCAGTGGGCGGTCCTCGGCGCGGTGCTGGCGATCCCGCGCGTGCCGGCGGAGAAGGCCGCGCGCGCCGCGAAGTGGTTCCTCGGCATCGGCCTCGCCGCCGGCGTGAACCTGACGCTCCACTGCATGCTCTACGCGTGGGAGACGAACGACGCCTCGCGCGTCATCGACGATCTGCCCGCCGGCGGCGCCGCCACCGCGGTCATCTGGGAGCCGGGGACCTACGCGTTCCGCAACGGCACGCTCACGCACCTCGCCGCGTACTACGCGGCGCGCAAGCACGGCCAGTGGGCCTTCGCCTTCGCGCGCTACCTCAGCGTCCCCGTGCGCTTCCAGCCGGGGTCGCAGCCGGCCTGGCCGGCGCACGGCTGGGAGTTCGACGCGCCCCAGTACGACCCGCGCTGCAAGTACGCGCGCGCGTTTCCGCTCGTCATCGTGAAGGCGCCGGCCGAGCTGCCGCGCGACGATTCGGGCGAGGCGCGCGTGCGCGACATCGTGTTCAAGAAGGACGCGGCCGCCGTGCGCCTGCTCTCCCACCACGGGCGATACTGGGCCTTCGACACGACGGGGCTGCCGGACGACGGGACACTCTGAGACTATGTTGGACGAGTGGCTCTCCGGCTCGTCCGTGCGCTGTGGCTCTTCGCGATCATCTTCGCGAGCTACATGGCGCACTTCGCGCTGGTGAAGGTCTTCCGCCGCCGGGGCAAGCCGACGCGCCCGTGGCTCAAGGCGCGGCGCGAGCGCGTCGACGTCAAGAACGCGCGCCGACTGCTCGCGGGGATGCTGCGCCTCCGCGGCGTGTTCATCAAGCTCGGGCAGGTCCTGAGCATCCTCGGCGGGTTCCTGCCGCGCGCCTTCACGAAGGAGCTCGAGAGCCTGCAGGACCACGTACCGCCGCACCCGTTCCGCCACGTCGAGCGCACCTTCCGCGCGACCTTCGGCAAGGGCCCCGACGAGTGCTTCGCCAGCATCGAGCGCGAGCCCATCGCGGCGGCGTCGCTCGGGCAGGTGCACGCGGCCGTGCTGAAGAGCGGCGAGAAGGTCGCCGTGAAGGTGCTGTACCCGCGCATCCGCGACGTCATCAAGACCGACATGCGCGCGATCGGCATGACCATCCCGGTGCTCTCGCGCTGGTTCCCGCGCCGCAACCTCGAGACGGTGCACCGCTCGCTCGTGGACCTCTTGCGCCGCGAGACCGATTACGTGCACGAGGCCGCGTGCATGGAGCGCATGGCGAAGAACTTCGCCGGCGAGCCGGACATCCTGTTCCCGGCGGTCGTCCACGAGTGGACCAACTCGGACATCCTCACGATGTCCTTCATGGACGGCGTGAAGATCACGCGGGTCGAGGAGCTCGACCGCCTCGGCATCGACCGGCACAAGCTCGCGACGCGGCTCGTGCAATCCTTCTACAAGCAGCTCTTCGTCGACCGGTTCTTCCACGCCGACCCGCACCCGGGGAACTTCCTCGTGCAGAAGGGCGCCGACGGCGCGCCGCACATCGTGGTGCTCGACTTCGGCGCCATCAGCGAGGTGAAGGGCGAGCTGGTCGACGGCGCGCTCGACGTGCTCCAGGGCATCATGACCGCCGACGGACCCCTGGCGCTCAAGGGCTTCCGCCGCATGGGCTTCGTCGCGCCCGGGGGCAACGAGAAGCTCCTCGAGGAGACGGTGATGACCTATTTCCGCAAGCTCCTGAAGATCAAGGACCACAGCGCCGGCGCCCTGATGCGCGCGGACCGGCGCGACCTCGAGAAGCTGGCGAACCCCGAGGTCGAGCGCGACGAGCTGCGCGAGCTGATGCGGTCCATCGCGTACCCTGAGGGCTGGTTCTACGTCGAGCGCGCGAGCGTCATCGCCTTCTGGCTCGTCGGCCAGATCGACCCCGAGCTCGACACCATGAGCATCGGCGTGCCGTACGTCTTGCCGCTCGTCATGCAGAAGCAGATGGCGGCGATGGCGGCGGGCGGCGCGGCCTGAAGCCGCCCGGGAAAAGCGCTGCCGCTGCCTTGACGGGTGGCTCTGCCGGAGTTAGAAACTGACACGTCAGTTCTCTGAAGGTGACGGGAAGTCGATGAGTTACGCAGCATACCTGGCCGGGCCCGAGCGACGCAGGCGCATCCTCGACAGCGCCAAGCGCGTCTTCGCCCGTCGCGGCTACCACGACACGAACATCAGCCACATCTGCGACGACCTGCGGATCGCCCGCGGCACGCTCTACCAGTACTTCCAGAGCAAGAAAGACGTCTTCGTCGCCATCGTCGAGGAGATGCTCGAGCGGGTGAGGGCGGCCGTCGCTGCCGAGCCGGCCATCGTCGTCCCTCCGGGCTTCAAGCCCACGCGCGAGCAGGTCCTCCGCTACACGGCCTCGAGCACGCACCGGGTGCTGCAAGCCGTGTTCGCCGACGAGGAGAGCTTGCGCATCCTCGTCCGCGAGGCCGTGGGGCTCGACGTCGGGATCGACGCGATCCTCCACGCCATCGACGACATCGTGATCGACCGCTTCGCCGCCGACATGAAGGCCGCGCGCGACGCCGGCATCCTTCGCGCCGACATCGACCCGCGCGCCTCGGCGCTCTTCGTCCTGGGCGGCATCCAGAAGCTCGCGCTCGACGCGCTGTCGCGCGACCCCAAGGGCACGATCGACCTTCGCGCGCTCGCCATCGAGGCGACGCGCATCAACTTGCTCGGGCTGCTCTCGCCGGAGGTGACCTAGATGAACACCGTCTCGCACGCCGATTTTCCGCCCTACGAGCTTCTCGACGGCTGGGAGCTTCGCGCCGCCGACAAGACGAAGCGCCTCGAGCGCCTCTACCACCAGACGCAGGCGCGCTCGTGGGACCCCAAGGCCGTCCTCGACGAGCTCGAGGCGCGTCACGGCGGCATCCACGTGCCCGAGGACAAGCGCGAGGCGCTCGGGCACGTCTTCACAGTGATCCTCTGGGGCGAGCTCGCCGCGTGGAACATCGCGGCGGACCTGGCCCGCACGCTCCCCGACGTGGACGCGAAGATGGCCGCCACGGGCCAGGTCTTCGACGAGGCGCGCCACTTCACGGTGCTGCGCGACTACTTCGCGCGCGCGAAGCTGAAGCTCCCGCCGGTGAACCCATTCGGCCGGCGCGTGCTGCGGAGGATCCTCGAGACCGAGAGCGTGCTCGAGAAGCTCTACGGCATGCAGCTCCTCGTGGAGAACCTGGCGCTCGCGATCTTCAAGCGCGTCGCCGAGTCGAACATCGAGCCGGTGCTCTCGGAGCTGCTCACGTACATCGAGCGCGACGAGTCGCGTCACGTGGGGCTCGGGGTCTTGTACCTGCCGAAGCTCCTCGCCCGCACCACGAGCGCCGAGCGCGTGCACAACTGGCTCTTCAACATGGAGCTCTTCGTCTTCACGATCGCGGGCGGCGAGCTGCTCGACCCGCACTTCCAGGCGCTCTCAATCGATCACCGCGAGCTCGGGGCGACCGCGCAGCGGCTCCACGAGCAGGTCATCAAGCAGATGAACGAGGACGCGGGTCTACCGAAGGGTCAGCACCTTCGCGGCGTCTACGGGCTCTCGCACCGGCAGCAGCAGGCGATGCTCGACTTCTTCCACCCGGCCGCGCCGCTGAAGGGCAACGTCGCGAAGGCGCGAACGCTCGTCTCGCGCGGGATCCACGCCGTCGCGGCGCGGATGGCCTGAGCCTAGAGGACGTACCGCGCGTAGAAGAGGCCTTGCGCGGCGGGCATCATCTCCATCTTCACGGTGCCCTCGGCGACGCCGGGGGCGACCTGCTGCGTGCTGTCCTCGTACGGCTTGGCCATGCCGAGGAAGCGGAGGTCGGCCCCCGCCTTGATGTGCTTGAACACGTTGAGCTCGCCCCCGATGCTGATGAAGCCGAGCGGGTAGACGCCCTCGACCTTCTGGCTCAGCTCCTCGACGCGCGTCCACTCCATCCCCGCGCCCACCTCGATGTGCGGGACGATGACGAACTCGGGGAACATGCGCAGGCCGATGGCGCCGCTCGTGAGCACCGAG
This sequence comes from Polyangiaceae bacterium, assembly GCA_036393165.1. Taxonomy (GTDB): domain Bacteria; phylum Myxococcota_A; class Polyangia; order Polyangiales; family Polyangiaceae; genus Palsa-1150. Next base: position 753 of record DASVWO010000024.1, on the reverse strand, counting down.
ATGCGGCTCATCGACACGCCGTCGGTGTCGCCCAGGATCGGCGTGGAGTCGTACTGATCGAGGGCCGCCTCGACGTACAGGTTCTTCGTCACGTCGAGCGTGCCGAAGATGCCCACGCCGCCCATGGGGCAGTCGTCCCAGACGGTCTTGGTCGGCGACCAGAACCCGTAACCGCCGACGCGCGCGCCGAAGCCCGGGTGCATGTGCGAGACGAAATCGTCTTGCTCCTCGGCGGGCGCGGGTTTCGGGGCTTCCTGGGCGGCGGCGGTCGAAGCCAGGAGAAGCGAAGCGGCGAGCGCGGGCAGGAAGATTCTCACGTCCGCGCCCATCGCAACGGGCGTGCCCACGGCAGAGCCGCGGTTCCCCCGTGTTCTCGCCCTGCGTGAGAACACCTGGCAAGCTCGAAAGCGTGAACCGCAGTTCCGGCGTCCTGGCGGGGGTCGCTCCGCTCGTCCTCGCCGCCGGGTGCACGTTCGCGTACCCGCTCGACGGGCTCACGGGCGGGACGCCGCCCGACGCCGGGCACGACGCGTCGCCGCCGGGAGACTCGGGGACCGACGCCGCCGGTGACGTCGTGTCCGGCCCGCCCTACGTGCTCGCGGTGCTCGAGGACCAGCCCGTCGCCTACTGGCGCTTCGGCGAGGCGAGCGGCACGCGCGCCGCCGACTCGAGCGGCAACGGCAACGACGCGACGTACGTCGGCGCCGTCAGCCTGGGCGCGCCCGGCGCCATCGCAGGCGATCCGGACACCGC
>DASVWO010000023.1:0-5462 GCA_036393165.1 Polyangiaceae bacterium | reverse complement strand
CGCATCCGCGGCGAGATGGTCGCGCTCGCGGGCAAGGTCGGGTTCAAGGGCACGCTCCCCGAGTTCTTCGCGTGGCTCCGCGGCGACCCGCAGTTCTACTACCCCGACGCGGCGTCTCTCCTCGAGGCGTACCGGGCGACGGCGAAGCGCATCGACCCCAAGCTCGTGCTCCTCTTCCGCACGCTGCCGCGCACGCCGTACGGCGTCGAGCCCATCCCCGACGTCGCCGCGCCCGACACGACCGCCGCGTACTACAACGGCCCGGCCGCCGACGGCTCGCGCGGCGGCACTTACTACGTCAACCTGTACAAGCCGGAGACGCGTCCCAGGTGGCAGATGATGGCCCTCTCGATGCACGAGAGCGTCCCGGGGCACCACCTGCAGATCGCGCTCGCGAGCGAGCAGACGGGCCTACCCGACTTCCGGAGACACGCCGGCTGGACGGCGTTCGTCGAGGGGTGGGGGCTCTACGCCGAATCGCTCGGCGACGAGGTCGGGCTGTACGACGACCCGTACTCGAAGTTCGGGCAGCTCGCGTTCGACATGTGGCGCGCGGTGCGGCTCGTCGTCGACACGGGGATGCACGCGATGAAGTGGGACCGGCAGCGCGCGGTGGACTTCTTCCTCGAGAACAGCCCGCACCCGAAGCTCGACGTGGAGAACGAGGTCGACCGCTACATCGCGTGGCCCGGGCAGGCGCTCGCGTACAAGATCGGGCAGCTCGAGATCCGCCGGCTGCGCGAGAAGGCGCGAGAGGAGCTCGGGGCGCGCTTCGACGTGAAAGAGTTCCACGACGTCGTCCTGCGCGAGGGAGCCCTGCCCCTCGACGTGCTCGCCGCGCGCGTGGACGCGTGGATCGCCCTGTCGAAGGGGCGTGACCTCTAGCGCCCGTCGCGCGCGAACACGGTCCAGCGGCGGCCGTGGTACTTCACGTGATAGGTGCCCGGCGGCGGGTTGAAGCCGGAGCCCCGCTCGAGCACGTAGTCGTAGTACGGGAACAGCTCCTGGATGGGCACCTGCTCCGGGGTCCACTCCCAGCGCAGGCGCAGCCTCGGGTACGTGGCCGGCGGGTACTGGCCGTCCTGGTACTGCACCGGCCAGTGCGGGAAGCCCGTGTAGGCGAACTGCACCACGCCGCCCTTTTCCGCCTGGTAGTACGAGACGTAGTGCAGGAAGGGCACGTAGAGGTCGCTCATCGTCATCGACCCCTTGTCGAAGATGAGCCCCGCCACGTGCGCGCGCGGCTCCATCGCGTCGATCGCGTCGTCGAGGTCGCCCACCTCCTCGCGCTCGAAGGCGATGAAGTGCTTGCACACGTTCACGACGGACGCGACGCACACAGCCAGCGCCGCGGCGGTGACGGCGAGACCGCGGCCACCGCTCGGCATGCGCAGCAGCGGCACCGCCGCGAGCAGAGCGACGATCGGGAAGCGCTGCCCGTACAGGAACACGTCCCCGAGCTGGCCCTGGAGCGTGAAGTAGCAGCCCACGCACGCGACCGGGACGATGAACCAGCCGCGCGCCATCGCGTCGCCGCGGTCGCGCTCGCCGATCGACAAGCCGAGCGCCGCGAGCGCGACGACGCCGAGAGCCTCGAACCATGTCTCGTTGCTCTCGTCGCGGAAGACAGCGGCCGTCCAGCGCAGGAAGTCGTGCTGGAAGGCGAAGTGGCCGCGGACGTCCCCGACCGCGTTGCCGCCGGCCTTCGACCCGAGCACCCACCAGAAGAGGAGGCCGACGCCGAGCGTGAGCGGCGCGGCCGATGGGATCCAGCGGTGGGGGCGCGTCCACGGGAAGAGGACGATGCAGCCGAGGCCGAAGATCGCGAAGGGCAGGATGTGCGCGTAGAACGTCGCGACCGTCAGCACGGCGAGCACGATGCCGCTCTTGCGGCTCGGCTTGCCGAAGTGACGCGCGGCGGCCGCCAGCCCGAGCAGCATGATCGGGAAGCCGAAGACGAACGGCAGCAGGCCGAAGCAGAACATCACGTTGACCGACAGCGGCACGACGAACAGGCTGAGGCGCTCGTCGCGGCCGAGGGCGCGGAGGAGCTCGCGCATCGCGAGCGGCATGCCCCCGAGGTAGAGGCAGATCATCCCGACGCTCGCGGCGCGCACGCCGACGAAGAACGCGAGCAGGTCGCCGATGACGTAATAGAGGAGGTACTCGGTCTTCAGCAGCGCCAGCCGGTAGACCTCGGAGAAGCCGAAGGTGGGGTCGTGAATGGAGTGGATGAGGCGCAGCGTCGCGAAGTGGAACGGGTAGTCCTGCAGCGGCGGGTGCTCGACGATCCAAGCCGGCGCGGTCGCGAGCAGGGCGACGGCCAGGTAGAAGACGGTGCTCGGGCGGATGCTCGGCCAGCCCAGGCCACGCGGAAGTCGCACGGCGGGCACCATACACCAGCCTTGCCTGGGCGGTGACGCAGCGGGCGGTGCGAGATAAGCTGCGCGCCGCTTGAGCGCCATCCCCCTCTCACGCCTGCAGAGGTGGGCCTTCGCGATCGTCCCCGCGGTCGGCCTCGTCGAGCTCGTCGCCCACGTCGCGCAGACGCGCCCCGCGGCGACCGAGGCCGACTGGGCCGCGTCGCGCGCGTGGGTCTTGGCCAACGCGAAGCCCGAGGACCTGATCGCCTTCGCGCCCAAGTGGATCGACCCGGTCGGCCGCATGCGGTTCGGCGACGACGTCGCGACGCTCGAGCGCGAGGCCCGTCCCGACGAGACGCGCTTCCCCCGTGCCATCGAGGTCGGCATCCACGGCGCGCATCTGGCGGCGTTCGACGGCTGGCACAAGAGCGGATCGCAGCGATTCGGCGGCGTGACGGTGACCACCTGGGAGAACCCGTCGGCGGCGCGCGTGCTGTCGGATCTCGTGTCGATGATCGATCCGCGCCACGCGCACGTCTTCCGCGGCGACGCCGAGTGCACGTGGACGCATTCGCACCCCGAGAGCGGGGGCCTCGGGTACGGGCCCGCGGTGCCGGGCGATCGCTTCGCGTGCCCCGGCGGCGGCTTCGCGGGGATGAGCGTCGTGGCGGACCTCGACTACGTGCCGCATCGCTGCATCTACGCGCCACCGAGCAGCGGGCCGCTCCGCATCCGCTTCGACGGCGTGCGCTTCGGCCACGAGCTGCACGGGCATCACGCCATCTACGTGGAGGCGGAGCGCATGAAGACGGGCGCTCCCGTGACGCTCTCGTTCTCGAGCGGCGGCGCGTCCATCGGCAGCATCGTCCACCGCGACGGCGACGGGTGGAAACCTTTCGAGCTCGACACGAGCCAGCTCGACGGACAGACGGGAGAGCTGACCGTGGAGGTGAGCGCCCCGAACGGCGACCGGCGCCAGTACTGCTTCGAGGCGGACACACGGTGAAGCTCCCCTCGCTCCGTCTTCCGTCGCGCGTCGGCTGGCGCGACCACGTCGTCGGCGCCGGGCTCGCGCTCGTGTACGTCGCGTGGCTGCTCGCCGGCGCGCGCTCGCTCGGCTTCCCGCGCGACGAGGGCGTCTACTTCGCCGCGGGCAGCAGCTACTTCCGCTGGTGGCACGCGCTCTTCGAGCGGGGGCGCGAGATGCTCCAGCCGGGCGCCATCGACGCGGCGTTCAGCGTCAACTCCGAGCACCCGCCGCTGATGAAGACGCTGTTCGGCGCGTCCGAGTGGCTGTTGCACGAGAAGTGGCACGTGTTCGCCGACGCGAGCACCGCCTTCCGGCTTCCCGGGATGTTGACGGCGGGGCTGGCCATCTGGGTCACGTACCTCTTCGGGGCTCGCGCGTGGAGCCGGCGCGCGGGGGTGGTCGCCGCGATCCTCTTCGCGCTGATGCCGCGCGTCTTCTTCAACGCGCACCTGGCGTGCTTCGACGTGCCGATCACGGCGATGTGGACCCTCTGCGTGTACGTCCACTGGCGCGCGCAGGAGAAGCGCACGTGGGGCTGGGCCATCGCCCTCGGCGTCACCTACGGCCTCTGCCTCGCGACGAAGCACAACGCGTGGTTCCTGCCCGCCGTGCTCGTGCCGCACGCGCTGTTCGTGCAACGTCACGAGATCTGGAGGGCGCTCCGCGCCGGTCGCGTCTCGATCCCGGCGAGCATCGTCACGATGTTCACCGTCGGGCCGCTCGTGCTCTACGCGCTCTGGCCACGGCTCTGGAACGACGCGATCGGCGGGCTCCAGTTCTGGGCCAAGTTCATGCTCAATCACGAGTATTACAACATCGAGTTTCTCGGTAAGAACTACTTCGGCCCGCCCTCGCCCAAGGGCTACCTGCCCGTCATGGTGCTCGCGACGGTGCCGACGATCACGATCCTCCTCTTCCTCGCGGGCGCCATCGATCGCCTCGGCGTGGGCGTGCGCCGCATGCGCGCGTGGACCCTGCACCTCGTGCATCGCGACCCGCACGGCATCTCGAATCGCGCCCGCTCCGCGGGCGACCCGCCGCGCGATCCGCTCGAGACCGACCTCCTGCTCGCGCTCGCCTTCTGCGTCGCGATCGGACCGTTCTTCCTCTCGAAGACGCCCATCTTCGGCGGCACCAAGCACTGGATGCCGGCCTACCCGGTGCTCGCGCTCTTGGCGGGGCGTGGGTTCGACCTCGTGGCGAGCGCGATGCACCGTGCGCTCCCGTCGCTCGACGACGCGAAGCGACAGCTCGCCGAGACGGTGCTCTTCGGGTGCGTCCTCGTGGCGCCGCTGGCGGAGACGGCGCACTCGCATCCGTTCGGCCTGTCGGCATACGTGCCGCTCGTCGGGGGTACCGCCGGCGGCGCCGACATGGGCCTGAACCGGCAGTTCTGGGGCTTCACGACGCAGACGGCCGCCGAGGAGTACCTCAACCCGCGTGCTCCGCGCGGAGCGACGGTCTTCGTCGACGACACGACGTGGACCGCGTGGTCGCACATGCAGGAGGAGGGGCGCGTGCGCGGCGACCTGCGGGTCGTCGGGGCGCCCGCCGAGGCGATGCTCTCGCTGGTGCAGCACGAGCTGCACATGAACGAGGTCGACTACGACATCTGGATCGCCGACGGGAGCGACGCGCCCGTCTACGTCGTCACCCACGACGACGTGCCCATCGTGAGCATCTACGGCCGGCGCTGACGCCGGAGCGTGGAGTGGCGGTAGCCGTACGCCACGTAGATGACGAGGCCCGTGAGGAGCCAACCGACGAACCGCATCCACGACGACGGCGGCAGGTAGGCCACCAGGAAGAGGCACGAGAGCAAGCCCAGCGCCGGCACGAGCACCGGCCCGAAGGGCACGCGGAAGGGACGCGCGCGCCCCGGGTCCTTGAAGCGCATCACGATGATGCCGGTGCACACGAGGATGAACGCGAAGAGCGTCCCGATGTTCGTGAGGTCCACCATCTCGTCGATGTTCGTGAACGCGCTGCACACCGCCACGAGCACCCCGGTGAGGATCGTCGACACGTGCGGCGTCCCGAAGCGCGGGTGAACGCGCGCGAACACGGGC
>DASVWO010000022.1:0-23698 GCA_036393165.1 Polyangiaceae bacterium | reverse complement strand
CGTGACGAAGAGGTTGGCGTCCGGATCCCCGAAGATCTCGTAGGGGACGATCGCCATGTACGCGTTCATGAAGTCCGGATCCTCGGCGTTGTTCGCGACGAAGTCGGCCGGGCCGAGGTGGTCGTTCGAGGGATCCGGACCGTGCAGGCCCAGGTACGTCTGCATCTTCGTGTAGAGCGTCGACGTCGCGTTGTGCTCGCTGATGACCGTGTTCGTCACGAGCTGCTGGTTCGTCTTGCAGGGGCCGGTCGCCCACTTGCCGCCCTGCAGGCCGCCGCTCGCCCCCACCGTCGTGAGGAACGCGTCCATGCGCTGGATGTAATAGTCCTTGATCGCGAAGTCGTTGAACTCGATGAGCGAGGAGATGGCCTCTCCGGTCCTCGGGTCGACGCCGTCGATGGTCACGCCGGCGAACGCGTCCTGCATGTCCTCGTCGGACACCCAGCGGAGCATGTTGTACCGGATGTCGCCGTAGTTGCGCGCGGGGCCCTGCGCGTCACCGAAGCTGGTCGCGTCGTTGTAGTTGAGGAAGCTGACCCGCGCCTTGACGTTCGCCGCCTCGAGCAGGGCGTTGGTGCCCTGCATGATGCCCGGGTTGCCCTTGGTCCCGATGAAGACGGGCTTGTAGTACTCGGGGAAGTTCTGGTCGAAGTACCAGACGATGGGCTTCGTCGGGTCGAAGCGCTCGACGTACTGGTTGGCCGCGAAGAGCTGCGTCTGGTTGTCGAAGTTGAACACCGTGTGCAGGATCGGCCCGTACTTGAGGTGAATCGGGTCCTTCTCGGCGACGACCAGCGGCTTGTACGTGAGGTTCGCCGTCGGCGTCGCGCGCTTGAAGGAGTACTTGAGGTTGAGCGTCACCGTGGTGCGGTTCACCTGGAGCGCCTTCGCGAGCATCGGTCCGTACGCCGCGTCGCACGTGGCGTCGTTCAACTTCATGGGGACCGCCACCTGGACGGTGAACTCCATGTAGTCGTCCGCCGGCGTGGCGCCCTGCTCGACGTTGAAGCTGTTGGCGACGAGGGTCGTCGACGCGTCACCGAAGTCGGCACAGTTGCCGACGAGATCGTTGGTGTACTGGCCGAGCGGGGCGAGATCGCTGAAGTCGTTCTTGTCGAAGTTGAGCTTCACCCACTGACGGACCTGCCAGTCGAGCTCCTGGTTCTCCTGGTAGAAGTTGGTCTTCTCGCCGTCCAGGTTCACCTGGTACTTGAGGTCCACGTTGGTCGCGGCCCACGCGTTGATGACCGCCGAAGTGGTGCCGGTCGTGTCGACCGGTCCGGGCTGACCGGTCTTGGGGTCCGGCGCCTGCGGCGTGGACAGCTGGATCTGATCGATCAGCTGCAGCTTGTCCGAGGTCACCCGGAAGCGCACCAGCTGCACGGGGGAGGCGACGCCCGAGGCCACGTCGAGCGTTCCGCCGAGCAGGTTCGGGGTCGAAATCTCCGTGACCGTGGCCTTCATCAGCCACCCGGGGTCGCTGCCGGCGGCATTGCCGTTGGCGTCGGTCCCCTGGATGAGGAAGTCCTTCCGGACGTACTGGTTCTCGTCGAAGACCCCGTTGCGCGACGGGCGATCCGCCACGCAGCCGGATCCGACGATGCCGGCGAGAAGGAGGGTGCCGCAGAGGGCAGTGCGAAGCGTGAAAGTATTCATGGCTGCAAACTCTCCTCTGACGATCACTGGCCCAGGCCGGGGATGACGTTGGGATCGAAGACGGTGCCGTCGGAGACGACGGATCCACCGAAGCCCGGGTTCAAGCCGAAGCGCACCCCGTTGTTGTTGAACGAGATGTAGTCGGCGTAGTTGCCGTAGATGCTGTACTTGATCTGGACTCCGCACGAGGCCACCGCGCCCGGGTGGTTGGCGATCCAGTCGAGGATGGTCGCCGCGTTGTCGTACATGCGGACCGCGAGGATGTCCTGCGTGCCCGACACCGTGGTGCTCGGCTGCGCGCAGGCCATGATGAGACCGAGGTACGACTGCGACTCGACGGCGCGGACGACGTTCTGGTTCTGCGTGCCGCTGGTCGTCGTCACGGGGATGTTCTCCCAGTCGATCGTGTAGTCGAGCGACGAGCCGGCGAGGTTCTCGGAGCTGTTGAGCACCGTCTCGTTCGTGTTGTAGAACTTGTCGCGCGATCCATCGATCGTCACCGGGAAGCCGGCGACTCCGCCGCCCCCGGCGCCCGCCGGGACGAACGGCATCAGGATGCTGACCGTCTTGTCGTTCGCGGTCGCAGTCGTCGGGTCGAACGGGTTGCTCCAGATGGGGATGGTCACCATCGCGCTCTGGATCAGCTCGTAGCCCTTCGGGTCCACCTGCATGGCCGAGGCCGAGGGCGCGTAGCCGTTGGCGGCGATGTTCAGGAAGGACTGCCCGAACGCGGGACCGTACGGAGCGAAGAGCGGCTGGCCGCTGACCGGGTCGGTCGGGCCGAGGATGCCGCTGCACTTGGTCTTGTTCGTGTTGGTCGCGCACGCGTAGCCCGCGGCTCCGGCGCCGTACACGGCCTGGAGGACCGGGCTGCCGGTCATGTTCATGATGTACAGCGGCTCGGCGCCCGGCTGATCGGTGCCCGGGTTCTCGTTGAGCACGTTGTAGAGCGCCTTGTCGCCGCGGAAGTTCCAGCGCGCGAACGTCAGGTTGTTGAGCACCGACGTCGTGAGGTTCGTCGCGATGTTGAAGACCGTCGGCGGCTGCATCCCGGAGTTGACGTTGTTCCGGAAGACGTAGTTGCCGTTCTCGAAGCCGCCGCCCGCGCTGTCGAAGAAGACCTGGTTGTCGTCCACCGGGTTCGCGTCGATCTGGGCGAGCGTGGCGTCGTAGTTGGACGCCGTCTGGAAGTACTTCACGGCCGCGAGGATGAACTGCTTGAAGTAGAAGCGGCGGCTCGCGACGTCGTCCGGCACCGGGTTGCTCCCGAACGACTGGGAGACCGCCCACTGGATCGAGTCGAAGTAGTAGCCGCCGAGGGGGCCAGTGTACGAACCGCCCTCGCAGCCCGCGTAGCCCGTGCCGGTCGCCGGGTTGCCGGTGACCGAGCAGAAGTCGAGCACCCAGGTGGAGGGCTTCAGGCCGACGCCGTAGCCCGACTCGACGTTGAGCGCGTTCGCGCCGAGCGCGTTGACCAGCATGTTCGCCGGGACGAGCGGCGTGACGCCGTCGCTCGCGACCGGGGGCGCCGTCGTCACGATGCCCTCGATGCCGCTGCACACCTTGCCGGGCGTCGCAGGCGCGGCGGGGTTCGCGATGCAGTCCGCGTCGCCGAGCTGCGTGTTCACGCCGTGGTTGGCCTGCATGTACTTCTGCACGAGGTTGGCCATCTCGAGGGTGACCATGCCGAGACCGTGGAAGTCCTCCATCCCGGTGGTCGGGTCGTTCTTGAACCAGTCGTTGGCGATCTTGCCGAGCGCCTCCTGGTCGACCGTCAGCTCGTAGGCGATGTCATTCGAGCCGGGGCGCTGGGTGTCCGAGATGACCGTGGTGTCTGCCTGGGTGGCGACGAACTGCGGGTCGACGCCCTGGATGTCGAACTCGTACGCCTCGTCGCTGTGGGCGATGGCGCCGAAGAGCTTGTTCTTGGCGATCGTGTTCTGCGTCGCGTCCGACGAGGGCTCGAGGCACTGCTTGTCGAAGTCCCCGAAGTTCATCCCGAGCTTGTAGGTGCAAGTGCCGCCCGAGTTCGCGACGTTCGACGTGATCGACAGCGGACCCTCCGCGTCGAACTTCAGCATGTTGGTGCCGAGGCTGAAGGGCAGGAGCTTGAGGAGGCCGAGGTCGACGAGCGTGATGGTGCTCGCCGCCGGCTGGGGCGCGAGCGTGTTCGTCACGAACATCACCGCGTTGATCTCGGTGAACCAGAAGTAGCCGCCCGCCGTGTAGTTGTTGCCGATGATGCAGTGACCGGCCGCCTGGCAGTCCGTGTCCGGCGGGAACGTCGGCGCGTACGTATTCCGGTACGCGTCGTAGAGCTCGTTGGCGGTCTTGTTGAGGGCCGCCGAGTCGTTCCAGTTGAGCGTGATCTGCGTGGTGCCGGCGGACGTCGTCGCCGTCCACGGGAGGTTGTTCAGCCCGAGAGCGTACTGCGTCTTCCCGTCGGTGCTCGTCGCGTTCATCGTGCCGACGTAGCCGTACTGGAACAGCAGGTCGGTGATCTTGCGGCTGTTGGGGTTGTAGAGGACGCTCAGCTCGCACGCAGGGCAGCCGTTGCCCCAGCCCGCGGTCGACGTGATGCCGTAGTAGATGCTGTCCGGGTCGGCGGTGCAGAGGATGCTCTGCGCCTGCTCCAGCGTGGCGCCGATCCACGTCTCCTTCGTCTCGTCGTATTTGTACGGCTGGCCCGGTGTGTAATTCGCATTGCCGTCGCCGTTGTATCCGCCGGCGATGTCGAGCCCTCCGGCGATGCCCGGCGGCAGGATCGGCTGCTGGAAGGCGTTGTGCCAGATCGCCTTCGCCTGGTCCGCGGTGCACGTCACGTTCGCGTTCTGACCGCCGAAGCTCGCGTCGTATTGCTGCGAGCCGTTGCCCGAGTACGTGCCGCCCTCGGGAAGACCGGCGCTGCCCGGCCCGTTCCAGACATTGCCCGCGCCGTTGGGCGCCGGATTGTACGTCTGGTTCGGCCCGTCCTCGCAGGCCGTGAGGGTGAAGAGCGGCGCCAGCGCCGCGACCATGAACGCGAACCTACGCATTGTGAAGGCTCCTTCAGCGCCGCGGACAGTCCCCCGCGGCCCACGTGCTTTTAACTCCCGCGCCGAAGCGCGTCGGCTCAATAACGCGTGGCCTTGCGCCGGCGCAAGGGTCGTTTTGACTTATTGGCGGGTCAAAACGACACGTGCAGCATCAGGTTGCCGGTCGCCCCGGTGGACACCTGGGGGACCAGGGTCGCCGTGAAGGTTCCGGTCGAGCCAAAGGTTTCCCCGGTGGGATTGGGCTTGCCGACCCCAACCATGAGCTGGAGGTCGTACTGGCTCTGCGAGCCGCCGTCCTGCGATCCGCTGGTGGCTTGCCACTCGGGAAAGCCTGCGTCGTCTGCGGGGCCTTGGACGATGACGCTTCCGGATGCCATCGGGTCGGTGTTCGTCCAAGTGCCCGACATCGTGCGCCCCGTTCGCTGCAGCGTGATCGAGATCAGCTGAAGCGGTCGGGGATCGGCGACGGAGATGGTGAAGGCGGTGCGGTTCGACGACGTGAAATATTCCAGGGTGACTGTGCAGGGGAAGGCTTCGCTCAGGGCGCCCTGCAGCGTGAGGTTGCAAGGGGGCATGGACGAATCGGGAAGCATCGATCCGCCGCTCGATCCCGACCCGCCGCCGGAGTCATCGCCGCCGGATCCCGAGCCTCCGCTCGATCCGCTGCTGCCGTCAGCCCCGTCGGCTCCCTCCACGTCGGCTCCCGCGTCGGATGCGTGACTGCCGCCCGACGAGGAGCTGCACGCGATGAAAGCGATCGACAAGAGCAAGGCTTGGAGCCGCATGGCGAACGGACTCTAGCGCGGCGGGACGCCGAGCGGTTGCAGCGCCCGGAACTGCCGCACCGTCAGGTGGGTCTTCGTGGCGGCCCAGTACGCGTCGGCGATCTGGCAGCGCTTGTCGTCCTCCGGCGAGATGACGAGGTAGCCGGGGTTCTTGAAGACGCCGTCGGTGTAGCAGCCGCAGTAGACGCCGTGATCGAGGTCCGGGGACTTCTCGATGCAGGTCTTCCAGGAGTTGTAGAGGTCCGGCGTGCCCTTCGGGAACGGCACCGCGAAGGGGCCCGCCCCTCCGTCGAGGTTGCCGCACTTCTTGACCTGCTCCGCGCTCGGCTTCGGGGCAGTCTCGGGGTTTCCGGCCGCGTGGATGTTGGCTCGCCAGGCATCGACGATGCACGAGCAGTAGGGCACCTCCTTCCACGTGGGCATGTCGGCGTCGGTCCGTTCGAGCGACGACACGCACGACTGGTACGCGGTGCCGATGCCGGTCGAGGCCATCTCGGTCGGCTCGAAGTAGTTCGGTCCCTTGGACGGCGGCGTCTCTCCGGGCAGCAGCGGCGGCACGGCGGGGGCGGCGACTCCGGCATCGTGCTGGGGCGGCGGCTTGGGCTCACTCGCGGGGGGCGGCGTCGAGGAGCCCACGGGCTCGCTCTTTCGCTCGGTGCAAGCCGGGAGCAGAGCCAGAGCCACCGACCCGAGGAGCACGCCGATTCGCATGGAGCCCGCATCCTAGCGCTACACTCCGCATGTGCAGACCCGGGCGTGGATGGGATTCGGCGTCATCGTCTTCGCGAGCGCCGCGTGGTGGTCGTGCAGCAGCTCGTCTGCCGGGGGCAGCGGCGGCGGCGGACCGGACGGCGGCGAAGCGGGCGACGACGCGAGCGACGTCACCATCGAGCAACCGGAGTGCAACCCGTGCTTCCAGATCTGCGCGTGCACGCCGGGCGACATGGTGTACTCGCCGACGGCGTGCATGACGTTCACGTGCCCACCCACCGGCGTATGGGGCGAGATGGGCTGCACGGGCCCCTCGAAGTGTGGCGATGCTTCGGACGAGCAGCAGCCTCCGGGGATGGACGCGACGACCGAGGCGGCCCCCGAAGCCGCGAGCGACGCGCCGGCCGATGCTCCGGCCGACGGCGTCACCGAGGCCGCCGAGCCATCCGACGCGTCCGACGCCTCCGCTGACTGACGTCAGTGGGCCGGGTGCATGACGCGGAACGACTTCGTCCCGAGGACGCTGCCGCCCAGCATCACGACGCCGCCGACGCCGAGGAAGCCGACGAGCACCAGCGTCACCGGGTAGAGGCCGAGCAGCGACAGGATCCCGAGCACGACGGCGCCGATGCCGATGAGCACCTCGCCGCCGGCCGCCACGGTCGTCGCCTCCTCGAGCGCGCGCATGGCCGTGTGGCTCGCGCCGGAGCCGTAGTGCGCGGCGCTCGTCGCGTTGAACCTGCGGCGCGCCATGCTGCCGAGCATCAGGCCTCCGCCGAACACGATGAGCGCGATCGCGCAGAGCGTCTCGGGCATGAAGCCGAGCAGCGAGAGGATCCCGAGCACGACGCCGGCGATGCCGGCCAGCGCCTCCGCCGACAGGCCCGTGCCCAACTGGACCTTCGACACGCGCACGTCGCTGCCCCACGTGTCACGCACGAGGCGTTCGTAGCGACCGCCGATCGCCATCGAGTCGAGCAGGATGGCTCCGCCGAGGACGATGGTCGCGATCGACATCATCGCGATGGGCATTCCGCCGGCGAGCCCGATGATCGCCAGGACGACCGCAGCGGCGCCGCCGATGGCCTCCGCAGCCGAGCCTGCGCCTACAGCCTCGAGCATCCGTTCGTCGTGCACGGGGCGCGACACGCCCTCGGGATGCGGCTGTTCCTGAAAGGTCTGGTTGGCCATGACTGAACCTCCGACGTGGTTCAGGGCATGGCGCGTGCCGCACGCGACCGCTCGGCTCAATCTTTCTTCGCGATCTTCTCCCTCAGCTTGGAGACGATCGCGTCGTAGCCCTCGTTGTGCTGCTTCTTGAGGAACTGCTCGTAGTAGTCCTTCGTCAGCACCGAGCCCTCGGTGATGATGTCGACGACGCGGTAGCCGCTCCCGGTCTGCTTCACCACGTAGTCGACGCGGTAGGGCTCCTCGCGCGGGTTGGTCTTGCTCTTGGCCTCGGTGAGCACGCGCGTGTCGCCGCCGGCGCCCTTCGAGCCCTTGTAGCTGACGTCGTAGTCGAGCGTCTTCGTCAGGTTCTTTCGGTAGTTCTTCTCGACGAGTTGCTTGAGCAGGTCACGCAGCTCGACCTTCTGCGCGTCGTTGTACGAGGCCCAGAGATCCTCGCATCTCGGGATGGCCGCGGGGCACGGCTCGCCGAAGGCGCGGCGCGCGAGCTCGTCGTAATCGACGAACCCGTCGAGCGCGGCGTTGACCTCGCTGTCGCGCGCCGGAGAGGCCGGCTGATGCAGGAGCTGGTCGAGCTTCCGGTGCTCGTGCTGGATGAAACCCTGCGCGTCCTCTGCGTGCGCGGGAACCGCGAGGGAGAGAGCGGCGAGTGCGGAAGAGATGGTGACGAGATGGGCGAAGCGCATGGTGGGGGGCGTGCTCGGGGGTTTCCGTAAGCCGTTTGCCAGGACCGTGCAAGTTTCGATGCACGTTCGACGGCCCCGGGGTCGCCATCATTCAATCCGGAGTTTTGTCATGCATTTGCCGGCGGGCGCAGGCTGCGCCGCAGGCCGGTGACGTCGCTGCTCAGGGTGACGCGGAAGCATGCGCCGCCGTGAACGCCGCGCTCCACCCGCAGGCGCGCCCCCATGGAAGCGTGGTCGTCGACGATGCGCTTCACCACGGCAAGGCCGATCCCCGCCCCATGGGTGCGCGTCGTGAAGAAGTCTTCGAAGATCCGGCTCCCGACGTCCTCGGGGACGCCCGGTCCCTCGTCCTCCACGGACAGCGCGACCTGGCGACCTTCGACGCCGACGCGGACCCAGACGCTCGACTGGGCGGAGCTCGCCTGGATGGCGTTGCGCACGAGGTTCCACACGACCTGCCGCATCTGCGCGCCGTCGCACCGCGCGATCGCGTCGTTCTGCGGACCCTCGTAGACGACCGACACGTCGGAGCCGCGGGCCGCGTTCGACGCCAGCGCCACGACGTCGCGCGCGAGCACGGCGACGTCGGTGGCCTCCGCCCGCGGAGGGCGCGGCTTGGACAGGTCGACCATGTCGCCGACCAGATCGTTCAGACGGCGCGCCTCGCGCTGGATGATGTCGCACAGCCGCTTGTCCTCGTCCGACAGCCCCGACGACTCGCGGAGCATCTCGATCGATCCCGTGATCGACCCCAGCGGGTTGCGGATCTCGTGCGCGAGGCCCGCAGCGATGCGGCCGAGCACGGCGAGGCGCTCGGCGGCGTGAGCCCTCGCCGTCGCAGCCTGGAGCGCGCCGCCCGTCAGGCGGAGGCGCTCCGCCAGGTACCCCGCGAGGAGCGCGACGACGGAGACGCCGAGCGTGTTGAGGAGCAGGGGATAGACGAGCTGCGTCGTGTCGAGCACGTAGCTCGTCGCGCTCTGGTCCGGCGGCGGGTGCACCCAGCCGAGATGCAGGGTGAGCCCGAGCACGCCGTAGATGCCGATGCCCAGCGCGGCCGCGACCGCCGCTCCCCGGAGGCCCACGAGCACGGCGCCGACGAGGCACGTGAGCGCGTAGAAGGAGGTGGCGCCGCTCGTGACGCCGCCCGAGACGTACACGATCGCCGTCCACGTGAGCTGGTCGACGAGGATCTGCGCCCACGCGAGCTGCTGGAGGCGCGTGCCGGCGCGCAGCAGCGCCGCGTAGACGACGGCCGCGGCGAAGCCTGCCGCGATCGTGACGAACACGATGCGCAGGCTGAACGGGTATCGCTCCAGCTGCCCGCCCAGGTACAGCGTCGCGGTCGCGCCGAGCAGCAGCACGAGGAACGCGAGGCGCAGCCCTGTGATCCAGGCCAGGCGCGCGGCGAGCGTGTGATCCGGCGAGCCGGCGCGGATCCCGAGCTCCATTCGAGCTGCCCTACTCGGCCTTGATCTTCCCCGCGAGGCTGAAGATCGGCAGGTACATCGCGATGAGCACGACGCCGACGGTGCTGCCGATGCCGACCATGAGCGCCGGCTCGATGAGGCTCGTCAGGGCGGCGACGGCGACGTCCACCTCTTCCTCGTAGAAGTCGGCGATCTTGTTGAGCATCGCGTCGAGCGCGCCGGTCTGCTCGCCGACGCCGACCATCTGCACCACCATCGGCGGGAAGACGTTCGTCTCCATGAGCGGCTGCGCCATGTTCTTGCCCTCGGAGATGCGGGCGCGCGCGTACATGATGGCTTCCTCGACGATGACGTTGCCGGCCGTCTTGGCGACGATCTCGAGCGCGTCGAGGATGGGCACGCCGGACGCGAGCAGCGTCCCGAGCGTGCGCGTGAAGCGGGCGACGGCGATCTTGCGCAGCACCGGTCCGATGATGGGCAGTCGCAAGAGCAGCTTGTGGAACGCCTTGCGCCCGCCGGGCGTGCGGATCGTGTACGCCGTGCCGACGACCAGGCCGGTCACGATGAGGAAGAACCAAAGGATGTTGCTGACGAAGAAGCTCGACACGGCCATGACGCCGCGCGTGAGCGCCGGGAGCTCGTCCTTCGACCCGAAGTCCTTGAACATGTTCTGGAAGCCGGGGATGACGAACGTCAGCAGGATCGTCAGGACGCCGAAGAAGACGACGATGACGATGCTCGGGTAGACCATCGCGCCGCGCACCTGCCGGCGCAGCTTCATGGCCTTCTCGATGTAGACCGCGAGGCGATTGAGAATCGTGTCGAGGATGCCGCCGACTTCGCCGGCCTGGACCAGGTTGACG
This sequence comes from Polyangiaceae bacterium, assembly GCA_036393165.1. Classification (GTDB taxonomy): domain Bacteria; phylum Myxococcota_A; class Polyangia; order Polyangiales; family Polyangiaceae; genus Palsa-1150. Next base: position 13,347 of record DASVWO010000022.1, on the reverse strand, counting down.
TAGAGGTGATCGAACACCTTGGGGTGGCGGCGCAGCGAGTCGCTGAAGGTCGCGCCCTGCTCGACGCTCGACTTCACGTCGCGCAGGATGGCGCCGAAGAGCTTGTTGTCCGTCTGGCCCTGGAGGATGTCGAGGCACTGCACGATGGGCAGGCCGGCGTCGATCATCGTGGCGAAGAGGCGGGTGAAGGTGACGATGTCCTTCTGCCCGACGCCGGTGCCGAGCTGGAAGCTGAGCTGCCGGGCCTTCTTCCGGACCTTCGTCGGCTGGAGCTGCTGAGCACGGAGCCGCTGGTTGACCGCGTCTTCCGACTCGGCCTCCATCTGGCCTTTGCGGACCTCACCCGTCCGCGCCCGCGCCTCCCATACGAATTCGGCCACGCTCGGTACAAAGTGTACAAGTCAGCGGAGCCGAGGGACAAGGAATGATGACGGCGGCCCAGGTCGCGGAACGCATCGTGCGCGAGGGCGTCGCGCCGATGGCGGCGGCGGGGTGGGCGAGGGGAGACGCGCGAGACGTGGGCGGGAGCACGCATGTGCTCTTCGACCTCGCGAGCGTGACCAAGCCGATGACGGCCGTGGCAGTGGTCCGGGCACACATGAGCCTAGTGCAGCGCCCATCGCAGCCCCTCGGGGCGTGGGTGCCCGAAGCGCGCGGAACGGCGAGCGAAAGCGTCGCCCTCGAGCTGCTCCTCTCGCACCGGGCGGGGCTCGATGCGCACCGGACGCTCTATGCGCCGCTCCTCCGCGGCGAGCCGGTCGACGAGGCGGCGGCGCTCCGCGAGGCCGCCGATGCGCGCAGGCCGGACGCGAGCGGGGCTCCCCCGGCCGGCGGATTTCCTCCTCTCTACAGCGACCTCGGGTACGTCCTGGCGGGAGTCGCGCTGGCGCGGGCCGTCGGGGCGCGTGACGCCGGCGAGGCGATCGGTCGCCTCGTCCTCGAGCCGCTGGGGATCGCCGACCGGGCGGGCACCATCCGCGATCTGGCCGCGCGGGGCGTGCACGGTCCCTTCGCGCCGACCGAGACCGTCGCGTGGCGCGGAGGACCCGTGATCGGCGCCGTGCACGACGAGAACGCGTGGGCGCTGACGGGCCTCGGCGGGAGCGGGCATGCGGGCATCTTCGGCACCGTCGACGCGGTGCTCACCTTCGGTCAAGCCGTGCTCCGCGGCATCGAGAGCGGCGAGCTGGAGTGGCTGGTGCGCGAACGCGCTGGGGGCACGCTGCGGGCAGGCTTCGACGGCAAGAGCCCCGAGGGATCGAGCGCCGGGACCCGCATGGGGCCCCGCACGGTCGGCCACCTCGGCTTCACGGGGACCAGCCTGTGGATCGATCCCGACGCGGGCGTCGTCGTCTCGCTCCTCACGAACCGCGTCTGCCCCACGCGTGAACACGTCGCCATCCGCGCCGCGCGCCCGTGGGCGCACGACGCCCTCTTCGACGCCGCGATATCAGGTCGCTAGGGTTTCTGCATCGAGGTGACCCCGAGCGGTCGCTCGATGCGACGGCCGACGATGGTCACGGGCGGGATCGACAGCACCGGACTCTGCACGTCGAGGTGCTTCACGACCCTCGGAGCTTCCGTGTGAAACAGCGTCACGTCGATGAGCGGAGCGCGCGGTGTCGGCGCGCGGTTGAGGTCGATCGTCAGCGCGGCGGCCGAGGTGGCGCCGAGGCCCCAGACACCCAGGGCGAGTGCGAGCATCTTCATCCTTGTCATGGCGCAGAGCCCCTTTCTCGTTTCAGGGATCGCTCTCGCGGCGCACGGTGGGAAGCACGCGGCAACGGGCCGCGCGCCCGGACCATGCTCGTCGCAGCGCAAACGTAAGGCGGAAGGTCAGGCGCACAAGGGCCTACGAAGCCGGCTCACCTCGCCAGCGGAGGGCGTTCTCGAGGATCTTCTGGATGAGCGCCTCGTACCCGATGCCCACCTGCGCCGCGGCCTGCGCGAAGTCGTCTTCCTTCGCGAGCGAGGGGTTCGGGTTCGCCTCGATGACGACCACCTCGCCCTCGGGCGTGAGGCGCACGTCGATGCGGCCCAGACCGCGGATGCCGAGGATCCGGTAAACCTTCCGCGCGAGGTCGGCCATCTTGCGGTCGACCCCTGAGGGCACCGCCGCCGCCGGCCCGTTGCGGATCTTCCACTTCTTCCGGTACGCGTCGTCCCACTTGGCTTTCGCCGTGGCGAACCGCGGCGCGTCGTCCTCGGGCGGCTCGCCGAAGAAGATCTCGCGCGGCGGGAAGACGGTGAGTCGCTTGTTCCCCAGCACGCCGAGATAGAGCTCGCGGCCGTCCACGTACTCCTCGATGAGCGCATCGCTCTCGAACTTCTCGTGGAGGAAGCGCGCGCGCTCGACCGCCTCTTCTTCGGTCTTCGCGAGCGATGCCTTGGCGATGCCGTCGCTCGACTCCTCGCCGAGGGGCTTCACGAACGCGGGGAAAGAGAATTTTCGCAGGCGCTTGAGCGGGTGTTCGCGCTGCGACACGACGAAGCGCGCCGTGCGCACCCGGTGGAAGGCGAGCAGCTTCTTGGCGATCGCCTTGTCCTTGCAGAGCAGGAGCGCGTCGGGCCCCGCTCCCGTGTACGGCACCTTCATCAGCTCGAGCAGCGCCGGGATGTTCGGCTCGTGCGAGCGGTCGGAGAGGAACGTCTCGCAAAGGTTGAAGACGATGTCCGGCTTGAACGCCTCCACCTTGTCGAAGACGGCCTTCACCTCGTCGTAGATCGCGAGCGTCTCGACCTCGTGACCGAGCTTGCGCAGGCACGCGAGCACGTCGGCCTCGGTCGGCTTCTCCTCCTCGGTGCGGAGCGAGCGGACGCTGAACGTCTCGTCGGGCGAGATGGGCCGGTGCACGTCGAAGAGGACGAGGATCTTCATCTAGACGCTCCTCTTGAACCGCCCGGTGTGGAGGTGGTTGCTCACGAGCGCCGCGAGGTACGCCCCCACGTCGAGGGCCAGGGACACCTCGTCGCTCGGCGCGTGCAGCCCGAGCTCCTGGCAGCGTTGCACCAGCTTGCGCGCGAGCTCGTCGACCACGTACTTGCGCTGCCCGGTCCAGTGCACGACCCGGTCGACGATGGCCTTGCGCCGCCGGCGCATGAAGGCGCCCGCGGTCCCGTGCCCCGCGGGCGCTTCGGCGAAGATGCGGCGCAGGTCGGCGTCGTAGAAGCCCGGCTGCTCCTCCGCCCACAGCTTGCGGCGCGCCGCGTAGTAGCGGGCGAGGGTCGAGCGCATCTTGTCCGCCTCGGAGCGCCAGCGGCCGCCGCGCACGGCGGGCGTCTTGCGCTGCGCCTCGCGCATCAACTCGTCCACGTACTCGAGCTTCTCGAGCGCCTTCCACCCCTTGTACTTCCCGCGCCACTCCTCGGGCGGCGTCCCGAGCCAGACGGCGAACGTTTCGGCGAAGTCCTCGTCGGGATGCGCCTGCGCGTACCAGTTGGGCAGGTGACGGACGAACCCCTTGCTATACGGCCGCGGCCTGTAGCGCTCCGGCTCGTAGTCGACGTCCGGGCTGCCGAAGATCGCGCGCCACTTCCGCCGCGACGAGAACCGGTAGGCGTGGTCGATCGCGTGACCACACTCGTGGCGAAGGAGCTGGGCGCACCACTCGGGGGTGCCGCCCTCCACCTCCATCATCTGATGGAGCTCGAGCGCCTTGAGCCGCGGGTTCGCGAGGTAGAACGGCAGCGCGATGGCCGGCACGCCGTTGGGGCTGAACCACTCGTCGCCGAGGTAACAGGGCGGGCGCAGGGCGATGCCGCGCGCCTCGAGCTCCGCGTACAGCTTGGCGATGCGCCCTTCGAGCTCACTGCCCTCGATGCGCACGCCGAGATCGCGGATGCGCCAGGCGAGGAGCTCCTCGTCGCGGAGCGAAACCCAGGGGGGGTTGAGCGGAGAGTCGATGCGGTGATTCTAGTGGTGACCGGACCCGGCCGGGGCAGGAGCCGCCGAGTGGGCCGGCGCGGCCGAAGCCGAGGGAGCGGGGGCGGTGGACGCCGAGGGGGCCGGGGTGGGGACGGCGGCCGTCGTCGTGGGCAGCGCCGGGGGAGGGAGCGTCTCCGGAGTGCTCGCCGAGGGGACGGGCGCCGCGTGGATTTCGCCCATGAAGCTGTGCCGGTCCGCGTTGCTCGCCGCGTAGTCCTGATCGCATGCCGCGAGACCGAGACCCAGGAGCGCGACGGCACCCGCGCCCAGGAAAAGGAGGGGTCGCATTGGAGCCCCCTTGTACAGCGGTCAGTGGGCCTTCGCCACGATCTCTTCGTACGAGAGGAACCTCGGCCGCTTTCCGCAGAAACGCTCGAGGCAATCGCGGTCGAGCGCGTCGAGCTCGACGAACTCGATGCCCATGCCGGGGAGGCGCCCGGGGCGGCCCTCGCGCGTCCAGCGCACGATGCCGGTGCTCATCACGTGGCCGGTGGGCAGGCGGAAGCGCACCGACACGCGCGTACCCTCGGGGAGCGGGCGGTAGGTCGACACGTAGAGCCCTCCGACCGACACGTCGCCCGAGACCCCGGTCACGACGCGGTCGCTGCCGCCGATCGTCACGTCCACCTCGATGGCCACGCGCGGGTTGCCGCGCCGGTCCGCTGGGTCCGAGACGCGGTCGTCGTTGTCGCCGCGCTGCGCGTCCGAGGACAGAAGCTCCGAGAAGGACCGGTCGATGAGCATCGCGTGCCGGCGTGGTGCAAAAAGCGAGCATGTGAATCGCGGTGCTTCTGAATCGCAAATCGCCTGGATTTCACGCGATTCAGGCGCCGTGGTGTGCGGCAAGTCCGGTGACCACCCCCGACCGGCGTGGTTGCCAGCCCTCGTGGTATCTCTGAAGCGATGCGCCTCGCGCTCGCTTCGATCGCAGTCATCGCTTGCGTGGCTTGTGCGGCCTGCGCGTCGGGTCCACCGCCCGCCGTGCCGGAGCCACCGCCTCCCACCACCGCCGAGCCTTCCGTCGGGCCGTCGGCGCAGGTGGTCAACGCGACGATTCTCACCGACGAGTGCAAGGGACTCGGCAAGGCCAACGCCATGCTGGCCGAGAGCGCCATGTATCACCTGGTGGAGGCGTGCACGTCGGTCCCCGGCGGATCGGCCGAGTTCGAGGCGACGCTGCAGCCGGGCGGCCAGATCGACATCGCGGGGGTGAAGGGGCAGCCCCAGGTCGTGCCGATCTGCATTCTCAAGCACTCGCTGCAGCACAAGGTGCCGCTCAAGGTCCCCTGCCACCTCGACGTGAAGATCGAGCAGACGATGGTCGCGATGCCGGGCGACGCGGGTACTGGGGGCTGATCACCAGTCGATGATCGACGATCCCCAGGTGAAGCCGGAGCCGAAGGCGACGAGCGCCACCCGCATCCCGCGCTTCAGGCGCCCTTCGCGCTCGCTCTCGGCGAGCAGGATGGGGATCGTGGCGGCGGTGGTGTTTCCGTAGCGCTGGATGTTGTGCACCACCTTCTCGTCGGGCAGCGAGAGCTGCTTCGCGACGTACTGGTTGATGCGCATGTTGGCCTGGTGGAAGAAGAAGAGATCCACCTTCGTGGGGTCGGTGTTCGTGGCCCAGCAGGCCTGCATCAGCGCGAGGCACATCTTCTCGACGGCGTGCTTGAAGACGGTGCGCCCGTCCATCTGCGCCCACATGTGATCCGGCTCGACCTGGCCGACGCCCGCCTCGTTCAGCGGGATGAAGGGGCGCTTGCGGATGTCCCACACGCGCTGGCACAGCATGTCGGCGAAGCGCCCGTCCGCGCCGAGCCAGGTTCCGCGCACGCCCCGGTCGTCGTCTGTGGCGCTGACGACGACCGCGCCGGCGCCGTCGCCGAAGAGCGTCGAGACGGTGCGCCCGCGCGTCGACAGATCGATCGCCGCCGAGTGCGTCTCGGCGCCGACGAGGAGCACGTGCTTCGCCGCCCCTGACTGCACGACGCTGCTCGCGACCTGCAGGCCGTAGAGGAACCCCGAGCACTGGTTGCGTACGTCGAGCGCGCCGCAGAACTTGGGGCTCTCGCCGTCGCAGAGGCCGAGCTTCTGCTGCAGGAGCACGCCCGAACCGGGGAACGCCATGTCCGGCGACAGCGTCGCGAACACGATGAGGTCGACGTCGCGCGGCTGGATCCCCGCGCGCGCGATCGCGTCGCGCGCCGCGGGGACCGCGAGGTCGCTCGTGCCGATGCCCTCGTCGGCGTAGCGGCGCGCCTCGATGCCGGTGCGCTGGACGATCCATTCGTGCGTCGTGTCGACGCCGCGCGCGACCAGGTCGTCGTTCGTGACGACCTTCGGCGGTACGTAGAACCCGGTCCCGGTGATCGCGGCGTTGGGCACGGAAGCAGAGCGTAACACCGTGCCCGACGCGCGCCCGCGATCAGCTCGTCACTTGTTCGGCTGCGGGGTGATCCGGAGGTAGGGCTTCACCGCGGTGTAGCCCTTCGGGAACTTCTGCTTCAGGACCTCGGGATCCTGCAGCGACGGGACGATGATGACGTCCTGCCCGTCTTTCCAGTTCACGGGCGTGGCCACCGAGTACTTGTCGGTGAGCTGCAGCGAGTCGATGACGCGGAGGATCTCGTCGAAGTTGCGGCCGGTGCTCGCCGGGTACGTGATCGTCAGACGCACCTTCTTGTTGGGGTCGATGACGAACACGGTGCGGACCGTGAGCGTGTCGTTCGCGTTCGGGTGAATCATCCCGTAGAGGTTCGACACCTTGCGGTCGGGGTCGCCGAGGATCGGGTAGTTGAGCTTCGTCTTCTGCGTCTCCTCGATGTCGCCCGTCCACTTCTTGTGGGAGGCGACGTCGTCGACGCTGACGGCGATGACCTTCACGTTGCGCTTCTCGAACTCCGGCTTCAGCTTGGCGACCGCGCCGAGCTCGGTCGTGCAAACCGGCGTGAAGTCTTTGGGGTGAGAGAAGAGGATGCCCCAGGAGTTGCCGAGGTACTCGTGGAACTTGATCGGCCCTTCGGTCGAGTCCTGAGAGAAGTCCGGAGCGATGTCGCCGAGCTGGATGGCCATGAGTCGTCTCCTTGATCTTGGGTGGCGGATGGTATGTCCGCCGGACCGAAGGTCAAGGGACGCAGGCGCTCGTCAACGGCGTCCGCCGTGGAAGCCGCCGCCCCCATGGAAGCCGCCGCCTCCACGGAACCCGCCGCCACCGTGGAATCCGCCGCGGTAGCCACCGCCGCGATAGACGCCGTGGTAGCCCCCGCGGTATCCGCCCCAGTGTCCGCCGACGCGGCCGTGGTAGTAGGCGCCGAAGCGGGGGGCCACCCAGCCCCGCCCGTACCAGACGTGCGGGGCATATCGCCAACCCCAGGGACGGTGCGCCCAGGCGCCGTAGTAGTACGGACCCCAGCCCCACGGCGACGCGTACCAGGTCCACCCGTAGACGGGCGTGTAGACGTAGACGTACGGCTCGCCTCCGACGGCGTAGCTCGTCGCGCCGCTCGGGACCCAGATCCAGCCGTACTCCTCGCTCCATACCCACTGGCCGTTCTGCACAGGCGGTGCGGCTTCCGCCGGCGCTGGGGTGGGCTGCGCGACGGGCGGCGCCTGCTGCGCGGGCGCCTGATCGGTGGGCCACTGATCCCAGCCGTCGTTCGACTGCGCGAAGGCTGAGCCGCTGGCGAGGAGGGCGATCGAGAGAGGAAGGACGAAGGCCACGGGCTTCATGGCGAGTGATTCTCCCTTCGGAGGTCAAGCATCACGCGCCTGGAGTGCATTCCGCGCGCCAGCGCGGCCGGGTGCCCCGTCACTGAGCGTTGGGCGTGGCGCAGAAGCCGGCGATGCACTGCGTGCCGCTGGACGCGTTGCAGCAGTCGGCGGTGGTCGTGCACTTCTCGCCCTCCTGCGAGCACCCGCTGGGCGGCACGCACACGAACTGCATCCCTCCGTCGGGCCCCGTCTGCTGTCGACAGAACCCGGTGCAGCACTCGTCGCCCGTCTGGCAGCTCATGCCGTTCGACTCGCACGGATCGAGCGCCCAGAAGCCGCGCATGTTGCCGGCCGCGAGCTCCTGGCCGTCCAGGTAGAACGCCGGGTGCGTCAGGTCCTGCGCCTTGAGGATGGGGTGCTCCTGCGTGTCGATGTCGATGGCCGCGACCCACAGCTTCTTGCGCGGGCTCGGGCCGTTGGAACCCGCGTACGGATCGCCGTTCACTTCGTTTCCGTAGTTGCGACGCGTCGTGAAGACGACCCAGAAGTAGCCGCCCACGGCTTCCGGCAAGATGGTCGGCTCGAAGTTGAGGTGTCCCTCGTTCATCTCGCCGAAGGGCAGGTAGAACTTGCCGCTCGCGTCGAGCCCATCGAGCTCGTTCTGCATCGCATTCGACGCGGTCGCGACGTGCGCCGCGTAGAGATCGCTCGTCGGGTTGGGGATCGCCGACGTGTCGTCCGAGATCGTGTCGTACTCGGGGTCCGACCCGGTGGCGAAGAAGACGAACTTGTCGTCCGGCGTGAAGGCGGGCCAGCCGACGTACGCGTTCGGCATCGTCGCGATGTCCTTCAGTCCCGAGAAGGTGTTCGTCTTGTTGTCGAAGCTCATGACGGCGATGGTGTGGCCCATCCCCGTGTCGTAATGATTGAAGGCCACCATCTTTCCGTCGGGGGAGAAGATGGGCATCATCATGTGCGGGGGCTGGCCGGTCGCACCGAGGTCCTTGCCCGTCTTCGTGTCGTAGACCTTCGACGGCAGGTCGCCGAGCTGGCCCACGCCGCGCACGTTGGGCACCCAGGGATCGGCGGGGCAGTTCATGGCGCCGCACCACGCCTCGGCGCCGTAGTTGAGGAACTTGGATCCGTCGGGATAGAGAGCGCCGAAGATCCAGGTGCGGTCCGTCGTGTCGTAGAGCGGGTTCAAGTTGTTCTTCAGATCCCAGACGCGGTCGGTCGGCATGGCAACGCACTGGTTCGTGCACGTGGTGTCTGGCTCGTTCGCCGCGACGAGCGTCGATCCGTCGGCGCTCACGACGTGGCACACGCGGCATCCGGCGATGACCACCTTGGCGCTCTGGCCGGGACGCACGCTCATGATGGCGCCCGTGTTGCCCGCCAGCTGGGAGTTGTACGAGTTGTAGTAGACGGTGCCGCGCAGCGTGCCCTGCGCGATTTTCCAGCTCTCGGTCACGGGCCCGGTGACCTTGCCGCCCTTGATCTTGGTGAGCTCCACCTTCACCGTGTCGGTGCTCTGGGCGCTCAGCGTGATGGCCTTCCAGATCCCCGCGGTGAGCGGCAGGCGCTCCGGCGTCGCCGGGCCGTAGAAGGCCTGGTAGTCGAGCGACGAGAAGCTGATGTGCAGGTAGGCCGCGTCCCATCCCGCCCCGCCCGTCTGCAGGACCGGCGGGTCGATGCCGCGCGGGAAGACCGTCGCGTCGTACGGATAGAGCCACTTGAACGTGGGGTCGGCGCTGCCCCCGCCCGTCAGCTGGCCCTGCGTCGCCGGCGGGATGTTGCCCGGGTTGTCGGTGAGCTTGAGGATGACGCTGAGCACCGTCTTGGCGGTCATGTTGCCGACCTGCGCGGTGACGGTCGTGGGCCCGCCGATGCTTCCGCTCGCGACGAAGAGACCCGTGGCGTCGATCGTTCCGATGTCGGCGACGTCGATGGTCCACGTCGCGGGGACCGAGACGCCGTTCTCGAGCGCCTTGAACTGCAGCGTGACGCCCGGCGCGTTGACCATGAGCACGGGGTTCTGCGGCGAGATGGTGAGAGACGAAGCGGCGTCGCCTCCGAAGCCGAGGTGCGCGTCGCCCATGCCACTGGAGTCATCGCCCATGCCGGCGTCGCTCCCGGATCCCCCGTTCGACCCGTTGCTCCCGCAGCCCGCCGCCGCAGCGACGGCGACGACGAGGACGAGGAGCGCAGACCACCACAGGCGCCGGTGACCACCAAGCATGAGGACCTCCACGATGCGTGTAGAATTACAGCAACGCACGTGCCTTTCGGGGAGGTCTCGAAAAAGGCTCGATGCTGAATTCAGGCGTGATCGGATGATGCCCGCAGCCGGATCACGGGCGATCCAGCGCGCATGTGCGATGTGCTCTCGGGCACGTCAGCGCGAGCCGTCGCGCGGGACGGGGAGCGTGCGATAGCGGTCGCGAAGCAGCGTCTGCCGCGTCTCGAGGGACTGCTCCCTCCCGCGCACGAAGACGTGCTCGACGCGGGTGCTGAGCTGCAGCGGGTCGCCGCTCCAGACGACGACGTTGGCGACGGCACCCTTCTCGAGCCGCCCGTAGCCCTTCAGGCCGAAGGCGTCGGCCGGCGTCTCGGTGATCGCGCGGATCGCGGCGTCGTGGTCCATCCCGGTGCGCACCGCGTTGCCCGCATGCTGCCAGAGGAGGCGCGACTGGTGCGACGCGTACGTCGCGATGATGACGCGGACGCCTGCGCGCTGGAGCATCGCCGCGTTGTCGCTGCGCGAGTGCAGGCGGTCGAACCGCTGCGGCAGGTCTTCCAGCGGGTCGACGATGACGGGCACTTTGCGTCGCGCCAGGTCGTCGGCGATCATCCACGCCTCGCTCGCGCCCGAGAGGACGAGCTTGAGCTTCAGATCGTCGGCGAGCCGCAGTGCCGCCTCGATGTCGCTCGCGCGGTGTGCGTGCACCACGAGCGGGAGGTTCCCCTGCACCACGGGCACGAGCGCCTCGAGCCCAGCGCGCCGCAGGCTCAGCTGCCGCACCTGGTTCGCGTCGTACGCGCCCCGGTGCGTCGCGTAGAAGCGCGCGTCCTCGAGCGCCTCGCGCAGCATGTTCCAGAGGCCGCCGCGCGTGCCGGCGGCGTGCTGCGCGATGCCCTCGGCGACCGATGCGTACTGCGCGAGCACGGGACGAACGATGGCGTCGTTCACCGCGTCGCCCGCGAGATCGGCGAACGCGCTCTGTCCGCCGAGCACGCCGGCGCGCGGCGCGACGATCACCGAGGTGACGCCCTCGGCGCGCGTGATCGGGACGACCGCGGAGCGCGGGTTGTATCCGTCGACCATCCGAAGCGCCGGGTTCATGTCGCCGCGCGCGTCGGTGTCGTCGGTCTGCTCTTCCTCTTCGACGTCGACCACGCCCACCTGGCTCTCGGCGTCGATGAAGCCCGGGGTGACGACCTTCCCGCGCGCATCGATGACGCGCGCGCCCGCCGGCGGCGCGAGATCGTCGCCGACGACGACGATCTTGCCCTTGTCGATGACGACGGTGCCGTTGGGCAGCGGGTCCTTGCCGCCCGGGACGTACACCTTGGCGTGCACGATCGCGATCGGCGGGGGCGGGGCTTCCTGCGCGGCCGCCGGGACGTCGAGCGAAAGGCCGAGCAGCGCGGCGCACGCATAGAAGAGGAGGGAGCGCATCACTTGGTCTCCCCCGCATTCGGTGTTTGCGTCCGCACTCCTTCGGAGCTTGCGGGACGCGGCGGCATCGCGCGCACGCCGAGCTCGAAGTCACTCCACGGCGCCCCCACGTGCATCCGGTCGAACACGAGCTGCCCGTCGACGTAGACGAGCATCGCGACCGCGTACGTGCTGAACGGGTCCTCGCTCCACACGACGACGTCGCCTCGCTTGCCGGGCTGCAGCGTGCCCACCTGATCGTCGATGCCGAGCGCCCATGCGGGGTTCGCCGTGATCCACTTGAGCGCGTCCTCTTCTTCCAGCTTCACGCCCGCCGCGCGCCCCGCGGCGAGCGCCTTGCCCGCCGACTGGTTCAGGAGCTGGCCCCATATCTCGGAATCGGAGTGGACGATGCCGAGCGCCCCCGCCTCGGTGACGAGCGCGAGATTCTCGGGGATCCCGTCCCACGCCTCCATCTTGTAGCCCCACCAGTCGTCCCACGTGACCACGCCGACGTGCTTCTTCGCGAGGACGTCGCGGATCTTGTACGCCTCGAGCGCGTGGTGGAACGCGCGCACCCGGAACCCGAACTCGTCGGCCACCTGCAGGGCGGCGAGCATGTCGTCCGCCTGGTAGCAATGCCACTCGACGAGGATGTCCCCGCGCATCACGAGCGCGAGCGTCTCGAGCGCCAGGTCGCGGTCGGGCGGCTTGGGCTCGCCGTCGTCCTTCTTGGCGCCCGTCCTCGGGTCCACGGTCTTCGGCGCCTGCTGCTTCTTGACGTACTCGTCCCACTCTCGCGCGTACTTGCGCGCCCGCACGAACGCGTCGCGCACCGCGCGCAGGTTCCCCATGCGCGTCGAGGGCGCGCGCTTCTGCTCGTGGTACACGCGCTTGGGATTCTCCCCGCACGCCATCTTGAGGATCTCGGGCGCGCCGGGGAAACGCATGCTGCGCGCGCCCCGTTGCGGGACGAGGTGCAGCACGACGCCGCGCCCCCCGATGAGGTTCGCGCTGCCGGGCAGGATGCCGACGGTCGTCACGCCGCCGGCGACCGCGCGCTCGATCGCGGGGTCCTCCGGCCAGAACGAGTCCTCGGCGCGCAGCCCCGCGTTGACCGGGTCGGTCATCTCGTTGCCGTCGTCGTGCGCCGACGTGTTCGGCACCGGGTAGACGCCCATGTGCGAGTGCGGGTCGATGATCCCCGGCGTCACGAACTTGCCGCGCGCGTCGACGACGACCGTGCCCTCCTTCGGTGCGGGCCCGTCGCCGGCGCCGACTTCGCTGATCGCACCGTTCTCCATGAGCACGTAGCCGGGCGCGTACGTCTGCCCGGTCGCGGTCATCACGGTCGCGTGCTGCAGCAGCACCGGCGCCCCGTGTGGCTCTTCCCTCACCTCGACCGCGAGCCGGTTGCGCGCCTCATCCTCGGCGTAGGGGTCCGTCTGCACGCTCGCAGGCGGCGGCGCCAGCTTCGGCGGCGCCTTGTTGTTGTTGGGGGGCAGACACGCCCCGACCGCGACCGAAGCACAAAGAACCACGACCGACGCGAGCCGCATTTGCGGCGCGCATCATAAGCGCATCAGAGCGCTTTCAGGTCAGGGCTTCGGGCGGGCCGTTCCCGTGTTGCGCTGCATCGACGTCGCCGGCTGGTCGCTGTCGTGCGTCGTCGGGTCCTTGTGGTCCTGCTCGACGAAGACGACGTCGTCGCTCGGCGGCTGCGCGTTCGTGGCGCCCTTGCCCGACGCCTGGTCGAACGCGTCTGAGGGCGGCGCGACAGTGGCCGGCGGCGGCGTGGGTGACGACGCGCACGCCGCAGTGGTAACGCTCACACCGATCGCGACGATCGCCGTGAGAGAACGAAGGAAAGTGTGTGCATGGTGGGAAGAGAGTGACATGTGCATACCCCGCTTACGGTCCTGCTACCGCTTTTCTCCCCTGGGTGCAACCCTGATACTGCAAAATTCAGATGAAACAGGAATCTGGGCGCCTGTGAGACGGCCGGCGTGACCAATCCCCTCCGCATCCTGTCCTACAACGTGCGCTACTTCGG
>DASVWO010000021.1:0-3632 GCA_036393165.1 Polyangiaceae bacterium | reverse complement strand
CAGCGGCGTGACCGATTGCTACCAGCCGCTGGAGGCGAGCTACCGGCTGACGCGCGGGTGTCTCGAGGTTTGCGCGGAGTACCGGCAGCCCGTGGGGATCATCTCGAAGGCACCGCTCGTCGAGCGGGACATCGACGTGTTCCAGGAGCTCTCGACGAACGCGAGCTTCTCCATCGCCGTGAGCTGTCCCTTCTGGGACGAGCAGAAGGCGCGCGCCATCGAGCCGTTCGTGACGACGCCCGCGCGGCGTATCCGGACGATCGAGCGGCTCGCGAAGGCCGGGATCGACGTGGGGGTGATGGTCGCGCCGATCATCCCGGGGCTGAACGACGAGGACATGGGGGAGGTGCTTCGCGCGGCGGCGCACGCCGGGGCGACGCACGCGGGGATGGTGCTCCTGCGGCTGCCGGGGCCCGTGGCCGACGTGTTCGAGCAGCGCCTGCGCGCGACGTTGCCCCTGCGCGCCGAGCGGGTGCTGCGGCGCATCCGCGAGACGCGCGGGGGCAAGCTGTACGACTCGCGCTTCGCGGTGCGCGGGCGCGGCGAGGGGCCGTACGCCGAGAGCATCCAGGCGCTGTTCGAGCAGACGGCGCAGCGCTTCGGTCTGCGCACGCACCGCATGGGCGCCCGGGCGACCGAGGAGCCCGCGGAGACGACATTCCGCCGGCCGCGCGGTCAGCTCGGGCTCTTCTGAAGAAAGCGGCGCACCGCGGCCTCGCGGTCGTAGTGGTAAGCGATCTGGTCGTCGTCGTAGCGTGATGGCTGGCCGACGACGCACCGCGCGCGCGCCTCGGGCGTCGCCCGATCGATGCCGCCGGCGTTCTCCCAGCCGCCGACGCACGGAGCGGGGCAGCCGCGGCACGGCGGCACGTCCACGAGCGGCGGGTCCACCTCGACGTCGACCAGCCACGCCCCGCGCAACGCCCACCACGCGCCGTGCGTCGAATGAATCGCCAGCATGAAGGGTGCCGGCTCCCCGAGGCCAACGAGCCGCGCGAGCGCGATGAACGAAAGCCGGACGGGCGCTTCGAACGCAGCGTCGAAGCGCCTGAAGCGCACGCCGGCGCGCCCCAGCGCCTCGTCGGCGTGCGCGAGCGTCGTTCCGATGAACGCGTCGTACGGATGCGCCTCGGTCCAGCGCGTCCGGTCGGCGTCCATGTGCTCGCGGAAGCGGCGCCAGAGGCGCGTCCCGGCGCTCGCCGCGACGACGACGCCGCGCGCGCCCGGCATCAGCTCCGCCGAGCGCAGCCCGGCCGGCGCCTCGGCGTCGTACGCGCCGACACCGCACGACGCGACGAGCTCGATGCCGCTGCCCGCGAGCGCGTCGCGGACGATTCGCGTGGCCACTCAGTAGTTGTAGGTCACCGTGTTCGGCCTGTCGTCCGCCGGCCAGGCGAGACGCCTCATGCGCCGGTCGATGCACGCGGCGAGCTTGTTGTTCTTCGGGTCGACGTTCACGGTGACGCCGAGCGGCTTGCCGTTGCGCACGAGCACGCAGATCTTCGCGTGCGCCGAATCCGGCAGCCCGCAGGCGGCCGCCGCGTTCGCGTTGTTGATGGGCGCCCCGAGCTGGTCGTTCGTGAGGTCCGGCTTGCTGTTGCTCTTGCCCATCGTGACCTGCTGCGGGTTCTCGTCCTGCGCCTTCTCGCAGCTCTTGCCCGTGGAGAGCCCGACCGACACGTGCAGCTCCTCCGTCTCGCCGGACGCCTTGTCGTGGTCGTAGACGGCGATGTCGATCTTCGTGCCCTCGTCGTTGATCTTGTCGAGGTCGTTCCAGAAGACGATCTTGTCGCCGTGGTACCCGGTCTTGGTCTTCATGAGCGGGACCTCGACCGACGCCGAGCCCTTGCCCTTGGGGTAGACGATGACGGCGTCGCGCTTCGTCACGTCGGGACCGAGCAGCGTGACGTCCTCGTCGGTCGCGTCGATGACGATGTGCACGCCGTCGTCCACGGGCTCGATGTGCACGAGCGCCGAGTAGTCCTTCGCACCGCCCTTGGCGCAGGGCGCGAACGCGTCCGTCGCCTTGTCGGACGATAGGTCCGCGTTCTGCGTCGTGTCGGCCGAGCCGCACGGCTTCTGCGCCTGGGCGATCTCCGCCTCGGTGGGCTTCTCCTGATCGGGGGACTGCGCGGACGGCTGGCTGCCGCCGCATGCGGCCACGACGGCTGCACTGGCGAGGCAGACGTGGAGCGTGACGATGGACCTCTTGAGCATGGCCCGAGGATAGACGACTTGCGGCCGATCGAGGATGCGTCGGAAGATGGCCCTGTGCGCGCCTTCGCGTTCGCCGCCGCCGTAGCGCTGCTGGCCCAGCCGGCGGCGGATCCGGCGCCACCGTCGCCTGCGCCCGCTCTCCCCGGCTCGCCTCCCTCGGCGGTGGCGACGCCCGTGGCCGGCGCGGCGTTCGACGACGACGCGTCCCTCCCGGCGCACGCCGACGACGTGGTGGACTACGTGCTGCGCGCGACGCTCGACCCGGCGGCGCACCTCGTCCACGGCGAGGGCACGATCACCTGGCGCAACAAGAGCACCGCGCCGGTGCGCGACCTGTGGATGCACCTCTATCTCAACGCGTTCAAGAACCAGCGCTCGGCGTACTTCCGCGAGCGCGTGGGCGGACGCGGCGACGTGGCGGCCGAGGACTGGGGATGGATCGACGTGCACCGCCTCGTGCTGCACGCGCCGGACACGACGCCCGTGGATCTCTGGCCGACGGCCGAGCGCACCCGCCCCGGCGACGAGGACGAGACCGAGGCGCACTTCGCGCTGCCGCGAGAGATCGCGCCCGGCGAGAGCATCACCCTCGACGTCGCCTTCGAGAGCAAGCTGCCGCACGTCGTGGAGCGCACGGGCTACGTCGGGTCGTTCCACATGGTCGGCCAGTGGTTCCCGAAGATCGCGCGCCTCGAGCCGGACGGACGGTGGGCGCACTTCCCCTTCCACCACCTGGCCGAGTTCTACGCGGACTACGGGACGTACGACGTGACGCTCGACGTGCCCGAGTCGTTCATCGTCGGCGCGACGGGACCGGTGGTGGACGCGCGCATCGAGAACCACCACCGCATCGAGCGGCACGTGCAGAGCGACATCCACGACTTCGCGTGGACCGCGTGGGACCAGTGGCGCGCGGCGCGCGAGACGATCGACGGCGTCGAGGTCACCCTACTCTACCCGCGCGGCTTCCAGCGCGTGGCGGCGCGCGAGATGGCGGCCCTGCGCTTCGCGCTTCCGTACGAGTCGTCGCGATACGGACGCTACCCCTACCGGGTGCTCACCGTCGTGCATCCGCAGGAGGACGCGCGCGAAGCCGGCGGCATGGAGTACCCGACGCTCATCACCACGGGCGGCGCGTGGTGGACGCCGCCGGGAGCGCTCTTCCCCGAGATCGCCACGGTGCACGAGCTGGGGCACCAGTGGTTCTACGGGCTGGTCGGCACCAACGAGCTGCGCTGGCCGTTCCTCGACGAGGGGCTCAACGAGTTCGCCGAGGTCGACGCCATGGGCAAGTGGCGCGGCGCCGGGTCGGCGGTCGACCTGCTCGGCCTCACCGTGAGCGACGCGGCGGCGCAGGCGGTCGGCGGCAACATGCGCGTGCACGACGAGCCCGTGGCGCAGGCAGCGAACGCGTT
>DASVWO010000020.1:0-3979 GCA_036393165.1 Polyangiaceae bacterium | reverse complement strand
TCTTTTCAGCTTATACGGAAGCGACAAACAAGGTGTCAAATCGGTGAGACAGCGCCGCGGCACGGCCGCCCTCGTCGTCATGGGACCGCTGCTCCAGCTCGGAACGCCCCCGGGCGGGCCGGGCTGGACGCAGGCCTGCTCGGTGCGTCGGGAGGTGTGTGTGCACGCGCCCGCCACCACGCCGGGCGCGAGCGTGCTCGCGGCGGTGGGGGCCGCGGAAGACGCGTGGGATGCCGTGACGGGGCCGCTCGGGCTGCCCGCCCCCGACGGGGACGCGGACCGGCGCTGGCACCTCTACCTGGTCGACGGCGAGCCGCCGCGCACGGCAGAGCCGCTCGCGAGGGATCCCGTCGCGCGATTCGACAGGGCGTCGAGCTTCGGCCTCGTGGGGCGAGCCCTCGGCGGGTGCTCGATGCGCCTGGCCGTCGCGCGCGCGGTCGCGCGTGGCTCCCTCTGGCGTGCCGCGCCAGCCACCGACGAGGGAAGCGCCGTCGCCGAGTCGGAGATGGTCGCGCGGCTCGCGACGCCGTGCGCGACGCCGGAGCAGAACGAGGACGCCGCCGCCTTCCAGGACGCGCCCGAGCGCGCGATCCTCGCGGTGCAGCGGCCCGGACCCGGCGCGTTCAACCGGGGCGCGTCGCTCTTCTTCGAGTGGCTCGACGGGAGCTTCGGCGCGCGGCCCGGCGCGATCATCGAGGGACTCTGGGCGCTCGCGCCCACCAAGACGCCTGCGGGCGCTGCGCGGTGGGCCGGGACGCCCACCGGCTTCGACGTGCTGCGCGTCTCGCTCGCCGGCGCCCTCGGCACCGACTCGGACCTGGACGACGTGATGCTGCAGTTCGCGATCGACCGCGTCACCACCACGCCGACGCCGCGGCTCGCGTGGCACGTGCCCTGGCCGGCGCAGGCGCGCCGCTTCGCTTCCCCGGAGCCCGTGGCGCCCACGGGCGCGAGCTACGTGTGGATCGACCACGCCGGCGCCCCGCCGGGGGCGAGCCTGCGCCTGCAGGCGACGTGGGAGGACTACGCGCGCATGCGGTGGGCCGTGATCAAGGTGGATGCCGCCGGGCACCCGACGGCCGTCGTGCCCATCTCGACGCAGCGCCTCGCGACGAGCGCCGCCATCACCGTCGAGCTCCTCGATGGGGTCGACCACCTGCTGGTGGTCGGCGTCGACGTGGGGAGCACCGAGCATCCCTTCGACCCGGACCAGGGGTGGTGGGAGCCACATGGCTGGCTTCTGACCGTCCAAGCCGGGTAGCCTGCGGAGCGTGCGCAGGACGGTCCCGTACGCGCTGATCGCGCTGTTCGCGCTGTGCGCCACCTTCCTGTCGGCGCTCGCCTACGCCGAGGGGCCCGCGCCTTCCGCGTCCGCCGCGTCTGTCTCGTCCGCCGTGGCTGCGGCCGCGCCGACGTTCGACGTGCGGCTCCACGAGAAGACGGTCTTCTCGCTGCACGCGGGACGGGCCGGGCAGACCGGGCAAGACCGGGCGCGCGCCGCCACCCGCGCGCTCGACGGGGAGCTCGACGATCCGGAGCAGCCGCTCACCCGCGTCGAGGAGCAGGCCGGTGCGGCCGTCATCTTCGTGGGCAAGACGCCGGTCGTCACGCTCGGTGACGAGGACGCCGCTGCGTCCGGCGGCGGTGACGTCACGCTGCACGTCTACGCGTCGACCGTCGCGTCGAAGATCGACACGGCCCTGCGCGCCGAGCGGAAGCGCAGCGCGATCGCGACGAGCGTCCTCTCCTTCTCGCTGCTCGTCTTCTCGGGGCTGCTCGCCTTCCTGCTCTTCCGGCGCATCGGCGATCTCTCGGTGCGCGCGCGGGCGTGGGTGCGCGAGCACCCGGACCGCATCCCGGCGCTCAAGCTGGGGCGCATCGAGGTCGTCCGGCCCGTGGCGGTTCGCGGTGCCGTGTCGGTCGCGCTCGCCCTCGCGCACCGGCTCGCGCAGTTCGCCATCGCGTACTCGTGGCTCATCTTCGCGCTGTCGCGCTTCGAGGCGACCAAGGACTACACCGACCGGCTCGCGGGATTCGTCCTCACGCCGCTGTCGGCGCTCATCGGGCGCGTGGGCGCGGCGCTTCCGCTCTTCGTCGTCGCGACGATCGCCGCGGTGGCCCTCGGCATCGCGGTCCGCTTCGTAGGGCTCTTCTTCGCCGGCGTGGAGCGCGGCGAGACGAACGTCGCGTGGCTCCCGCGAGAGCTCGCGCGACCCACGAGCGTCCTGGCGCGCGCCGGGGTGGTGCTCGTCTCGATCGTGCTCGCCGCGCCGCTCATCACGGGTACCGACGAGGGGGCGCTCTCGCGCGCCGGCCTCGTGGCCCTCGTCGCGCTCGGCCTGGCGTGCACGCCGGTCCTCGCTTGTGCCGCCGCGGGCGTGCCGGCGGTGTACGGGCGCCGCCTGAGGCAGGGTGACTTCGTGGAGGCCGGCGGCCGCACCGGCGTCGTGCGCGAGGTGACGCTGCTCGAGCTCGTCCTGGAGGACGGCATGGGTTGCGAGGTGCGCGTCCCGCAGATCCTCGGGCTGTGGCACCCGACGCGCGTGCTCGGCCCCGGCGCCATCGCGACCATCGACGTGGCCGTCGCCGCGCACGAGCGACCGGCCGAGGTGGAAGAGGTGCTCGTCGGCGCCGCGGTGGAGACGTGCGAGCGCGCGCGCGTAGACCTGCTGTCCATCGATGCCGATGGGGCGCGTTGGCGCGTCACCGGCGTGCCCAAGCACGGCAAGGGGGCCGCGAGCCTGGCCGAGGCGGTCGCCCAGGCGATCGCGGACAAGGGCATCACCCTCGGACGAGGCGCGTCGAAGGTGGGAACCGGCTAGATGAACGCCGTCCTCCTCCTCGTGGGGCTGCTGGTCCTTTCGTATCTGGGCAGCTTCCTCGTGACGGGCAGGACGGTGCGCGGCGCCGGCCTGCCCTCGGGCGTCGAGTACGTCGCGCTCGGGTTCGTGCTCGGGCCGCACGTGCTCGACCTCGTCGGCGGCGACATGCTCGCGTCCTTCGAGCCGGTCGTTCAGGTGGCGCTCGGATGGCTCGCCTTCGCCGTGGGGCTCGACTTCGGGTACGCGGGTGACAAGCGCGTACGCACGGGCAGCCTGGCGATCGGCACCGTCGGCTCGCTGCTCACGGGGGGCGCGGTCGGCGTCGCCGTCTGGTTCGCGCTCCGACGTCTCGAGCCGCACGTGTCGCTGAGCGATCGCCTGTTGCTCGCCGGTGGGATCGGCGCGGCGTGCTCCGAGACGACGCGCCACGCGGTGCGCTGGGTCGTCGAGCGCATGAACGCGCGCGGTCCGCTCGCCGACCGGCTCAACGAGATCGCCCACACCGACGACCTGCTGCCGCTGCTGACCATCGCGATCCTCTTCGCGCTCTCGCCGACGCCCGACGTGCACGTCCACGAGCCGCTGCGAGACTGGCCGCTCATCACGATCGGCATCGGCCTGCTGCTCGGGGCCGGCGCGTCGCTGCTCGTGCGCAGCGACCTGCGGCTCGACGAGACGTGGGCGGTGCTCTTCGGCGTCACGCTCATCGCGATCGGGACGACGGCGCGGCTCGCCCTCTCGACCCTGACGGCGAGCTTCTTCCTCGGCATCGCCATGGCGGCGCTGTCGCGCCACGGCGCCGAGCTGCGCAAGATGGTCGCTCCCACGGAGCGCCCGGTGCTCCTGCCGGCGCTGCTGCTCGCAGGTGCGCACCTCGACTTCGTCGCGAGCCCGAAGCTGCCGTGGATCGCGGCGGCGGCGATCGGGGCGAGACTCGCGGGCAAGGTCGTCGTCGGCTGGCTGCTCTACGTGTCGTCGAAGCCCGCGCGACGCGCCGGACCGCTGGTGGGCCTCTCGCTGATGTCCTCCGGCGCGCTGGCGATCAGCATCGGGCTCGCGTTCGCGCTGCGCTTCCCGGGCAACATCGGCGACACGGTGCTCGTCGTCGCGGCCGTGTCGGCCACGTTCGGCGAGTTCGTGGGCCCCGCGCGGTTGCG
>DASVWO010000019.1:0-14950 GCA_036393165.1 Polyangiaceae bacterium | reverse complement strand
GTCACGTCGCGGGCTGCCCCCGCTGCCGCGCGCAGTGCGACTCCCTGCGCCGTACGCTGGACCTGTGTCGAGCGTCCGCGACGCGCGCCCAGCAGGTGCCACCCGAGGTGCAGGAGCAGGTCCGTCGCGCGCTCCGCGAGCTAGGCGCCCGCTGAATCCTTTTGAAGCGGCGCGGCTCGTACGAGGCATGACGACGGCAGCAACCATCGACCTGACGACGGAGACCTTCTTCCCGACGGTGAAGCGCGACGGCATCGCGCTCGTCGATTGGTGGGCCACATGGTGTGGTCCGTGCCGCGCATTCGCGCCTGTCTACGCGCAGGTGGCGGTGAAGCACGCGGATGTCGTGTTCGGTAAGGTCGACACCGAAGCGGAGCCCGCGCTGGCTGGCGCTTTTCAGATCCGTTCGATCCCGACGCTCATGGTCTTCCGCGACGGCATCCTGCTCTTCGCGCAGCCCGGCATGCTCCCGGCGCAAGCGCTGGAGACGCTCGTCGAGCGGGTTAAGGCGCTCGACATGGAAGAGGTGCGGCGGTCGATCGCGAAGGGTGCCTAGGCCCGTGTTCCGCCGGCGGGCGGGCGCACGGACCTACATCATCGGGCAGCCACTCTTCATGTGCTCGATGTGCACTCGGACGTGGGAGCGCAGCGCCGGCACATCCGCGGCGTTCTTTGCAGTGAACGTGAGACGCGCGCCGCCTTCGACGTCGTCCGCGCGAACATCGGCCGGCGGCATGGCCTGCATCGACATCATGCCCTGCGCCGGCGCCCCTGCTCCTGCGCGGCAGGGGCAGGCCGCCATCATGGCGCCCTTCTGCTGCGCCATCCCATGGACGCGCTCGCGCAGATTGGCGACCTCGCTCGGCGGTGCCGACCACGTGATGGCCACACCGCCGTCGATGTCCGCGACGCTCGCGGTCGCACCTGGAACCATCATCGGGCAGCCGCAGGCGCTGCCCGCGACCGTTCCAGTTTGACCGGCGCCGGCGGCTGCAGTCGGAGCACTGGCGGCCGGGGAGCCGCTTGGTTCAGCGGCCTGCCCGCCCGCACCAGCCCGAGCGCAGCCGACGAGTGCGAACAGCAACGTAGCAATCAGCATTGGCTTCATGGTCCACCTCACGATCGCGCGCATGGCCCGCGCCAGACGCGCACGAATTGCGTTCGACGAGAGAGCGCCCATGCCGCGCTCCAAGCCGGCGTCGTCGATCCGCGCCGCTTTCCAGATAGACACCCTCGCTTCACGGTTCCGTCTTTGTTTCGTGAGCAAGGGAGGGGCCATCCGGCCAACGTCAGCCGGGAATCTTGGCGCCGAACCCCTCTGGTTCCCCGCAGGCTCGTACCGGTCATGGACGCAACACTCAGGAAGCAACTGTCGTCGAGCTTCGACGAGGCGCTCGCCAAGGTGCCGGAGGCGCTCAAGGCGGAGGGCTTCGGGGTTCTCACGGAGATCGACGTCGCGCAAACGCTCAAGAACAAGCTCGGGGTCGACTTCCGGCGCTACCGGATCCTCGGCGCGTGCAACCCCAATTTCGCGCACCGGGCATTGACCCTGTCACTGGATATCGGCGTTCTTCTGCCCTGCAACGTCGTTGTTTACGAAGGCGACGACGGGCGGGCAGTCGTGCAGGCCATCGACCCGATCCGGACCGTGGCCGCCACGGACCCGAAGCTGGCCGATCTCGCTGCAACCGTTCGGACCAAGCTGGCGAGCGCCCTGGAGCGCCTATCCTGAGCACCACGAGCCGGCGTGCCCAGGATCGTCCGCAGGCGCGGCCGCGAGGTGCTCGAAGTCGTCGACGGCGAAGCCGAGCTCCGTGATCGAGGGGCTTGACCTGGCCCTCGTACAGCTCGTGCTCGCCTACGTACCAGGGGTCGCCGTCTCCTGAGTGAGCGCGCTGTCGAGGTCCTTCCAGTGCGCCTCGAGCGCGTGCTCGTCCCGCGGCGGCGGCGCGAGAGCGGCACCGCAGCGCAAGGCGTGACGGTACGCGACGCCGAGGAGGGTGGTGCGCGGTTGTCACGGGTGGCGCCGCGCCACATGGCGTCCCTGACCAACCGAGGATGCGCGCGCGGGTTTGACCGAATGCAAGGCCTCGGCACGGCCTCTGCTTGATACCACCTTCGGTCCGTGGTCTGGGGCAACCGCGCTCAATTCGACTGCGATCGAATGGCGAATGGCCAGGAGGGGCAGGAGTCCTCCGAGGTCGTGGGCCCCGCTTCGGTCGCTCGATTCGCAGCCGCGCTGAAGGCAACCCCTGTCGTCACAGGCGCCGACATCGCGTGCGCGCTCCGACATGCCGGTTGCGACGTCCGGCTGGCGGCGCCGGAGCACGTTTCTCTGTTCCGCGACGGCGCCGAAGTGGCTCGACTCCCCCTCGGCGTGACGATTCGTGCGGCCATGCTGCGCGCCCTCCTCCGGAGCCTCGGCGTCTCGGCGGAGGAGTTCGCTCAGTACCTCGTCTTGAACGGAACCGAACGACCACACCCTTGAAGGAGAGAGGCGCGAAGGGCCATGCACAATCAACCGACGCGGCCTGAGATACCGGCCTTGAAGAGTCCTGCACCCGATGCCGAGAGGACCGCGGTCTACCGGCGCGTGCGGGTGCGTGCCCCCGATCCGCTAGCGACCCTCGTCGAGGAGGTGGTCACGCGACCCGACGACCCGAGGCGCGAATCGTGACCCCGGTCGGCCCGGTGAAGGGCTTCGACGCCATCCGCATGTTGCTAGCGCTCGGTTTTCGGATTGGTCGCTCCAATGGATCAGTGGTCGCGCTCGAGAAGAGCGGACGCATCGTCTTCCTTTCCCGTGACGACGATGTAAGCCCGGTGACGCTCACTGCCATCCTCGAGGCCGCGCAGATAGGCCCCGCGGTCGCGTACAGGATCCTCGCGCGCCTGAATTGCCGCGACACGCTGCCTGATACCTCGCTTTGAGCCCGAAGAACCGAGCGCCGGCCCGCTTTCATGACCATACATCTACGTCACGCGGAGCGGAGCTGCGCCCGATTCTCGGCGCCCTGGACGTCTGGTATATTTGAATGTCGGATGGGCGGTACCACGGCCAGCGTGCGGCCTGCGTCGATTGCACCACCGGCCCCGTCGCAGGGACAGCTGATCGACGGGAAGTACCGGGTCCAGGGCCCCATCGGAGAGGGTGCGATGGGCACCGTGCTTGCCGCGCATCACGAACTCCTCGACATCCCCGTCGCGGTGAAGCTCATGTCGCCGACGCTCCTCGCTTACCCGCAGATCGTCGAGCGCTTCTTGCGTGAGGCCCGCGCCGCGGCCCGCCTCAAAAGCGAGCACGTGGCCCGCGTCATGGATGTCGGCCAGCTGCCCGACGGGCAGCCGTACATCGTCATGGAGCTGCTCGAGGGCGAGGATCTCGAGCAGCGCATCGCGAGGACCGGCGCGCTCCCGGTCGCCCAGGCCGTCGACTTCACGCTGCAGGCGCTCGAGGCCATGGCGCACGCGCACGCGCGGCAAATCGTCCATCGCGACCTCAAGCCCGCCAACCTGTTCGTGACGCAGACGGCCGACGGGCGCGAGGCGATCAAGGTGCTCGACTTCGGCATCGCGAAGCTGGCTGACGTGGCTGACGTGGATCCTGCTCCAAGCGCGAAGGTTCCCACGAGCGGTCCACGTGTCGGCCGGCTCACCGCCGAGAACCAGACCCTGGGCTCGCCGAGCTACATGGCGCCCGAGCAGATGGCCGGCCGTGCGGACGTCGACGTGCGTGCAGACATCTGGGCCGTGGGCGCGATCCTCTACGAGATGCTCACGGGCCGGACGGCGTTCGGCGGGGACACCATCGGGGAAATCTTCGCGGCCGTGCTCCGTCACCATCCCCCGCCGATGAATACGGTGCGCCCGGATCTGCCGGAGGGCCTGGTGGCGGCGGTCGGGCGCTGCCTTCGCCGCGAACGCGACGAGCGCTTCCATGACGTCGGTGAGCTCGCGGAGGCCATCGCCCCGTGGGCGTCGCCCGAGCAGCAGGTCTTCGCGATCCGCATCGAGGAGACGCTGGAGCACATCACGGAGCTCACCAATCCTGGACAGACCGATTCCGTCATCCGCAGCTTCCGCAGCCTGGGTCGCCTCGCCGTGCCGACACCGGGCATCGGATTCCGGCCGATCGTCACGCCGCACGAGCCATTCTCGGTCCCCGGGCGTCGCCAGATGTCGGAAGCGAGCACCCAGTTGCAGATGGTCCATGCTCCCCGAGTCGCGCGGCGCAGGGGCGGTGTCGGGGGCGGAATCGTGCTGGTGGCGACCATCGCACTCATGACTGTGGGCGACTATCGCGTGGACACGACGTCCATGCGCGCTCGAGAGTCGGCGCAGCTCGTGCCGAATGGGCCCGCCGGATCGGCGACGCCGGCGAGCTCCGTCGCGCCGCCCCTCTCCGCCCCGGTACCGTCGCCATCGCACGGGGGCAAGACCGTGCACCCCACTCGGAAGCCGCGTCACTGACCGCTGCGGCACCCGGCTCAGGGCAACCGTCTACGAGCGCGTCCGCCGAGGGCGGGAGCTGCCCTCCCGATCGATGGCAGTCGCCCCGTTCGTCGATTAGCGTCTCGGCGCTTCGAGGTGGTCATGGACGGGCCGTCGGACGTTGATCTCGCCGAACTTCGCACTTGCCGTGAGCTCCGCGGCGCGCACGTTGCCCGAGTCATCGGGTCGCGGCAGGCGACGCTGGACCTGCTGCGCCACCTCGCGCGCATCTCGGCGCCCGGAACGGGCGCCGCGAAGGTGCTGCTCGTCTTCGCTTGGATGGGGACGAGCGCCTGCGGGTGGCTCGAGGGTGCGCTGCGCGTCGAGCTCGAGGCGGAGCAGGACGGCACGCGCATCGACGTGAAGACGGATCTGGGCGGAGGGACCCTCGAGCGGATCCTGCCCGCCTTCGTCATCAAGGCTCGCATCGAGGAGTTCTGGACGGCCTTGCGTGGCGCACCGCGCATTCTGGGAAGTCTCCAGATGCACGAGCTGAGCGACCGGCAGGTCGTGCTCTCGGCGTCCGCGGAGGCGAGGAAGACGAGTGAGGCGCCTCCCTCGGTTCAGATCGCGCCCGACAGCCTGTACGCGCACGCGCCCGCGCCGCCGAGAGTGCCCGATGCGGTGGAGACCGAGGACGTGGAGGGGGCGCCGGACAGCGGCTGGGACGACTGATCGACGGACTACGCGTGCCCGGTCGCCAGCGCCCGTTCATCGGGAGGCGCCTTTCGGCACGAGGCGCCAGCGCTCGGCGACGCGCTCGAGCGACGGGCGCGTTGATCACACGCGCGAGGCGATTGCCGTCGTGCGTCCTTCTCCCACTCGGTCGGCCCGGGCACGACAAGTGAAATGTTCACCCATCTCGAACATGGTCACCCGACCTCGGCCTCCTTTCGCCACGACGAGCGTGACATCCGCGGTTCGACGACGCCGCCACGTAGAAATGTGCCACTGGCCTCTCAGGCACCGCCGACGGGGCTTCCGGCGACGACCGCCGACGAGCTTGTCACGGTGCTGCTCCGCGCCGGCGCTCGGGTCGGACTCGATCGCTGAGGACCGGCACCCACCGTAGAGCCGGTCCGACCATGCGGCGGACGGCAGCTCGTTGCGGCCGTCCCGCGCGGTCACGGACGAGATGGCCTCTGCTCACCCGGGGCGTGTCCAGCGACCGCCCAGAACGGGAAGTTGAACGCGACCGTTCTCGAAGCGCCCGCCTCGATCGCGACACGATCGTGCATCGGCACCGAAACCGGACGCCCGTGGTCGTCCTCCGCAACCGCAAGGATCGCGTAGCTCCCCTCCGGCAGAGCAGCCGTCGCCGCAAACGCCGCGCACGGCGCAACGAGACTCGCGACCTCCGAGGATGACGCGTCGTGGATGTCGATCTCGACGGTCGCCGCACGTACGGAATCGCATGCGTCGGGAGTCGCGCGTCCGCCAAAGGTCCACCGCACCACGAGCGTGCCGGTACGCGACCCATGCGGTGCGCTCGGGCGCTCCGGCAGCGACTGGAGGGTGGTCAGCAGGGCGGCCGCCAGGACCAGGGGTGAGACGTTCATGCGGAGATCCAGCCGTCGACGCAGCACGCCGTGTGCCCGGCGGCAGCGGGTGCGGGGTACGGGCGATGCACGTGAATCGGTCACTCCGTTTCCTTGCGCGTCGTCGCCAATCAGCTGCCGACCCATGGCGCTCGCAGCGGTCGCGCTGAAGGTCGCCCTGCGGGTGAAGGCGCTTGCCATCGGATCCGGAACCGCGCGTCGGCCTGAACGGTCTGCGCTCGGCCCTTGGCCGGGCGAGGTCGGACGCTGCGAGTACGCCGACCGCCGAGAGCTCGATCGAGACCGCGGGCAGTAGTGCGCCCACCGAGGTTGAAGCTCAATCGGCGCGCGTCGACTCCCGAGGTCGCGCAGATCGTGCGTGACTGCGCAAGCCGTACGCCGCGCCTTCCGTCTGTCGGCACTGCACGGAGTGCTGCCAGGTGCAGATGCTGCCGTCCCGGCAGACGAAACTCGGTCCGACTTCCGAGGCTCGGGCCCGGGGGTGTGGATGTTGCTCGTCAGTCTGCGGGTCGATGGGTCAATCGAGCGAAGCCGTCATCCAGGCGAGATCCCTGTCGAAGGTCTACAGGATGGGAGAAGTCGACGTCGTCGCTCTGCGCCGGGTCGACGTGGAGTTCTACGCCGGCGAGTTCGCGGTGTTGCTCGGACCGTCGGGCAGCGGCAAGTCGACGCTCCTCAACATCCTCGGGGGCCTGGACGTGCCCACGTCCGGTGCCGTGCACTACCGGGATCACGATCTGACTATGGGGGACGAAGCTGCCCTCACCGAGTACCGCCGCGACCACGTCGGGTTCGTGTTCCAGTTCTACAACCTCATTCCGAGCCTCACCGCGCGCGAGAACGTCGCGCTCGTCACCGACATCGCGCCGGCTCCGCTGTCGCCCGAGGACGCGCTGGCGCTCGTGGGTCTGTCGCCGCGGATGGACCACTTTCCTTCCGAGATGTCGGGCGGCGAGCAGCAGCGCGTTGCCATCGCGAGAGCCATCGCCAAGCGCCCCGACCTCGTGCTCTGCGACGAGCCCACAGGAGCCCTCGACTACCGCACCGGTCAGCTCGTCCTCGAGGTGCTCAGCAGGGTGAACCGCGAGCTCGGCGCGACGACGGCGGTCATTACCCACAACGCCCCCATCGCGCAGATGGCCGACCGCGTGATCGAGTTGGCGGACGGGCGCATCCGGTCGGAGCAACGAAACGCGCGCAAGCTCGCAGCCACGGAGCTCCGATGGTAGCGGCGCTCGACAGGAAGCTGCTTCGCGACGCCTGGCGCATGCGCGGTCAGGCGCTGACCATCGCGGCGGTGATTGCGTGCGGCATCGCCAGCTACGTGACTCTGCGCAGCGCGTACTCGTCGCTGCTCGGTGCTCGAGACGCGTACTACGAGACTCAACGCTTCGCGGACGTCTTCGCGCACGCGAAGCGGGCGCCCGAGTACGTCGCTTCGCGCATCGACGCCGTCCCTGGCGTGGCTCTCACGGAGGTGCGGCTCGTCGAGACCGTCATGATCCCAGTCGAGGACCTCGCCGAGCCAGCCGCCGGACGGCTCATCGGCATCGCGCCCGGCGGCCCGTTGCTCAACGCGATCTTCGTCCGCAGGGGCCGACTGCCGGAGCCGGGGCGGGCCGACGAAGCGGCCATCCTGGAGACGTTCGCGAGGGCCCACCGCCTCGAGCCAGGCGACACACTCCCGGTGGTCATCAACGGCGTACGTCGAAACGTGAAGGTCACCGGCATCGCGCTCTCGCCGGAGTACGTGATGGCCGTCGGCGGCAGCGCCGGGCAGGAGTTCGCGCCGGACGACCGGCGCTTCTGCGTGCTCTGGATGGATCGAGACGCGATTGCGCCGGCGTTCGACATGAAGGGCGCTTTCGACGACGTCACCCTGCGTCTGCAGCCCGGCACGACACGGCAAGGAGTCATCGAGGCGGTCGACTCGATCCTGGCGCCGTATGGTGGGCTCGGAGCGGTGGGTCGAGACCGCCAGCCTTCGGCCTTCTTCGTGGACAACGAGCTGAGGCAGCTCGGCAGCTACGCGACCATCGCGCCGATCATCTTCCTCGCGGTGGCGGGCTTCCTTGTCAACCTGGTCCTGTCGCGGGTCATCCACCTGCAGCGCTCGCAGATCGCGACGTTGAAGGCCATCGGCTACCGCGGTCGCGAGATCGGTACGCACTACCTGCAGCTCGTGTTGCTCATCGTCGCTCTCGGCGCCGCGGCGGGAACGGGCCTGGGTGCCTGGCTCGGCGCCGGGATGCTGCGCTTGTACCAACCCTATTTCCACTTCCCCGCATTCGACTACCGGCTCGAAACAAGGGTGGTCCTCGTCGGCGTGCTGGCGAGTGCGCTGGCGGCGTGCGCCGGCAGCATGGCCGCCGTCTGGCGCGCGGTCCGTCTTCCCGCAGCCGAGGCCATGCAACCCGAGGCGCCCCCCACATACCGTCGCTCGATCTTGGAGCGCGTCGGCCTCGGTCGCCTTCTCGGCGGAAGCGCCACCATGGTGTTGCGCGAGCTGAGGCGGCGACCCCTGCGGGCAGCGCTTTCGTGCCTCGGCATCGCCTTCGGCGTCGCGGTGATCGTCGTGGGAGCGTTCAGCCGGGGCGCGCTCGATACCATCATCCACATCCAGTTCGAGCAGGCGCAGCGCGAGGACATGAGCATCGCGTTCACCGAGCCGCTGGACGACCGAGTCTCCGGCAGCATCGCGCACCTGCCGGGCGTGCTCTGGGTCGAGGAGGTGCATGCGGTGCCGGTCCGCATTCGCAACGGTCACCGGTTTCGCGAGACGGTGGTCAGCGGCTTGGCACCGGGCGGCTCGCTGCGACGCGTGGTGGAGTGGCCGGGGCGTGTCGTCGAGGTTCCTCCGGACGGCCTGCTGCTGGGCGACGCGCTCGCCAGCACCCTCGGTGTGCGGGCGGGGGACGAGGTCCTGCTCGAAGTGCTCGAGGGGGAGCGGCAAACGCGCGCGGTACGGGTGGGAGCCCTGTCGCACGAGATGTTCGGGCTGACGGCGTACATGTCCCTGTCGGCCTTGCACGCGCTCCTGGGCACGAGCGCCGCGGCCTCGTCCGTCTTGCTCGCCATCGACGGGCGATTCGAGGAGGCGATCGACGCGGAGCTCAAACGGATGCCGCGTGTCGCCGCGGTGGTGCGCAGGCGCGACGTCATCCGGCAGTTTCGCGAGCAATCCGCGGAGTCGATGATCACGACCTCGATCGTGCTGACGCTCTTCGGTTGCGCGATCGCGGCGGCCGTCGTCTACAACAACGCACGCATCGCCCTGTCGATGCGCTCGCGCGACCTCGCGAGCCTTCGCGTCTTGGGCTTCACGCGCCGGGAGATCTCCGCGGTGCTGCTGGGCGAGCTGGCCGTGTACGTGCTCGTCGCCATCGGACCGGGGCTTGCGCTCGGCAAGGGCCTCGCGGTCGTCATGATGTCCTCGGTCAACCAGGAGCTCTATCGGATCCCCGTCCTCGTCACCCAGGCGACGTACGGCTTCGCCGCCGCGGTCACTCTCGCTGCGGCCATCGCGAGCACGGTGGTGGTCCGCCGCCAGCTCGACAAGCTGGATCTGATCGCAGTGCTGAAAGCCAGGGAGTGAACATTACAGCGCCCAGCATCGCCGCAGAAGCCGACGTCGTACGAATCGCTCCCGATCCGAAAATGGCCGAACGGCAGCGCCGAATGCGCATGCGCAAGCGATGGGCGCGGCGCGTCCTCGGACTCCTGGCCATTGCTGGGGTCGGGGCGTCCGTGGCGGTGCTGCTCCGGCCCGAGCCCGTCCCCGCGGAGGTGACGACGGCGTCGCTCGGGACCATGAAGGTCACAATCGACGAATCCGGGCGAACCCGGGTGCGTGACCGCTACGTGGTGCTCGCCGCACTGGCCGGCGACCTGAATCGCATCGAGCTACGCGCTGGCGACGCGGTGACGCGCGGACAGGTGATCGCCCGCATCATCCCGCAAGCGCCGGCGCTGCTCGACCCGCGAAGTCGCGCCGAGGCGTCGGCACGCGTCGCGGCGGCCACCGCCGCAGCGCTACGAGCCCAGACGGAAGTGGCGCGACTGGAGCTCGCGCTCCAGCATGCCCGTGACGATGCCGACCGGACGGCGCGTCTCGTGGCGAGCGGCAGCGTCAGCCCGGACGAAGGGAAGAACGCCCGCCTCGACGTCGAGCTTCGCAACAAGGAGCTGGCATCCGCGCGGTTCGGCTCGGAGACGGCGGCCCACGAAGCGGAGCTCGCCAGGGCGGCGTTGATGCGGTACGGCGATGCCAGCAAGACGCGCGACGAGTTCGACATCGCTTCGCCGATCGATGGCCGGGTCCTTCGCGTGCTTCAGTCCAGCGAAGGTCCGGTCGCTCCCTCCACGCCGCTGCTCGAGCTCGGCGACCCGCGGGACCTGGAGGTCGTGGTGGACGTGCTCACGCAAGACGCGGTGGGGATCCCGAACCGCGCCGAGGTCACGCTGGACCGCTGGGGAGGCGCTGGCCCTCTCGCGGGGCACGTGCGTCTCGTCGAACCGTCAGCCTTCACCCGCCTCTCTGCGCTCGGCGTGGAGGAGCAGCGGGTGAATGTCGTCATCGACTTCGACGACCCGCCCGAGCGCAGGCCGGCGCTCGGTGACGGCTACCGGGTCGAGACGCACGTCGTCACCTGGGAGGGGTCCGGCGTGCTCCGGGTGACCGCGAGCGCGGCGTTCAGGGAGGGTGGGGGCTGGGCGGTGTTCGTCGTGGTCGACGACCGCGTCCATCTGCGACCGATCGAGATCGGGAGGCGCAACTCATCACAACTGGAGGTCCTTTCGGGGCTGCTCGATGGCGATCGCGTCGTGATCCACCCGAGCGAGAAGCTCGCCGACGGGGTGCGCGTGGCCACCCTTTGAGTGCGGCTCGATTGATAGGCCTCTCAGCGGCCGTCCCATGCCCATTCGAGGGCAGGATCTGCTTCGCGCGACCTGCCCGCTTGCCCGAGCCGCAGTAGACGACAATCGGCACGGAAGCCTCATTTGGTTCAGCGCTTGCTCGTCGAGTGCGCAAGCACAATGGACACGCGCCAAGTCTGGAAGCTCGTGGGCGGTTCTGCTGTCGTTTACGCGTTCGTTGGGAGCCTACCCGCGGATGGCCCGGGGGAGGCTACGTGCAATGGTTACGCGTCTCACGCAATTCCTGGGGCCCAGGTGGCGGCTGCTGCTGCAAGCGATTCGCAAAGCGGGTACCGATTGCAGCCGGTCTACTTGGAAGGTGAGGACGGATCGCGCCAGTTCATGGGCTGGTTCGACACGGCGCGACAGATCGATTGCTCGTTCGCGGTCGCCACCGACGGTGCTTGGCGCTGCATGCCGGCCGGAGCGGACGCCGGCCGGTTCTACGCGGATGCCGCGTGCACGCAGCGGCTCGCGACCGTCCCCAAGGGCTGCAGCGGACCTGCGTACGCGACTGTGCGCGAGGTGCCCGCGTGCGTTTGGCAGTCATCGAGGCAAGTATTCGCCGTGGGCGAGCGCTACGCCGGGCCGCTGGCGTACTGGACCGATGGCGGAGCGTGCGCAGCGGTCACCAGTGCAGACCTCGTCGGGTACGACCTGTATCGCCTCACTGACGAGATGGCCCCGTCCTCGTTCGTGGCCGCATCTCGCCAGGTTGAACCCTGACGCTTTGCTGCGAGCCGCGTGCCGAAGCGGTGCAAATGGAAGGGGCTCATGCCAGCTACTGGTCCGGGATGGGCACGAACTCCCCGGTGTTGGGCTGGACCGTTATCTCCACTCGGCGATTCTGGGCGCGACCTTCCGGCGTGGCGTTCGAGCCGATCGGATCGACGTCTGCGAAACCGGCCGCCGACAGCGAGTCGTGTCGCACACCCTGGTCGACGAGGAAGTGAAGTACCGCGAGGGCCCTCTGCGTCGACAGCTCCCAGTTCGTCAGGAAGCGCGACGCCTGCGTGGGCCGGTCGTCGGTGTGGCCGGCAATCTGGTACTGCCGCTCGCGAATCGTGAGCATGACGTCTGCGATCTTCCTCAGGGCCTCTCGCCCTGCGGGCCTCAGGACCGTGCTCCCGGGGTCGAAGAGGACATCGTCGGGCAGCTGCAGGATCATGCGGCCGTCTCGCACCACGATGTGCAGCTCCCCGGCGTCCACGAGTGTATGCAGGTCTCGGGAGACCCCCTTGTAGAGCTCGGCCCTCTGGCGCGCCGCCTGCTCCGCCCGACGCAGCATCGCGAGATCCTCATTCGCCTGCGCCAGCTCGCCGCGCAGGACCTCCAGCTCCGACGCCTGTTGCTGGAACTCGGCGGCCCCAAGCGGTGGGCAGGTGCGACGCCGTGCTTCGGCCAGCGCCGTCTTTGACTCGGCGCGAGCTTCCGACGCGTCGCTGACGGCTTGATCGTACCTGGCTCGAGAGACGCACGCGTCCAGGGTGAGTGTCGTGACGATGATCGCCGCTGCGTGAAGGATCATCCAGCGCATCACGATGCCTCCATCAGCGCGTGCTCGAGCGCTTCGACCGCCGACTCGAGATCGTGACGGTACCGGGGCCACTCGATGTCGGAGACACGCCTCACGCGGCGGATCTCGTGTTCCAGCGTCTCCCGTGCCGTTTCCGCGTCCTTGAGCGAGGCCTGGATGGCAGGACGCTCTGCGCGGCGGGCACGTGCCAGCCGATCGCGCACCCACAGCTCTCGAATGGCGGCCTGCTCGAGCCGCGACCAGATCATGTCCTCGAAGCCGTCCCTCTCGCGCAGCGAGTCGAGCTGGTGCTGGAGAAGGTCGGATCTCGCGCCTTGATCGCGTTCGGCGTTCTTGGCGATGGTCGCGCGAAGACTCGCCTCTTCCCGTTCCTGGAGGAGCTCCTGGATCTCTGCCTCGCATCCCGTCCCCTGGAGGTTGGTCGCGCCACGGGCGTCGTTCGCGGGCTGGGTGCTCG
Source organism: Polyangiaceae bacterium (assembly GCA_036393165.1). GTDB lineage: Bacteria > Myxococcota_A > Polyangia > Polyangiales > Polyangiaceae > Palsa-1150. The sequence goes on along the minus strand of DASVWO010000019.1, from coordinate 1,989 downwards.
TGCACGCACATGGAATCGAGAGGAGCGCCGCGAGAGCGTAGGGAGCCGGTTTCATCCCGCACCTCCGGGAGAGATCCTTGCACCCCATGTGCCGTGCAGGCCCGCGCGTATGTGCGGTTGCACGTGCGCGAAGGGAATGCGAACGGGCGCACGGTCTGCGCGAGTTTCACGGCTCGAGCCCCGCGCGCTATCGGCCGACGCGGTTCTTGCAACAGCGTCCGCGAGAGGACGACCATGTTCCGACGAATCACGACCCTGTACGTGCTGCGCGGTCTGCTCGCGCTGGGCTTCGCCTTCGTGCTTCTGCTGTCCTGGCACCAGATGCAGCTCGGCTCCCTCGTCCTCGTCTTCGGCGTCTACGCATCGACCGAGGGCGTTCTCGCGCTGAGCTCCGGAAAGCTCTCGTCGCCGCCTCCGGGCGCGAGCTTCCACGTCTTCGAAGGTGTGGTCTCGGTCGTCTTCGGCCTCGACGCGCTGCTGGGCTTCCACTTCCAGCGGCTCGAGGTCCTGGCGATGACCGCGCTGTGGGCGGTCGCGACAGGGCTCATCAGGATGGCGCCGCTGGTCTCTGCCATCGTCAACGGGCGTGAGGCGTGGGACGACCTCGCGCATGCCGGTGCGGGAGCCGCGTCGCTCGCGTTCGGCGTGTGCGTTCTGCTCTGGCCTGGCTCGGCGTCGCTCTTCTTCGCAGTCTTGCTGGCACCCTATGCGGCCATCGCAGGGCTCGCGATGCTGCACGCAGCGAGGACCTACAAGCACGTCATCGATCCGGCCCTGGGGGCACACCCGAAGAGCGGCTGATCTCGACTGCCTCCACGGCGAGTCGGACGAGCAGGGGTCCGAGCAGTGCCCCGCTCGCTCCGAGGACCGTCACGCCGCCGATCATGGAGACGAGGACGACGAACGCAGGCAAGGCCAAGCGTCCGTGGCGTGCGAGCGCCGGACGCACGATGTTGTCGACCAGGCTGTGGAGTGCCACGCCGACCATGACGACGACACCGGCGCGCCAGTACTGGCCGCTCGCCAGCAGCTCGATCGTCAATGGCACCCAAACGAGAGCCGTGCCGACCACCGGGACGATCGCGCACAGGGCCGTCAGAAGCCCGAGGAGCAGGGCGCGCGGGATGCCGATGGCAAGGTAGGCGACGGCCGCCACGGCACCTTGCACGAGCGCGGTGCCTCCGCCGGCGATGAGCAGCCCGCGGCCGGTCTCGCGGAAAGCGTGGGCCAGGCGCGCCAGGGCATCGCGCGGCAAGGGCGAGCGCTGCTCGAACCACGCGTAGGCTCGGTCGCCGTCGGCCGCGAACGTGTACAGGGCGGCAACGAAGACCAGGACCGCGACGATCGCGCCCGTCGAAGCGCGCGTGATGGTGCTCGCGGCACGCCAGGCGTCCGCGCCGTAGCGACTCACGAGGTCTGCCCAGTCGCGCGGTTGGGGAGGGCCCGAGCCTGGAGTCCCAACGAGCGCAGGTGCGAGGGCCCCTTGGTGCTCGAGCACACCACGAACCTGCTCGAGGAGCTCTCGGCCTTCGGCGAATAGCACGACGCCGGCCGCGCCGATGGGCACCACCACCGTCAGGATGAGAAGGACAACGACCGCAGCAGCAGCGCGATGGCGCCCGCGGAGGAGTCTCTCGAATAGGCGAACGAGCGGCAGTGCGAGGTCCGCAAACCAGGCTGCCATAACCAGAGGAGCCCAGAGCGGGGCCAGCACGCAGAGAGCCCCGATGACGAGCACCGCGGCGACGACCCGGACCGGCGTGCCCCTCGGCGGCTGCATGGCTCTGCTGTGCAAGAGAGACTCGTGCCAAGGCGCGCAACGGCCTCCCAAACCGCAGGACGCGCGCAGGAAATGCACGCGCGCGCACCGGATTCCTCCTGGCGGCGCGGTCCGGCCCGCCGAGCTTCGAGCCGGTGCAGCAGATCACGGCGTACCCCTCGACCGCGCCGGTCATCGGACGACCGGAAGTCATCGTGCGCCGCCGTCCG
>DASVWO010000018.1:0-4741 GCA_036393165.1 Polyangiaceae bacterium | reverse complement strand
TCCATGGTCGTGGACGCGGAGAAGCTGAAGGCGGCGCTGGAGAAGCAGAATGAGCAGACGGGCCCGGTCTTCAAGATGGCGAACGACCCGCGCATCACGCCCATTGGCCGGTTCATCCGCAAGTACAGCATCGACGAGCTGCCGCAGCTCGTGAACGTCCTCCGCGGCGACATGTCCATCGTGGGTCCGCGACCGCCGCTTCCGAGCGAGGTGGCGCGCTACGAGGCGTGGCAGCGACGGCGGCTGTCGGTACGCCCTGGGCTCACGTGCGTTTGGCAGGTCAGCGGGAGAGACCGCATCGGCTTCGCCGAGTGGATGCTGCTGGACCTGCGCTACATCGATCACTGGAGTTTGGCGTGCGATCTGTCGCTCATCGCGCGCACGATCCCGGTCGTCCTCACCGGGAGCGGCGCGAGCTGAAGCGCACGCTGCGACCCATTGCGCAAGACGTGCGGCAACGCGCAAGTGCGTCGCATGTCTGCCGAAGATGCAGCGACGGCAAGCTGCAGACCAGGGTCGGCACGCCGCATGTATTGCCCGCGGCATGGCTCACAAGCAGGTCCTCTTCCAGTCGGCGGCGCGCGAGAAGATTCTGCGGGGCGCCACCGCGCTCGCCGACGCCGTGCGCGTCACCCTCGGTCCCAAGTCCAAGAGCGTGCTCATCGCGAAGACCTGGGGTAGCCCCATCGTCTGCAACGACGGCGTCACGATCGCCAAGGAGTTCGACCTCGAGAATCCCGAGGAGAACGTCGGCGCGCAGGTGATCCGACAGGCCGCCGAGCGCACGGGGGACGCCGTGGGCGACGGGACCACGACGTCGACGATCCTCGCTCACGCGATCTTCGCCGACGGGCTGCGCAACGTGGCCGCAGGGGCGAGCGCCGTGGACCTCAAACGTGGGCTCGATCGGGGGCTGCGCGTGGCCATCGAGGCCGTGCGCGCCCTGTCCAGGCCGATCGCCACGCGCAACGAGAAGGTGCAGATCGCGACCGTCTCGGCGCACAACGACCCGGCCATCGGAACGCTGATCGGCGACGCCATCGAGAAGGTCGGCGGCGAGGGCGTGATCACGGTCGAGGAAGCGAAGGCCACCGAGACCGCTGTGGAAGTCGTCCAGGGGATGCAGTTCGACCGCGGTTATCTCTCGCCTTACTTCGTGACGGACCCGGAGCGGATGGAGTGCGTGCTCCAGGAGCCGGTCATCCTGATCCACGAGAAGCGCATCGCGGCGATGAAAGATCTCCTGCCGACGCTCGAGTACGTCGCGAAGGAAGGGCGCAGCCTGCTCATCATCGCCGAGGACATCGAGGGTGATGCGCTGGCGACACTCGTCGTCAACAAGCTTCGCGGCACGCTCCCCTGCGTCGCCGTGAAGGCGCCCGGCTTCGGCGACCGCCGCAAGGCGATGCTGGAGGACATCGCGACCCTGACGGGCGGGCAGGTCATCTCCGAGGAGACCGGCGTGAAGCTCGAGCACGTCGAGCCCCGGCAGCTCGGTAGGTGCGCGCGCGTCGTGGTCCGTCAGGAGGACACGACCATCATCGGCGGTTCCGGCGACAAGCGGGCCATCGCAGGCCGCACGGACCAGCTCCGGCGCCAGATCAAGGAGTCGAAGAGCGACTACGACAAGGAGAAGCTGCAGGAGCGGCTCGCCAAGCTCGTGGGCGGCGTCGCGGTCGTCCGCGTGGGCGCGCCGTCGGAGGCGGAGCTCAAGTCGCGGAAGGAAGCGTTCGAGGACGCCATCAGCGCGACCAAGGCCGCCGTGGCCGAGGGCATCGTTCCCGGCGCGGGCCTGACGCTGCTTCGTGCCGCCGACGCCCTCGAGAAAGAGGAGGCGAAGTGCGACGGCGACGAGCGCAGCGGCGTGCGCATTCTGCGGCATGCCCTCGAGGCGCCGACGCGACAGATCGCGGCGAACTCCGGCGTGGACGGCGGGGTGGTCGTCGAGCGGATGCGCACGGGCAAGGGCGCTCAGGGTTTCGACGCCGCACGCGGCACGTACGTGGACCTCTTCGAGGCCGGGATCATCGACCCCACGAAGGTCGTGCGCGTCGCGCTCGAGAACGCCGTCTCGGTGGCCGGCGTGCTGCTCCTCACCGAAGCGACGATGACCGAGATCCCCGAGAAGCCGGCCAAGAGCGAGCGAACACCGGCCCTCGATTGAGCAGCGGCTGCGTCGCGACGCAACACGTGCAGCCAGCGCCCCGACGAATGCCGTGGATTCACGGGCGCGTCGCCAGGCACCTGGACTGGCTCACCCGATGCACACGCTCCAGGCATCATGAAAGCGAAGGCATGCTGGGCGATCGCGTGCGCGGCGACGGTTGCCGCGTGCGCCGGTCAGGACGGACGCGACCCCCCGAGCGAATCCGAGCCCACGTCCACGACGTCGGCGCTCGACGAGGCTCTCGCAAAGCCCGGGAAGGTCCAGCCAATCTACGTGCTGGTGAATTCGGCCGAGGACGTGTGCACGCCGACGGCGGCATGCGGTCTCGCCCGCATCCGCCCCGTCAACGAGCGACGAAGACCCGAGCTGGTGCGTCTCGACGAGTCGGGGCTCTCGCGCCAGGCGATCGAGCAGATGGCAGGCGCACAGGACGGCACACTGGTGCTGCGCGGCGTTCTGGCGAGAGACGACGGTGAACGTGCACGGCTTCCTACGTTCACGGTGCTCGAGGCGTGGCGCGGGATGCCCGGCGTGGAGCCGTCGCGGCAGTCGGCGTACGTCCGTGTCGAGATGAGCGCGGGGCACCTCTTTGCGCAGTTCCTCGACGAGGAGAGGCGGCAGCCGATTCGTGAGGTATCGCTCGCCTCCGGCGTCGCCCCCGTCGGGAACGGCGACTGGCTGGCGTCGCGAGTGCTGGGGCACTACGGGCTCGTCGCAGGAACATTCGACCGCGAGACGCTCGAGGCGACGCAAGTCTTCGTGCACTTGCCCGACGTTCCAGGCCCCTGCCCGATGCTCATCGTTCGGTGCGAGGAGGGCACGGTGGCGACCTACGAGCGCGACGCGAACCACTGCCTGGAGCCGACCGGCTGCGTGAGCCGCGGCATCTGTCCCATGTACATCCCCGCATGCGCGTCCGGCTACACCCTCGCCTCCTGGGCGAGCAAACCCGGCGGCTGCGCCGCATTCGCGTGCGACCCTGCATTCGTGGACATGCACTGAGGGCTGGCACCTCCCTTGCGGCGCCGCCCATCCATGATGGGTGAACCGACCGCACCCGAGGGCGAGCGCATGCACATCGTCGTCGACGGCCATCCGGTGGAGGTCGATGCCGGGAGCACTCTGCTCCAGGCATTGCGACGGGTCGGGCTCGACGTCCCGACGCTCTGCCACGACGAGCGGATTCGGCCGCAGGCGGTGTGCCGCATGTGCATCGTCGAGGTCGAGGGCCACGCGCATCCAGTCCCGTCGTGCTCGACCCTGGTCGAGGACGGCATGGTCGTCCAGACGGCGTCCTCGCGCGTCGAGGCCAACCGCAAGGTGACCCTGCGGCTGCTCGCTCGCCGGCACCCGCCCGAAGCGCTGCGGTCGCGCGAGGAGCACGCATTCGCACGCTACCTGCGCGAGCGCACCCTCGAGGGTGAGCTCGCGGGGACGACCGACCCCGCGCGCATCGACGACTCTAACCCGTACATCCACGTCGACATGTCACGGTGCATCACGTGCTTTCGGTGTGTGCGCATCTGCGACGAGCTGCAGGGGCAGTTCGTATGGAAGGTGTGGAACCGCGGCGACGAGGACGAGATCCGCCCGGACTCGGGAACGACGCTGCTCGCGAGCTCCTGCGTGAGCTGCGGAGCGTGCGTGACCAGCTGCCCGACGGGCGCTCTCGAGGACAAGACGGTCCTCGAGCGAGGGGCTCCGGACGCCCACACGCGCACGACCTGCCCGTATTGCGGCGTCGGCTGCGAGCTCGACGTGCGCACGCGCGCGGGAAGCATCGTCCAGGTCCTGCCCGTCCTCGATGCGCCCGTGAGCAAGGGGCACCTCTGCGTGAAGGGCCGCTACGCGTTCGAGTTCGTCCAATCGCCCGACCGGCTCACCACGCCGCTCCTGCGCGAGAACGGCGCGCTCCGGCGCGCCTCGTGGGCAGAAGCGATCCGCACGATTGGCGAGCGCTTCCGGGTGATCCTCGATCGCCACGGACCGGGTGCAGTGGGCGTCCTCGGGTCGGCGCGGTCGACCAACGAGGAGAACTACGTGGCGCAGAAGTTCGCGCGTGTCGTCCTCGGAACGAACAACATCGACTGCTGCGCGCGCGTCTGCCACGCGCCCTCCGCGCGGGCGTTGTCGGCGATGCTCGGGACGGGTGCCGCAACCGGCTCCTTCGACGACATCGAGCGTGCGCGCACGATCCTCCTCTGGGGCGCAAACGTGACCGAAGGGCATCCCGTGGTCGGAGCGCGGATCAAGCAGCGAGCCCTCGCCGGAGCGCAGCTCATCGTCGTCGATCCCCGCCGCACCGAGCTCACACGCCTGCCGGGCGCGATTCACCTCAGGGTCCGCCTGGGCGGGAACGTGCCCCTCCTCAATGCCATGGCCCACGTGATTGTGGAAGAAGGCCTGATCGACGAGGCGTTCGTGCGCGACCGTGTCGACGGTCTGGAGGAGCTGCGAGCGTTCGTGGCCGACTTCCGACCCGAGGATGTCGCGGCTGCCACGGGTGTCGATCCGGCGCTCGTCCGCGAGGCAGCGCGTTGCTACGCGCGCGGCACCCCATCCATCGGTTTTCAC
>DASVWO010000017.1:0-34337 GCA_036393165.1 Polyangiaceae bacterium | reverse complement strand
CCGCCTATCGCCCGAGACGGCACTTTCTGACCGTCCTGCCGGTCGATTTCGAAAATGAGTGGGATACGGTGCGACGACGCGACGGTCATGTGACCCGCCGGTGCGGTCGCGAGCTTCACGACTCCACCGGCGAGCCTCACGACCGAGGCCGCGAGCTTCACGACGGCAGCCGTGGGCTTCACGACCGCGGTCGCGGCGCTCACGACCGCGGTGGTGTGCTTCGCGACCGCAGTCGCGGGCTTCACGACACCGCCCGCGAGGTTCACCACCGCGGTGGCGAGCTTCACGACACCGGCGGCGAGCTTCGCGACCGCGACCGCGAGTCTCACGACCACTGCGGCGAGCCTCGCGACTGCGCTGGTGGGCGTGACGACGGCAGTCGCGGGCTTCGCGGTGGCAGGAGGGCGGGTGCTACCATGCGCCGGCTTGAGCGCGCATCGACTCGCGCAGGCGCCGGCCTTCGGCGCGCTCCTGATGGGCTGCATCGTGAGCCTCGTGCGCGATCCGGCGGGGCTCACGGCAGAGCCGCCGGCCGCCGCGGCCGAGGTGGAAGACGCGACGGGCGTCCCGGACGACCCGGGGAGCGCGCTCGGATCCTTCGTGGATCGCGCGGTCGACGAGGCGATGACGGACCGGAAGGTGCCGGGCGCGGTCGTCGTCATCGGGAGGCACGACGGCGTGCTTCTCCGGCGCGCCTACGGGTTTCGCGAGGTGCTGCCCGACCGCGTGCCCATGACGCTGGATACGGTGTTCGACCTGGCGTCGCTCACCAAGCCGGTCGCCACGGCGACGAGCATCATGGCGCTGGTCGATCGCGGCACGGTCGGGCTCGACGATCCGGTCGGAAAGTACGTCCCCGAGTGCGCCGGGGGCGGGAAGGGGGCCATCACGCTGCGACACCTGCTGCTTCACGTGTCGGGTCTGCCCGCGGACACGGCGTTCGGCGACTTCGAGCACGGCCGGGAAGCGGCGATCCGCGGCATCTGCGACGCGAAGATGCGCGCCGCGCCGGGAGTGAAGTCCATCTACAGCGACATCGGGTTCATCCTGCTCGAGGAGGTGGTGCGCAGGGTCACCGGCAAGGAGCTGCCGGACTTCGCGAACGAGGCGATCTTCGCGCCGCTCGGCATGAAGGACACCGGGTTCGTGCCGACGGGCGAGCGCAAGGCGCGCGCGGCGTGGACGGAGGAAGTCGACGGCGAGTGGCGCGCAGGCGTCGTGCACGACCCGCGCGCCTTCCGGCTCGGCGGCGTCGCGGGGCACGCGGGACTCTTCTCGACGGGGGACGATCTCGCGCGCTACGCGCGGGCGATCCTCGGCCGCGGACAGGTCGAGGGCAGGCGAATCCTCTCTGCCGCGACGGTGGACGCGATGACCGCGCCTTACGACGTGCCCGGCGGCATCCGCACCCTCGGCTGGCAGGTGGACAGCACGTGGAAGAGCGCTGCGCTGTCGCCGCGCGCCTTCGGGCACTTCGGCTTCACCGGGACGGCGCTGTGGATCGATCCCGACGCGGACCTCTTCATCGTCCTCCTCACGAATCGCGTGCATCCCGACGGCACCGGGGACTCCAAGCCGCTCCTGGCGCGCGTCTCGACGCTGGCCGCGCAGGCGATCGCGCCGGGCATCGGCCGCGTCGACGCGTGCGTCGACCGACCCGACGACGTGCACACCGGCATCGACGTGCTGCGCGACGAGGGGTTCGCCCGCCTCCAGGGCGCCCACGTGGGGCTCATCACCAACGCGAGCGGGCGCACCCGCGACGGCACCTCCACGATCGACGTGCTCGCGGGCGCCCCGGAGCTCACGCTCGTCGCCCTCTTCACCCCCGAGCACGGCATGGGCGCCGACCGCGAGGGCAAGATCGCCGGCGGGGTCGACGAGAAGACGGGCCTGCCGGTCTACAGCCTCTACGGCGAGACGTTCGCGCCGACGACGCAGATGCTCGCCGGCATCGACACGCTGGTCTTCGACGTCCAGGACGTCGGCACGCGCTTCTTCACCTACGGATCCACGATGCGCCGCGCGATGGAGGTCGCGCGCGATCACGACCTGCGCTTCGTGGTGCTCGACCGGCCGGATCCGATCGACGGCGTCGACGTCGCCGGGCCGATGCTCGTGCCGCCTCCGGGGAGCCGGTCCTTCGTGAATTACCACGCGCTGCCCGTGCGCCACGGGATGACCATCGGGGAGCTCGCGTGGCTCTTCGACGCCGACGACCACATGGGCGTCGACCTGTCGATCGTGCCGATGCGCGGCTGGAGGCGCGCCTCGTACGGCGACGAGACGGGGCTGCCGTGGGTGAATCCGTCGCCCAACCTGCACCGGGTCATCGAGGCGCTCCTCTATCCGGCGCTCGGGCTGCTGGAGTCGACCAACGTGTCGGTCGGACGCGGCACCGACGCGCCCTTCGAGCGGCTGGGGGCTCCGTGGATCGACGGCGACGCCCTCGCGTCGGCGCTCGCCGCCGAACCGCTCGCGGGCGTCACCTTCGCGCCCGAGACCTTCACGCCGGACGCGCGCAGCTATGCGGGGCAGGTCTGCCGCGGCGTGCACGTCACCGTGACCGACCGCGCGCAGTTCGAGCCGGTGCGCACCGGCCTCGCCTTCGCGCGCGTGCTCCGGCGCCTGTACCCACGCGACTGGGTGTTCGACAAGCTCGATCGCATGATCGGCGATCCGCGCGTCGTGAAGGCCATCGACGCCGGGCTCCCTCTCGCCTCGATCGTCGACTCGTACGGCGCGCAGCTCGCGGCCTTCGCGACCAAGCGCGAGAAGTACCTCCTCTACACGGAGCGCGGCTGTCCCTCGGCGGCGCGCTGAACGCGCGGCTCAGAGCCCGAGCAGCGCCGAGAGCAGGTCCGCCGCGGACACCGAGAAGATGTCGCCCTCTTCGCGCACGGGAGTGCTCGCGGGAATCGTCACGGCCGCGACGCGCTGGCGCAGCCTCTCGCGCATGAGCTGCTCGCGCTCTTCCTGCGCGGCGTAGCGCGTCCGCTGCAGCCCCCCGGCCTCGACGTAGGCGAGCACCCGCGGCAGCTCGCCGGGGTCGAACCAGGTGCCGTGCTTCGAGCACACGTCGACGATGACGCCGCTGCCGGCGCCGAAGTTGCGCCGGTTCATCATCGAGCGGCACGCGGGGCAGCTCACGTACCGCACGCGCGTGTCCACCGCCTCGGCGCGCGGCGGGCGCTGCGCCGGCGTCTCGAGCCGGTCGTGCTGCTCGAGCAGATCGCGCAGCGCCGCGTGCTCCACGAACTGCCCTCCGCAGCGGCTGCAGTCGTAGAGCGCGCCCGGCCCGCAATCGAGCGGATCCATCGGCTGCCGGCAATCGGGGCAATCGAGCGGCGCCCCGTCCCGGGCGATCGGCTCGAGCCCGAGCTCGCGCCCGCAACCCGAGCAGTACGCGGCGTCGCGCACGTTCATGTGGAAGCAGCAGCCGCAGCGTACGGTCGCGACCGGCGAGCCGCAGTGCGCGCACCGGCGCACGCCCTCGGCGACGCCCGCGCCGCAGGAAGGACACACGAGCATGCGAGCCGAATCCATCCTCTGATGATACAAGGGGCGCCGAGAGAGGGGGCTCCCCCGATGGCAGAGCTGCGGTTCGCGATCGTCCCGACGTCCCATCCCGATGCGCGCAGTCTGCTCGGGCAGTTCTACGCCGAGATCCGCGCCCGCTTCGGGTTCAACCTCTCCCGCCAGGCGTCCATCGAGGACATGGACCCGCCGGGGGGCCGCTTCATCGTCGCCTACGAGGGCGACCGCCCCGTGGCGTGCGGGGGCTTCCGGAAGTGGGAGGAAGGCGTCTGCGAGATCAAGCGCATGTTCGTGGCGGCAGAGGCGCGACGTCACGGACACGGTCGCGCGCTGCTCGCCGCCATCGAGCAGGCGGCGCGCGACGCCGGGTTCAAGCGCAGCGTGCTCGACACGCTCAACGCGCACGTGGACGCGACGCGCTTCTACGACGAGACGGGCTACGAGCGCATCCCCGCGTACAACGAGAACCCGTACGCGAGCGCCTGGTTCGGCAAGAACCTCTGACTACCCCCAGCGCACCTCGACGGTCAGCGAGTCGCTCGTGTGGGGGCCGAGCTCGACGGACGCGGGCGTCCCGCAGAGCCGCATCAAGGCGCGGATGGCTCCCTTGGTCATCCGGCGATAGAGCACGTCGTCGAAGTACGGGAACCGGCTGTAGCGGACGATGCCGGCGTCGGCGCTCGTCTGGACGGCGACCCTCCCGGGCCCCCGTCGCATGATGTTCCACATGGTCGGGATCTTCCGGAGCATCACGCCCGGCGGGACGAGCCGCAGCAGCGCGCGGAAGAAGTGGTGGATCGCCACGAGCGACGCTTCCTCGGTGACGTGCACGAACTCGTCCGGGTTTTCCTTCGCGAGCACGGTGTTGCAGGCGACGAGCATGCGCCGCAGCGTCTCTTCCTCGTACCACTCGGAGGGCAGCGCCGAGCTCAGGATGCCGCCGTGCTCGGGTCCCATGTTCGCGACGACCGCGTCCAGCGCCTCTTGCCCGAACCCCTCGAGCACGTAGCGCCGGCCCACGGTGAACCACAGCCCTTTGACCTCGCTGGGGGGAAGCGGTTCGGCCATCCGGGAGGGAGACTATCGCTGCTCACCTCGCGGATGCGGCGGAAGCTCGCCTGCCTCGCCGAACGAGGCGACCCGGGGATGCTCCACGAGCGCGAAATCGTCGTACGAGATCTCGAGGTAGTCGTTGGGGCCGAAGGCCCGGAAGGCGACGTTGGGGAGCTCCGCGACGCGCACGTCGACGAAGAGCGGCATGCCCATGAGGTGTCCGAGCGGCGGGATGGGTCCCGTCGCGCCGCGGTACTCACCGCTCAGGTTCTCGGTGCCCGAGTCGATCACGACCCCACCAGTCTCGGTCGACAGCGCCGACAGACTCACGAGCTCGCCGCAGACGGTGCAGGCGAGCGCGGGACGCCCGTCGACGAGCACCACGTGGGTCTCCACCAGCTGCGCGGTGGGCATGAGCCGATGCGCGACCGGCGGAAGCGGTTCGGGCGCGGGATACGAGGTGAGACGGAACGGGATCCCTGCCTCGTGGAGGTAGTGGACGACGGCCTCGATCATGTGCGGCGGCGACGCAATCGCCGCGCCACGTCAGACCCACGAGATGCGGAGGGCCATGTCGAGGCCGACGTACCGCCGCGGGATCTCGTGCGTGGTCACGCGCTCGCAGAACAGCTCGAGGGCGGCCTCGTACACGCCTCGGACGCCCACGCGGAAGTACTCGATGTCGCAGAGCGGGTTGCCCACCAGATCGACCCGCGCGTCCTTCGGGCCCGTGCGCGTGACGGCGATGCCTCCGCCGCGGAAGAGGCGCTCGTACAGCTTGCCGGAGTAGGAGAGCGCGGTCCACGGCGTGACGCCGACGGTCTTCGCGATGCGGAGCATCGCTCCGAGGAAGGTCCCGTGCATCTGCTGCCCGACCTCGAGCGCGATGTCGAGCTGCTCGCCGATGCAGAGGCGCAGGGCATCGCACGCCCGGTAGTGGGCCACGGCGAGGCCCATCGGGATCCAGGCCCCTGCGACGGCGCTCGACAGCGCCGCGCGATCATCCTCCGTCAGACGCGCCGCGTAACGGTCGTACAGGCCGCGCGTCCGCAGCGATTGTATCGAAGCGGTGACGAGCGTCGAACGCGCGACGGTGGCGATTCCCATGCGTGCCGGCGGTGCGCGGAAGGGGAGGACGGTCTCTTCGACGATCTCGCGTGACGTCGCGAACTGGTGCCTCATCATCATGCCGGCGGACCACACCTGCAACGGGCGAACCGCGCCGTGTCCACCCCCGCTCTCCGCGAGAAAAGCTTTACATATGGATGATTCGCGATCCAGGACGAGGTCGCGAGAGCTCGCGAACGGACGCGAGCCTCGCTACTGCGCGATCATGCCGCAAGTGCCCGTCGCCTGGCAGACGAGCCCCGAGCAGCAGGTCGAGCCCTGGGTGCAGCTCATGCCCTGCATCGCGCAGGTGCCGGCGTCGGGCGGCGGCGGGCCGGCGCGCTGCGTCCACTGCGGCGTGTGATTGTGCGTCGTGATGTCCTGGAAGGGCACCCAGAAGGCGTGCCACGACGGGTCGGTCATCGCCTCGGGGTGCTTGATCTGCGGGCCGCTCGCGAGCGTCACGTCGATGGCCGCCATCCAGATCTGGGGCTGCTGGCACTGCGCCGAGAACTGCGTGCCGTGCGCGCCGCCCGCCTGCTCGTAGCTGTCCGGCGGGTAGCACTGGAACTGGCCGGCGCCCTGCACGTGGTTGCGCACGCGGAGGCCGTAGTCGCGCGTGGACGAGAACGCGATCCAGAGGAGCTGATGCCCCTGGTACTCCTGCAGGAACGGCGACCACTTCGGCCACGAGTTGGACCACGCGAGCGGCGACGCCGTGGTGGATCCGTTCGCGTTCGCGAGGTCGATCGGCGTCGGCATCGCCATGTTCTTCGCCAGCATGAGGCGCGAGTTCGGGTTCGAGAAGCTGTCGTTCGGACAGACCTTCTGCATCCCCGAGCCGGTGCAGCCGGTGAGGCTGCCCGCCGAGTTGTCGAGCGCCACGCGGTTGAAGACGACGAGCGACCCGTCGGGCGAGTAGCTCGGGTAGAAGTTGTTCTCGCCGCCGGACATGAGGAACGGCGTGGCCGTGCCGAAGTTCCCGCCCGAATAGGACATCGTGAAGAGGCTCCCGCCGAAGACGTGCGAGTCGTCGTTGAGCGGCGTGTCGCCGTAGGTGTCCGTCCACGTGGCGAGGGACTGCGGGGCGACGAAGATGACGCTCTTCCCGTCGGGCGACCAGTCCGGCATCGTCGCGATGGCGGGCGGACTCGCGGTCACGGTCGTCATCAGCGTGTCGGCCGTGCCGTCGAACTCGTACATGTGGTTGGTCACCATGTCCGAGCTGGGGTAGCCCGCCATGTAGCCGTTCGAGATGAGGAACTTGCTGTGGTCCGGGAAGAACGAGGCGAACCCGGGGCAGTTGCTGCCGCACGGGGCGGTCATCCCGGAGCCGATGGGCATCAGCGTCGTCATGTCGATGAGCGACGCGTTCATGTCGCCGTACTCGTCGTCCGAGTCGGAGTCGTCGCTGTTGATGATCATGCGCAGGCCGTCGCGCGAGAGTGCGTGGCAGCCGTTGCACGTGCCGAGGCCCGACGTGAGGTTCTTCTCCGGCGTGCTGTCGCCCCAGGTCTTGACCCACACGTCGCCGCCGGTGCCGGCGGCCGTGACGGTGGACTTCCAGTAGTAGATGGCGCCCAGGATGTCGTCCTGGCCGAAGGCGAGGCTCACCGAGTTGGTCGACGACGTGGCGCACGTACCGTCCGTCGTGCCGCGCACCGTGATCCTCACGGGGTCGCCGCCGCGGTTGTGATCGGCCACGAACTTCCACATGGTCGGATCGAGCTGCAGCTCGCACCCGCCGGAGGGCTGCGGCGGCTGCTCGGTGTCGACCGTCTGCGTCGCGCACTTCGTGACGACGTGCATGTACGTGGCGGAGTTGTTGAAGTCGACCTCGAACGCCTTGTAGGCGCTGCCGAAGGGCGTCCACATGACGCTGATGACGTTCATGTCGGGCGGCACCATCGTCCCGTCGGCGGGATAGGCGATGTTGATCGGAGGCGTGCCGGTGCAAGCGGGCGCGCCCGGCGGCGGGAAGTTGCATCCGCCTCCGTCGCAGTCGCCGGCCGAGAAGCCGCCGTCCTCGAACACGGGAGGCACGTACCCGTCGAAGTGCGCATCGCCGCACGTCAGGCATCCGGAGCCATCTCCCCCGCCGCTGCTGCTCCCGCTGCCGTCGCCGCCGCTGCTGCTGCCGCCGTCGTCGCCGAAGGTGTTGTTGCTGCTGCTGCTTCCGCACGCGTAGAGGGCCGAGGCCGGCAGGAAAAGGGCGAACGCTGCAGCTAGGCAAAGGCTGGTCGAGCGCATGGGCATACTCCCGTCGTACGGAGTTATGACCGAGCTGCTCCCTCGCAGGCCAGAAAAGACTCCGGTCGCGTCGGCGCTGAACGGAAAAATCCAGCGTGCAGCGTCTCGCCGCCGACTTCGGGGCACGCATCCCGGACGTCGTGCGCTCCGACGTGACGGTGCTGATGGCTGCCATCGAGTGCATCGACCGCATCGTCGACGCGTTCCCGGCGCGCGACGATCGAGAGCGGCTGGGCGCTGCGGCTTCATCCGCGCCCCTGGTGGCTGCTCGGATGGGGTGCCAGGTACCTGCTTCAGGCCCACTGGGCGCGGTAGTAGACGGAAGCGGCGCCACATGGACGGCGCTCCGTCACGTACGCGCGCGTGCAGAAGAGCTCCATGATCGCTGCGGTGAGCCCGCGGAGGCCGTTGCGCATGTACGGGGACGCGAGGAGCTCGCACTGCACGATGTCGATGTGGGCGTCCTTGGGACCCGCGCGCACGACCATCACGCCGCCGCCGTCACAGCCGCGCTCCCAGACACGCTGGAGCATCGGCATGACGTGCCACGGCGTGACGCCCGCCCCCCGGGCCAGGCCGACCGCTGTCCCCATCAAGGTGGTGCGCGCGCCTTCGAAGGTAGACCGACCGGCGAGCGTCTGCTGCTCGGCGGACAGGCCGAGCGAGTCGCACGCCGCGTAGTGAGCCTTGGCCGCGTCGAGCGAGATCCAGGTCGCGGCAACGGCCTTCAACAGGGCCTCCCGGTGCTGTACGGGCAAGGCACGCTCGTAGTCGCTGAATCGGCCCCGCGTGCGCACCGACTCGATGGACGCCAGCACGAGCGTGCTCCGCAACTTCCTCACCGGGTGCAGCGAGGCGGGCAGCGCGAGCACGACGTCCTCGCTCATCGTGGCAAGCTTACCCAGACCCCTCAGCGTCCGACCATCGGAACCTTGCCCGCGAGCGCGTCGGCGAGGAAGTGATCGACGTCGGCTTCCGCCGCGGGGTCGTCGTAAGAGACGAAGTGACCGTCGTAGCTCGCACCGGGAGCGTACTGCCGGACGACGGCGGTGATGCTCTTGCCGCCGATCATCGCGTTGCCGCCGAGAGGCACCGGCGACGGCGCCATGCCCACCAGCGGGCTGCCCGTCACGCCGCTCGGCGGCGCTGCCTCGGTGAGGTGCGCGGCGATGGCGAAGATCTGCTCGGTGATCGGAGGCGCGTAGGTGTCGCCCTGGCCGAACGGCTGGAACACGTGCTTCTGATCCGCGGCCGCGACGGGCGTCTGGACGAGGGCGCCGGCGTGGTTGAGCGGATCGACGATCCCGAGATCGTTCTGCAGCAGCGCGAGCACGGGGTGGTTCGTGTCCACGTGCGCGTCTTCGAGCACGATGGGCAGCGCCGCGGCGATGTTGATCGGGTTCGTCTTGTTCACGAGCGCATCCTCGAGGCTCGCGCCCTCGCCGCTGAAGACGGCGCCGAGCACGCCGGCCGCGTACGGCATCGCGATGCCGCCGACGGTGGCGCCCTGCGAGTGTCCCCAGAATGCCACCGGCCCCGCCTTGATCTCGGCGCCCGTCGGCGACTGGGACGCCGCCAGATCGAACGTCGACGCGAAGCGCACGAGGGACAGCTGATCGACCGCGCCTTGCAGCGGGTTGCCGCGGGCCGCCGCGGGATTCGTGAAGTCGTAGAAGAGCTGATCGGGCGAGGTCTGCGAGGTCCCGCGTCGCGTCCCGTGCTCGACCTGATCGATCCCGAGCACCGCGATGCCTTGCGCGGCCTCGCGCTTGGCGACGCCCTCGGTGACGTGGCTCCGGAAGCTTCCTCCGGTGCCGTGCGCGTACACGAGGAGCGGCCAGCCGGCGGCGGGCATCGTGGCTCCGTTGGGGACGGTGAGCGCCATGCACACCTGCTCGGTGCGCTGCATCTGCGGCGTCCCGTCGGACGCGAGCACGAAGTCGCCGCCGTCGGCGGGCGTGGCGTACGGCTCGTTGCCCTTCTGGAAGATGGGCAGCGTGATCATCGCGTGCAGCTCGTCGAAGCTCGGGTCGGGCGTGCCGCACGCGCGGTCGCCGGTCGCCTGCGGGCAGGGCGACGGCTTGTCCCCGCACCGGATCCAGCTCGTCGCCGTCGGCGCCGGCGCGGCCGCCACCGCGGACGGAAGCTTCGGTCCAATCGCCGCCGGATGGCCGACCGTGAACTGCGCGGCGTCGAGGATGCTGCTCGCCGCGACGCCCTGCGCCGATGCCCACGCACGCAGGGGCGCGTACTGGTTCCACGCGGTCGCGAGCGTCGCGTCCGAGGGAGCGCTCGATCCGAGCAGCGCCTGCAGGTCCGTCGAGCTCTGGATGGCCGCACCGTTCGCGTCCTTCACCGTGCTCGCGATGATCACGGCGTACGTGTGCCCGGGTGTGAGGGGCGCCCCGCCCGGGGGCTTCACGGCCATCCAGTCGTCGCAGATGTACGCGCCGCGTCCGGTGTTCGCGACCCACGCGAACCCCTGAGCCACCGGCTTGGTCGGATCGGTGATGTCGAGGAACTGGACCGCGCCCTTCGCCTTGAGCGTGCCCCCGATGTCGACGGCCGCGCTGAAGCGAAAGAACACGGTGGGGTACGTGCTGAAGCCGTCGACCGTCGCCTCGAGGTCGCGCAGCCAGCGGTCGACCACGTCGAAGCCGAGGAGCGCGGGGCCGGGCGTCGGGTGACCCCTGAGCGACACGTGGCCTCCCGAGAGGCGCACGTCGTTGGGGAAGGGGAGCCGGTAGAAGTCGCCGTCGTCGGTACCGCGCGGGACGCGGAAGTACGCCTGCGTGGGGCCGCTCACGTCCATGCACGTCTCGCCGGTCCAGGTGGGCACCGCGATGGGCACGCCGCCGTCGGAGGGGCCGAGTGGATCGCACGAGCCGCCGACGCACGCGAGGCCGGCGAGGCAGTCGTTCGCGCTCGTGCACGCGCCGCCGACGTTGCCGGTGCCCTCGGGCTCGCACTGCGCGCTGAACCCGGTGACGTCGCACCGGAGCCCCGAGGCGCAGTCGGCGTCGCTCGAGCACGAGGAACCGGCGGTTCCGCTGCCGGCCTTCGCACATGTCTCGGAAGGACCGCAGTAGTAACCGGCCTGGCAGTCGTCGCTCGCGACGCACGTGGCGCCCGGCGCGTTGCAGTGACAGAGGCTGCTGCCCCCCGATGGGCGTCCTCCCGTCGTCGAGGTGCCCGTGTCGCACCCCACGACCACCCAGGCACAAACCGCGAGCGAAGACCCGACGATGCGAGCAAGCGAGGAAGTCATGAGAACCCCCTCCTCAGTTTACGCCCACTGCATCTGATAGGCGACGGACGCCGGCGCCTGCGTCTGCAGGAGCGAGACATAGGCCTTGTTGCAGAAAAGCTCGAGCACCCCCGCGAGCAGGCCGCGCAGCGCGTGCCGGAAGTAGACCGAGTCGCAGATGGGCGCCTGGATGACGTCGCCCCGCGCCTCCTTGGGACCGAGCTTGATCACACTCAGGCCGCCGCCCTGGTAGGCGCGATCCCAGAAGCGCTGCAGGTGAGGAAGCACCGTCCAGGGGGTGACGCCCGCCTCGCGCGCCATGCGCACCGTCGTCCCGAGCAACGTGCCGCGGATGCGGTCGAAGACGCCCCGGCCGAACTGGGCGATCGTGTCGTGCGGCAGCTCGAGGGAGTCGCAGGCGGCGTAGTGAACGAGCGCGAGTTCGAGCGGGATCCACGCCCCCGCCACGATGTGGACGAGGAGCTCGCGCTTCTCGGTGGGCAGGGCCGAGGCGTACGCGTCGAACAGCTGGTTCTCGCGGAGAACGGCGAACGAGCCGACGATCACGGTCGAGCGAATCGCGCGGATCGGATGGACGTGCGCGGGGAACGGCAGGATGACCTCGCGAACCGCCATCGGTCGTCTTTGCACGATGGCAGATGACGGCCGTTTCCGCGAGCACCGGCGCACGCTCGCGATGCGTCGCGACGGGCATCGACTGGCCCGGACGCGGATCGCGGCGGCCCGCGAGACGGTGGTGGAAATGATGCCTCGCGCACGGATTTTCGCGGCGTCGTCGACGGCATGAGGCTCGCAGTCGGCGGCCCGCAACTCGTCGTGCGTGGGGTGCATGTCCTGCTCGTGATGTTCCTGGCGTCGGCCTGCACGGCGTCGTCGTCGGTGCCCGCCGGCGTGCCCGTTGCAGAGGAGGACGGTGGCGAGGCCGGCGCGCAGGCGGCCGAGACCGGCGCCCCCACGATCGATGCGGGTGTGGTCCCGGAAGCCTCGCCGATGCATCTCCCAGAGGGAGGCGCCGATGGTCCTCCCTCGGTCCTTGCCGACGCGTCCGTGCACGATGCCGCGCCGGAGGCTGCCCCCTGGGACGCGAGCGGTCCCTGGACGCCGGTCAGCTTCGGCGTGACCACCAAGGACACTGGGGGCGGGAGCGACATCGTGATCGCCTATGGCGGCTACACGGCCACCGACGCGGATTCGCAGGCGTGGGTGACGCAGATGACGGGCGTGCGTCTCGCGCAGCTCGGTGTCGGTCACATGTACGCCGTGCGCGGCCCGATGGATCCCGACTACGCATCGCGCGAGATAGGCAACTCGGAGCTCGCGGCCGCCCTCGCCACGCAGGCCGTCGCTTCCACTCACGTCCTCGTGATCGCCCATTCGAGTGGCGGCTTCGTCGCCGACGAGCTCTTCACCTTCGCCGATGCGGCCGTCCTGGCGAAGATCGCGTACTTCAACCTCGACGGCGGTTCGTGGGCGCTGACCGACGCGCTCGTCGGCAGCATGCGCGGAGTCTACTTCTGCAACGCGCACGACTCGGTCGCCGGCGACTCCGAGAACACCTCGTCCGACGAGAGCCTGCACGCCATGTTTTCCGCTTCGCACTTCTTCACGGTGGACGCCGACGGGTCCGGATGCGACGTCGGCGCCGGCTGGTGCCTGCACGACACGCTGATCATCAATCACCCGCACGACCCGACGACGTTCGACCTCGCCCTCGACTACACGGACTTCACGGGCGGTCGCCAGGTAGTCACCAGCTACGTCGATCAGGCCGTGAGCGACGGCGTCCTCTGAGCGCGATCAGAACTTCTCGACGGAGGGCCGGAGATCCATCTCGTGCGTCCACGCGCTGGGCTCCTGCGAGTGCAGGTGCCAGTAGGTCTCGGCGATCGCCGCGGGGGAGAGGAGGGTGGGAGCGACCTGTCGTCCGGCGACCATGGCGCGCACGCGCGGCGTGTCGATGCCCCCATCGATGATGACGTGCGCCACGTGGATGCCTCGGGGACCGAGCTCGCGCGCCATCGATTGCGCGAGGGCCCTCAGGCCGAACTTGCCCACGGCGAGCGACGCGAACTGCGCGCTTCCCCGGAGCGCTGCGGTCGCTCCGGTGAAGAGGATGGTCCCCCGGCCTCGCTCGAGCATCTTCGCCAGCACGGCCTGCGCGGTGACGAGGCCTCCGAGGCAGTTCACGCGCCACGTGCGCTCCAGATCGGCTGGCGAGAGCTGCATCACGCCGCCCATCTGGAACGCGCCCGCGTTGTAGACGAGCACGTCGGGCTCCCCGAGCTCGGCGCTCACGCGTCCGAACGCCGCGCGCGCGTTGCTCTCGTCGGCAGCGTCGCATGCGAAGGAACGCGCGACGCCGCCGGCAGCCGTGATCTCGTCCTGAACCGAGCGCGACGCGTCCTCGCTCCGGGCCATCAGCGCGACGGCGAAGCCGCCCTGTGCGAAGCGGATGGCCACGGCCCGCCCCAGACCGGGTCCCACGCCCACGATTGCAGCGGTCTTCCTGTCGGTCGCCATCCTGACCTCCCGTGCGTGTCGACGTCGCGCGAACGTAGCGTGAGCCGTCCGGGCGTGCTCGCGCGACTACTCACGGGCATGACTCCCCGATCCATGCCGTACCCGACGGTTCTGCGTCTCGAGATCCGCCGGGCCGTCGAGCTCTCCCAGGCGCTCGCCCGTGCATCCGAGACCGTCGGTCCGGAGGAAGAGGGATTCCTCTGGCTCCTGGGCCGCGCCGACGAAGTGCGGGCGGTGACGGGCGCCGTGGTCCGCGAGTGGGCCGAGGATGATCTCGAGACGCGCGTCGCCGCCGATCGCATCAGGGTCTACGTCGACGGGCTCGAGGTGATGCTGCATTCCCTGTTCCGCCCGTCACGCGTCGTCGTGCGGCGCGTGGCGCAGGCCACGAACGATACGCTCGTGGATCCCGACGAGGTCGTCGTTCATCACGTGCACGTAAAGAAAGCTTGAGCATCGCCACGTCGGGGTGCCGGGCCGCATCGGACGGCGCATGCGAGACATCGATGGCAGGGTCGCCCTGGTCACGGGCAGCTCGAGAGGAATCGGCGCGGCGATCGCCGCACGCTTCGCCAGCCGAGGCGCGAAGGTGGCGGTTCACGGACGCGACGCGGCCGCGCTCGATGCGGTCCGGCTCTCGATCGAGCGCGCGGGCGGAACGGTCATCCAGGTCACCGGAGACGTGACCAGGGCGGCTGACGTCGAGGCGATCCATCGCGACGTCGAGGAGCGCCTGGGTCCGATCGACATCCTTGTCGCAAACGCCGGCGGCAGCCTCACGCCTCCCGGCCCGATCGAGGAGATCTCGGAGCAGGCCTGGCGAGCGACCGTCGACGCGAACCTGACGGCGACGTTCCTGTGCATCAAGGCCGTGCTGCCCGGGATGAAGCAGCGCGGGCGCGGATGCATCATCACCATGTCCTCGTCGGCGGGGCGCAGGGCGCACCCCCGTTCGCCCATCCCCTACGCAGCGGCGAAGGCGGGAATCGAGCTGCTCACGCAGGATGTCGCGGCGCAGGCGGGCCCGCACGGCGTGCGGGTGGTCTGCATCGCTCCCGAGACGATCCTGACGGAGAAGAACGAGCAGCGTATCCCCGAGGCGCAGCAGCAGGAGCTCGTGGCCCTGCACCCCATCCGGCGCCTTGGCACTCCCGAGGACATCGCCGGCGCCGCCCTGTTCCTCGCGTCGGACGACGCATCGTGGATCACGGGCATCGTGCTCGACGTCGCCGGCGGAGCGACGATGGTTCGCTGAGGCGCGCTTCGACTACGTCCTGGGTAGAACGAGCACCTGGGCGGGTGCGATCGTCCCGATGTACAGATTGCAAGCGTCGAACGCGAGCGACTGGATCTCTCCCTTCGTGGGGACGATCGCCGGCGCGCCTCCCGCGACGCGAACCCGGTTCAGGGTCGCCCTCGATGGACGCGGTCGCGTAGTCGCTGACGAACACGACGTCGTCGCCCCACGCCCCCAGGAGCTGCCCATGGGTGCCACCGGGAACCTTCGCGAGGGCGACCGGCGATCCGCCTCCGAAGGAAACGCTGTAGACGGTGATTCCCTGGCCGCCTCCGGTGTCTGCCCAGTAGACCGAGGTGGAATCGACGGCGACGCCGCTGAGATCCTGCCCAGTGGCAAGCGTGCCGACGGTGTCGCTCGCGGGATCCCACGACGACAGGGTGCTGACTCCGTCTGCTCCTACGGGGGCTCCGAGCCAGACGACGCCGGGCCGTGTGCTCGTCGCCGCGATCATGGTCGAGTTGATGTTGCTCGAGCTGGATCGAGGGGGCTACGGCGTGTTGATCGCGTGCACCGCGCCGGTAGACGTGTCCATCGACGCAAGACCGAGCACTTCGTAGACGGCCCCGTTGGGACCCTGCGCCATGCCGCTGCTCTGCGGGTAGTAGATGCGCGCGCCGTCGGAGGCGAGGCCGCCGAAGTTGAACGAGGGGGCCGTGACCGCTTGCGTCGGCCCGCCGCTCGCCGGCACGCGGGAGATGGCACCGCCGTACAGGGGGCTCGTCTGGCTGATGGTCGCCGTACCTGCGTAGACCGTGCTTCCTGCGACCGCGACGCCCATCGAGATCACTGCGAGCGAGAAGCTTCCGACGGCCATGCCGCCGGCCGGCGCGGGAGTGCACGAAGAGGCCTCGGGGAAGGTGACGTCCGGAGGAGGAGCCGCCTCGGGGAGCTCGCCGGCGTCGTCTCCGGCCGAGGCTTCGCGCGCCGGTATCGTCTCGAGCGCCGATCGCGAGCCGCAATCGAGCAGAAGCGAGGCCACCGCGATCCCGAAGCCAATCCGCCCAGGGCGCCGCATCGGGGAACACTTTGTTGCACCCGGGCGGCTGGTGTCTCCTCGGAAAGGGACGCACATTGTCCGATGACAAGGACCCCATGAGCACCGACCCGACACGCATGCCGGCGATCTATCTGCCCCACGGCGGCGGCCCCTGGCCGTTCGTGAGCCTCGGTTTCTTCCAGCCCCACGAGGTCCAGTCGCTGGCCGAGTACCTGCGCGGCCTCGTCGCGGCGCTCCCGCAGCGACCGCGCGCGATGGTCGTCGTCTCGGCCCACTGGGAGGCGAAGGTCCCCACGGTCATGACGTCGCCGCGCCCGCCGATCCTCTACGACTATTACGGGTTCCCGCCGGAGTCGTACGCGATCACCTGGCCTGCGCCCGGCCATCCCGAGCTGGCGGCTCGCGCGCGGCAGCTCCTCGACGCCGCGGGGATCCCGAGCGCCGAGGACGGGGCGCGGGGCTTCGACCACGGCACCTTCATCCCGCTCAAGCTGACCTTCCCGGACGCCGACGTACCGACGATCCAGCTCTCGCTCGAGGAGGGGCTCGATCCTGCGCGCCACATGGCCATCGGGCGCGCCCTCGCTCCCCTCCGCGACGAGGGCGTGCTGCTCGTCGGGAGCGGCATGAGCTACCACAACATGCGCGGGTTCAATCAGCCGCAGGGGCGCGCGGACTCGGAGGTCTTCGACGCCTGGCTGAAGCACGCCGCCGTGGCCGCGCCCGGCGAGCGCGATGCCGCCCTGACGCAGTGGTCGTCCGCACCGGCAGCGAGGCGCGTGCATCCACGCGAAGAGCATCTCCTTCCGCTCATGGTCATGGCCGGCGCCGCCGGGGCCGACCGGGGGCGCGTGACGTTCAGCGACACCTTCGGGGGCGTGCGGATCAGCGCCGTGCATTTCGGCGACTAGGCACTGTCGAATCGGAGGCCCCTCGTTCGTCCTAGGGGTATGGCGGTCGGCAGCGGGTGTACGCGACGGGAGATCCTCAGGGCCACGGGTTCGTGCGTTGCGATCTCCCTGCTCGACTGTATGACGTGGCATGTCGCCGCCGCCGCGAGGGAGACGCGCATGAGGTCCGACGAGAGGCTCGCAGAGACCCTGGCCCGCCACGTCGAGCGCGGCGAGCTGCCGGGGCTGGTGTGGATGGTCAGCCGCCGGGGGAAAGTGGAAAGCGGTGCCATCGGCGCGATGGCGGTCGGCGGAGCCGAGCCGATGCGTCGCGACGCGCTCTTCCGGATCACGTCGATGACGAAGCCCGTCACGGCGGCTGCCGCGATGATCCTCGTCGACGAGGGAAAGGTGGCCCTGGACGAGCCGGTCGATCGCCTCCTTCCCGAGCTGGCGAACCGCAGGGTCCTCCGGCGCGTCGACGGTCCGCTGGACGACACGGTGCCTGCGGCCCGCGCCATCACGGTGCGCGACCTGCTCACGTTCCGGATGGGCTTCGGCATCCTCTGGCGCCCGACCGACGCGACGCCCATCCAGCGCGCGGCCGAGGAGCTGAAGCTCGGCGCCTTCGGGCCTCCCCGGCCGGCCGTTCCGCCGCCGCCGGACGAGTGGATCCGCCGCTTTGCCACTCTCCCGCTGATGTACCAGCCCGGCGAGCGCTGGATGTACAACACGGGCTCCGAGGTCCTCGGCATCCTCGTCGCCCGCGCGGCCGGAATGTCTTTCGAGCAGTTCCTCCGCCAGCGCATCTTCGAGCCGCTCGGAATGAAGGACACGTCCTTCAGCGTGCGGACCTCGGACCTGCACCGTCTGCCTCCTGCCTACCTCGCGCGGGATCCCTTCCACCCCGACGGGAGCGGTCTGGACACGTTCGACGGCGTCGACGACAGCCAGTGGGCCAGGCCGCCTGCGTTCCCCTCCGGAGGAGGTGGGCTCGTCTCGACCGCCGACGACTACCTGGCCTTCGCGAACATGCTGCTCGGCGGCGGCAGCGTCGGGAGCATTCGCATCCTGTCGCGTGCCTCGGTCGACGCGATGACCACCGACCAGATCACGGCCGAGGAAAAGGCGCGTTCCGAGATGCTCCCGCACGGCTGGTGGAACGGCCACGGCTGGGGGCTCGGCATGAGCGTCACCACCGCAGCGCGCGATCCGCGCGGACCCGGCGGGTTCGGCTGGGACGGCGGTTTCGGGACGTACTGGGCGGCGGACCCACGCGAGAACATGACAGCCATCCTCATGACCCAGCGCGTGGCCTTCCCCCCCATGACTCGCATCTACGGCGACTTCTGGAGCGAGGTCTACCGGGATACGAGGTAGCCCAAGCCGTCACTTCTCGAACGCGCCGATGCTCGGTGCGGTCGGCGATCGGGTCACCCCGTCGAAGTCGTGCGACGGAGCGCCCATCGGCGAGCCCGCGCCGATGGCGGGAGACGAGGGCTGGAGGTGGAAATCGCCCGCGGCGGCGTTCACGAAGAGGGGATCCGTCGTGAGGTTGTGATCGTTCGTCGCGCTGCCTGCGCTGATCTGCCCGCCCATGTTCTGGAACGCGATGTCGTTGCGGATGACGATGTTCGTCGCGATCATGCTCGCGAGGCTGATTCCGTTCCAGTAGGGCATGCTCGCGCTGTTGCCGTACGTCGTGTTGTTCACGACGGTGATGCTGTCCATGCCGCCCGTGCTGCCCGGGTACTGGTAGACGACGATTCCGTCCTGCGGGGCGCCGGTGACGACGTTGTTCTCCACGAGGACGCGCGCCACGTTGCCCTGGTGCTCCGAATCGAGGCGGATCGCTTCGCCGACGAGAAGGTTCCCGTCGAGGACGATGTCGTGTGTCGTCGGCGTCGGGTTGATCGCCCAGTAGCCGCCGCCGTCGATGTAGATGCCCGGATTGCGGCTGAGCGGCTCGATCGTGTTGCCGGCAACGACGCCGTTGCTCACGCCCTCCTTGAGATCGATGCCCTCGCCGCCGTTGGCGCCGCCGGCGCCGTCGCGCAGCGTGTTGCCACGCACGACGAACCCATCGACCCCCTGGGCGACGTCCAGGTTCTCGTCGTATCCGCCGTCGTTGCACAGCTCGAGCGTATTGCCGACGATGCTGACGTTGAGCAGGCAGCGAAAGGGTCCGTAGGGACAGAGCTTGGGATCCGTCGGATCCGTGTTTCCCGGGCAGCCCCAGGCCGAGATGCACGACCCGAGCGCGTCGTGCACGGTGTTGTGCGAGATGGTCACGTCGGTGCCCGGGCCAAGCACGGCGATGCCATCGCCGCTCGTGACGTTTTCGACGCGCAGTCCGTCGAGCGTGACGTAGCTGCGACCGGTGATGGCGAAGGCGCCGCCGTGCAGTACCGCGCCGGGACGCGCGAGGTAGCAGATGGGAGCGGATGTGGTGCCCGAGGCGGCGGGCGAAACGTCGCCCGTGTACGTGGCGGGCAGGATGATGGCGGTGTCGCCCGGGCCGAGCGCCGCGGCCGCCTTCTGGATCGTCCTCCACGGCTGGCTCTGCGTCCCCGGGTTCGTGTCTGAAGCGGTCGCGCTCGCGCCGTCGACGTAGTGCGGCGGCGTCGTCCCGCAGTGGGGCCCGCCGGTCGACGCGTCTACGCTTCCGTCCCGTGCCGCCCCGTCGGCTGCCGCAGCGTCGACGCCTCCCGCCTCCGATGAAGAGCCGCCGCTTTCGATCCGCGCATCGCTCGACGACACGTCGAGCACGGCGGCGTCGGACGCAGCGTCGGCGCCGGAGGGATTCGAAGTCGCCGCGGAATCGGAGCAGGCGACGGACGCGCTGACGCTCAGCGCCAGGAGGGTGCCGCGTCGCATCCCCTCACGCTAGCACCGGCCGCGGGCCCAGAAAGGACCGCATCCGCTCGATCTCCGCTTCGAGCTCGCGTGCGAAGGCCTTCTCGCGCGGCCGTCGCCCCGCGACGTAGCCGAGCTGCACATCGAGCTTCCCCTCGTCGAGCCGCGCGTTGGCCCACCCGATCACCTGGTCGCGCCAGAGGACCGGGAGCGCGTAGTAGCCGAGCTTGCGCTTGCTCTGCGGCGTGTACGCCTCGAACCGGTAGACCCAGCCCCAGAGCAGCTCGAACCGCGCGCGGTCCTGCACGACGGGATCGAACGGCGCGAGCAGGCGCACGCGCTCGACGGGCTCACTGCGCGCCGGATCGCGTCCCGCGGGCCAGAACCAGTCGACGCCGTCCACACGAGCGTGCGCGAGTCGGTCCTTCGCGCGCTTCAGTGCCGCGGAGAGGTCCTCTCGCCACTGCGGCACGCCGTACCGAAGGCGCCGCACCCAGTACCCGAGACTCGGAGCGTGCACGGGCGCGTAGATGCGAAGGACCACGTCCACCAGCGCGTCGATGCGCGCCGCGCGCTCGCGCGCTCCACCCACGAACGGCGCGTGCTCGTGGACGGCGTAGATGCGGATGCCACCCTCGCGCCGCGCGACGCGAAGAAGCCCCCGGTAGTGCATCGCATCGAGGAGGTGCGTCGTCGCGCTGGAGGTGCCGCCCCAGTAGTTGGTCACGCTCCCGTGGGAGAACCGCGCATCGACGTCACGCGGGTGCGCCTCGCCGACGCTCCGGACGAAGGCCAGGAGTTGCCGGGCGCGCCTCTTTCGCTCTGCGGGCCAGGCGGCGGCGCCCCTCCACACCGACACGGACGGTCGCGGGTGCATCAGCCCCTGCACCCGCCGCGTCACGAAGCCGTAGTTGACGAAGAAGTCCTCGGCGACGTCGAGCATCGGATAGAGCCGCTCGAGATCCCCCGCGCGATACCCGGCGACCCGCTGGCGCAGCACGAGGTCCTGCGCTCGCGCGGGAGCCCGGATGGGATCCGCCTGCACGAAGCCCAGCTCGTCGAGCGCTCCCGCAAGGGTCGTCGGCGGGAACAGCGTGAAGGACGCTGCGAAGCGGCGGAGGTCGGCGAGCTTCACGGAGCCGATCGAGGGTAGCTGCACTCGAAGTACGCGCGCATGACGCTTCGGGCGATCGCCGGTTGCGCACCCCGCGCAATCACACGGGGTCATTCCTGCACTTCGGCTGGCCTGCATCCTGCGAGGCTGGGATTCATGCGGTCCCAATCGAGTGGAATTTTGCGACGCTCGAAGAACGCTGCCTTGGCGGCCGTCGCGCTCGTGGCATGCGGAGACGCGTCGTCCGAGCGCGTTTCCACCACCGCGCAGGCGCTGACCGGTCCCAACGCGTGGGTCGTCGACAGCATGGAGCGCGTGGGGCGCAGCGACGCGCCGGGGTCGACGAGCGATGCGCTGATCCACGCGGCGCGCAGCGAGTACGAGTCCTTCCAGATCGTGGTGCAAGCGCCGGCGGCGGGTCTGACCCACGCCAACGTGACCGTCTCGGACCTCGCCGGGCCCGGCGGCGCGACGCTCGCCGCATCGAACGTCGCGCTCTTCCGCGAGCAGTACGCGACCGTCACGTCGTCCAGCCCGGACTGGGGAGGCTCGAACCGGCCCCTCGGGGCGGGGGAGTATCCCGACGGCCTCATCCCGTTCGTCGATCCATCCACCGGAAAGAGCCTCTACGGAGGGACCGCGTCCATCGTGGCGGCGCCGTTCTCGGTGGCGGCGGGGCAGAACCAGCCGATCTGGGTCGACGTGTACGTGCCGCCCGGCACGCGCGCGGGCGCGTATTCGGGGACGTACTCCGTGTCGAGCGATCAGGGCACCTTCTCCGGCAAGGTCGCCGTCGACGTCTGGGCGTTCACCCTGCCCGCGAAGCCGACGCTCAAGTCGAGCTTCCTCTTCTGGAACTCGGTGCCGCAGGCGGCGCACGAGGAGATGCTTCGCAACAAGCTCGATCCGCTGAGCGTGCCGACCGCCGAGCAGAGCTCCCTCATCTCTCAGTTCGGGCTCGAGAGCGACGGGCTGCCATTCTTCAGCGGTGCGGACGTGAGCAACTGCACGATGTCGCCCGCGCCCTCGGTGGCGAGCATCCAGGCGTCGGCCGCGCAGCAGGCCAAGGGCCTATACCTCTACGCGTACAGCGCGGACGAGATCGGGAGCTGCACGTCGCTCTTCCCGACCGTCCAGGCGTGGGGCCTGGCGCTCCACCAGGCGGGCGTCGACAACCTCGTCACGATGGCGCCGGTGCAGCAGCTCTTCGACGACGGATCGGGCAAGGGGCGGTCGGCCGTCGACGACTGGACGGTGCTGCCCGTCGAGTACGTCAACTCGATCGCGACGATCAAGCAGGCGCTCGCCAAGGGCGATCACGTCTGGTCGTACAACACGCTCGTGCAGGACGCGTACTCGCCGAAGTGGGAGATCGACTTTCACCCGCTCGACTTCCGTATCCAGCCCGGCTTCCTCAGCGCGACGCAGTCGCTCACCGGCATCCTCTACTGGCGCGTCGACCAGTGGTCTCCAAACCCGTGGATGAGCGTGAACAACGCGGGGAAGTACAGCTCTTCGAACTATCCCGGCGAGGCGCAGCTCCTCTATCCGGGGCAGGACGTCGGCATCGCCGGCGCGGCTCCGTCGATGCGCCTCAAGTGGCTGCGCGACGGCGTGGAGGACTACGACTACGTGGCGCTCCTGCAGCAGGCGGGCAAGGGAACGTGGGCGTTGCAGCAGGCAGCCACGATCGCCCCCGACTGGACGAACTGGACGCGCTCCGCGACGGCGCTCGAGGCGGTTCGCGAGGCTCTCGGCAACGCGCTCGACGCCATGGGGATGCAGGGAGGTCCGGGCGACGGCGGCAGCAGCGGTCCCGCCGATGCGGGGAACGCGTCTTCGGGCGGCGGCGACTCGGGGGTCGGAACGGTGCCCGCGGATGCCGGTGACGAGACTGCCGGTTCTGGCGATCAGCCGGGCGCGTCGACCTCGGGTTGTGCGTGCGTCGCCGCGGGAGCACCCGGCGAAGCGAGCCCCGGCGCGTGGTGGCTCGGTCTCGGTCTCGTCATGCCGTGGCTGGCGCGAGGCGCCCGGCTGCGCTCTCGCGCGGACCGTGCGCGGCGACGAGCTGGCCCACCTTGCCAACGCCGAACGGCATCATGTTGACGTAGACGTTCTCGTAGTCGCCTGGACGGACGCGATACGTCTCGTGCCAGATCCCGACGTCGCCGTTCGTGCCGACCAGCTTGTTGAACGCCCTCCAGGCGGGGAGGTGCTCGTGGCTGCGGCTCTTCGCGTAGCCCATCAGGTGATCCATCGATCGCCAGTAGGACACCATCATGGTCGTCCGACCGAACCACTGCTCGGCGCCGAGGAAGCCCAGCTCGGGATGGGCCGCGAGCTCGCGGAGCATCCGCGGCATCGCCAGCGCGACGCGCAGCCACTTGTGGATCTTCCACCATCGGTTGACCCGCATGCCGATGAGGAAGACGACGAACTCGCCGTCCATCTGACCCGTGACGCGCTGCCGGACGATTCCTGTCATGGTCTCTCTCCCGTGTGGAAGTGAACAGTGTTCACGTCGAGGTCAAAAAAAGGGTCAAGGGGCGAGGCCCTCGAGGAGTCGCTCGACGACGTCGTCGTAGAAGCGCGCGAACTGCTCGTCCGAACCCGCGCGCGCCAGATGTCCCGACAGACGCAACGACGCGAGCCCGTGCACGTTGGCCCAGATCAGCGCCGCCGTGGCGATCGGGTCGCCGCCCCGGATGATCCCGGCCTGCACGCACTCGCGCACGCGGTCGACGAGGAACTGGAACGTCGGGGCGGTCTCGTAGCCGTCGCCGGCGGGCACGAGGGCCGCGTAGTCCTCGCTGCCCCCCATGAAAATGACGCGGTAGTCGCGCGGGTGCTCCAGCGCGAAGCGCAGGTACTGCCGCGAGCAGAGCACCATGCGCTCGCGCGGCGTCGCCCCCGAGAGGGCGCGCAGCAGGTACGACGAGAAGATGCGGAAACCCTCGGCGCACACCTGCCGCAGCAGCGCCTCCTTGCCGTCGTAGTGCCGGTAGACGGCCGCGGCCGAAACACCGACGCGCCGGGCCACTTCCCGCAGCGAGAAGCGCCCGAAGCCCTCCTCGAGGTAGAGGTCGCGCGCTTCCGTCAGCAGGCGGGCCTTGGTCTGCTCGCCGTCGGCCGTCATGTAAACAGTGTTTACATCGTATCGGGCCCTCGTCAAGGCCGGGCGGCCGGACCCCGGATGCTACGCTGACCCCATGCCGCTGGCGCTGCGCCCGACCATGGCCGTCTCGCCCGTGCGCAAGAGGATCGCGCTGGGGATCGCCGCGCTCGCCGACGCCGCGCAGCTCGGGCTGTTTCCGGTGTTCGCCGAGGGGGCGATCTCGATCCCCGACGACGCGCTCGACGCGATCACGGCGGTGCTGCTCCTCGTGACGCTGGGATGGAACTGGCGGCTCTGCGTGGCGCTGGGTGCGGAGCTCGTCCCTGGGCTGGATCTCTTCCCGACGTGGACCGCGTTCGTCCTCATGGTTCGCAGCGAAGCGCCGGCCGCCTTGGTCGTGCCGCATTCGCGCCCCGGCGGGGAAACCCCCGGGTGAGCCTTCTCGTTCGCGGCGTGCTGCTGGCGCTCGCTCTCTTCTGCCTCGGCTGCGCTCGGGGAGAGACGCATGACGTGTCCACCTGGCAACTCCTGGTCCCCGGACAGCCGGCACAATCCGCGACCCTTCCCGGGAAGCTGCCCGTCCCCAGCGCTCCTCTCGACTACGTGCTCGAGACCGACGTGCCGGTGCCCGCGGCGATGCGCGGCCAGCCGGTGAGCATCGCGATTGCCGACACGCTGGCTCTCGGCTCGCTGCGCGTGGACGGTCGTCCGGTGCTCACGTGCATCGACGACACGTTCGATCGATACCGGAGCGGTGGCGCCCTGTGCTGGCACTTCCTCGCCCCCGAGCGCGACGCGATGCACCTGGAGTTGACGGTGCACGACACCAACTGGGGGAGCGCGTCCTTCGGGGTCGCGCCGTGCCTCGTCGCCGCTTCGGACGGCGGCGCGTGGTTCCGCTTCGTCGTGCTCTTCAACCGCGCCACCGCCGTCGGCGCCGTCGGCATCGCGACCTTGCTCGGGGGCCTGTACCTGCTCGTGTACGTCCTGGACCGCTCGCGGCGCGCGCCGCTGTGGTTCGCGCTGCAGGCGCTCGGAGCCTCCCTCTACCCGCTGTGGTGGCTCGGGCCGACCCAGGTGCTCTTCGGGCCCGCCGACCGCTTCGTGCTCGCCGACGTCACCTGCGCCGCCTGCTGGGCGAGCCTCCGGTTCACGCACGCCGAGCTTCGCCTCGGTCCGCCTCATCGCGCATGGGACGTGGTGATCGGCGCCGGAATGCTCCTCGGCGTCGCGCAGACGGCGGCATTCCAGCCTCCTGCGCTCGCGATGGCCACGGCGAGCGTCATCTTCGCGGCGACCGCGTATCAGGTCATCGCATGCGTGCGCGCGCTCCCGCGCTCCACCGACCGCGCCACCCCCACGACCATCGGGCTCACGTGGACCCTCATCATCGCGGCGTCCCCTTTCGACGCTCCCGCGCTTCTCGGGCAGCCATCGCCTGGAGGCGGTCTTCACTTCATCTCGCTCGCCAGCGCGGTGATCGGAATCGGACAGGGGACCCTGCTCGCGCGGCAGTACGTGATGTCCCTTCGCGCAGCCGATCGCCTCAACGACGAGCTGCGGCGCCAGATCGCCGAGCGCTCGCGCGAGCTCGCCGACGCGCTCGCGCAGCTCGCCGCCGGGGAAGGGGAGCGCCTGCGCCCGGGCGACGTGGTGCACGATCGCTACCGTGTCCTGCGCGTCCTCGGCTCCGGCGGCATGGGGGAGGTCTACGAGGTGGCGCGCATCTCGGACGACCGCCGCTTCGCCCTCAAGCTGCTGCTCGGCCACACCGAGCACGGGAGCCTCGCGCGGCTCGCGCGCGAGGCCGAGATCGCCGCGAAGGTGGCGCACCCGAACCTCGTCGCGATCGCCGACATCGACGTGACCGAGCGCTACGGGCTCTACATCGTGATGGAGCTCGTCGACGGCGGCTCGCTCGCCGATCGGCGCGACCGGTGGGGCGACGCGCCCTGGGCGCTGTCGGTGCTGCGGCAGGTCGCGGCGGGCCTCGCGGCGCTGCACGCGGTGGGCGTCGTGCACCGGGATCTCAAGCCGGCAAACGTGCTCGTGGGAGGCGACGCGGCGGTCGCCAAGATCACCGACTTCGGCATCGCGAGCCTCGGCGAGTCGGGCGCGGCCGCAGGGCTCGCCGACACGGTGCGCGCCGGCGGGCTGACGCGCACGGGCATCCTCCTCGGCACGCCGCACTAAATGGCGCCCGAGATGGCCAGCGGCGCGAAGCAGGCGACGCCCGCCGTCGACGTCTTCGCGCTGGGCGTCCTCGCGTACGAGCTTCTCGGCGCGGGCTATCCCTTCGCGACGCCGCCGGTGGTGGACGTCATCTCGGGGCGCGAGCCCGCGCGTGCGGGGCGGCTGGCCTCGCGACGCGCAGGAGATTCGCCGCTCGCGAGCGTCGTCGACGAGCGCGTGGCGCAGATCATCGAGAAGTGCCTCGAGCTGGATCCCGCGCGCCGCCCGACGGCACGCTCGCTGGCCGACGCGCTGTCGTCTTCCCGGCTCTGAGGCCCAAGGTCGAGCCGCGCGCGGCTGTCCATCGGGCGTGCGAGTCCTCATCGGCTTCTCGGTCATCCTCGTCGCATGCGCATCCTCGGGGGGCGCAGTCGCGCCTCCCGCGCACGACGACGCGCTCGCCGACGGCCTGCCGGTGACGCGCCTCGCGTGCCCGCCGTCTCGCGGCGACTGCGACGGCGACTCGAGCAACGGATGCGAGTCGGACCTGAGCGCCGACCCGCTCAACTGCCGCGCGTGCGGTCATGCGTGCAGCACCGACGGCGGACTGGCCGTTTGCATCGGAGGTCGCTGCGGCGGGCTGCGGTGACCCATCGCGACGCGGGAATCCGCGGGCGCATCCGCCGGTTGTGCGGCTGATGCGCCTGCGGCCCCGCACCCTTCTCAGGGACCTCGTCCCGGTTCTCGTGGCAGTCGCCGTCGTCCTGGTGACGCGCTCCTCGTTCGCCGACCACTACGTCGTGCCCTCGGGCTCGATGGAGCCCACGGTGCAGGTCGGCGACCAGGTCTGCGTGAGCAAGATCGCCTACGGGCTTCGCGTCCCCGTCTCGCACACGTACGTGGTGCGCGGCGCGGCACCGGCGCGCGGCGACGTCGTGGTGCTCGCGTCGCCCACCGACGGCGAGGTGCTCCTCAAGCGTGTCGTCGCCGTGCCGGGTGACGTCGTCCAGGTCGATTCGGGGCGCGTGAGCATCAACGGCGTTCCCGCGCCGGTCAGCGAGCGGGACGGTGGGCTCGTGGAGGAGCTCGGCGGGCGGGATCATCCTCTCGGTTCGGAGTACGGCGGAGGCCCGGACTTCGGTCCGACGCGCGTTCCGGCCGACCGTTTCCTCGTGCTCGGCGACAACCGCGGCAACAGCCGGGACGGCCGGTTCTTCGGCTGGGTCGATCGCGACGCCATCCTGGGCCGTGCCCTCGCCGTCTGCCTCAGGGATGGCATGCCCGTGTGGCGATCGCTCTGAGCGGCCCCGTCGCCGTGTAGGATGGCCGCGATGATGCGGCCTCTCCTCGAGGTGACGGCCCGGTGGCGCGAGGACCAGCCGGACGGCTTCGCAGTGACCCTGTCGTTCGACACGCCCTCCCTGGGGGAGCACTTCGCCAAGCAGCTCCTCGTGGCGTTCGATGGGCTCGACCGCAACGCGCGCTGGTCCCCGGAGGTCGCGCTCGGCCACCTTCGCGACGTCGGACGGATGCCCGAGGACCAGCGCAACGAGACCATCCGGCGCCGGGCCGTCGGCATCGTGGCCTGGCTCCAGGAGCGCGGGCACATCGCCGCCGACGAGCACAACGGCGTCGCGTGGCACCAGGTCGGCCTGGGCTCGCAGCCGCCCGCCGCCCCCCCGGCTGTCGTCGCGAGCGCGCCGCCCACCGAGCCCGTTCTCAAGGCCGCCAAGAAGGCGAAGCCCGCGAAGAAGGCGGCGCGCCCGCGGGCGGCGAGCCGGGAGCGCGCCAGTCCGGTCGCGAAGGAAAAAAGCGCCAAGAAGTCGCGCAAGAAGGCGTGAGCCCGGCGGCGGCAGACCGGGGTCGCCCCCTTCCGTTCACACGACCTCGTGGAACGGTACAGTACGGCTGTTTGTGACGGAAAACGTAACTCCCCCGACATTGAACGTTATGGCGGGTGGAGCACGTTTGCGGTCGTGAACCGTCTCGGCTCTCTCCTCGGCGTCCTCCTCCTGGGATCCGGATCGTTCCTCGTGGTGGCGTGCGCGAACGGCGGTCCGTCGGACGTGTACGGCAACGACTACAGCCCCGCGACGATCGGCGGGGACGATGCCGGGAGCGACGCGCAGGACGACGCCGCCCCGACGCAGCAGGGCAACGGGTCCGGAGGGTGCACCGGTCCTGGGTGCAGCTCCGGGAGCGGGTCGTCGTCCGGCAGCAGCTCGTCGTCGAGCGGCTCTTCGTCGTCGAGCTCGAGCAGCGGCGGCGGATCGAGCTCGTCGGGATCGAGCTCGGGATCGGCGAGCAGCGGGTCCGGGTCGAGCTCGGGGTCCGGATCGGGGTCGGGGTCGGGGTCGAGCTCGGGGTCCGGGTCGGGGTCGGGGTCGGGGTCCGGATCGGGTTCGGGATCGAGCAGCGGCGGAACGACCGGCGCGTGCGCACCGCCCAACACGCCGGCCAGCTGCACCGCGTGCATGACCGCGAACAAGCCGTGTCAGGCCAACGGGTGCTACGGCGGCTACTACTGCGACTTGGCGACGAACGGCTGCCACGCCCAGGGCACGTCGTACTGCCCGTGATGCGCTAGTTCGGCGTGTCGCGGCGCGCCGCGTCCACCAGCTCCTTGGCCCACGCGCGGATGCGCTCCTCGCGCGGCCCCTCCAGCATGATGCGCAGCTTCGGCTCGGTGCCGCTCCAGCGCACGAGCACGCGCCCGTCCTCGCCGAGCGCCTTGGCGATCTTCTGCGTCGCCTCGGCCAGCCGCCGCATCTCCTCGAGCGGCTTGCGCGCCGACAGCGTGACGCTCTCGAGCACCTGCGGCACCCGCTGCATCGAGCGCTCGGCGAGCTCCGAGAGCGGACGCCCGGTGCGCAACATCAGCGCGAGCACCTGCAGGGCCGCCAGCATCCCGTCACCCGTCGACGCGTGGTCGAGGAAGATGAGGTGCCCCGACTGCTCGCCCCCCAGGTTGAAGCCGCCGGTGCGCATCGCCTCGACGACGTAACGATCGCCCACCTGCGTCCGCAACAGCTTCGCGTTCACGCGACCGAGCGCGTGCTCGAGCCCGAGGTTCGACATCACCGTGGCGACGACCGTGCGCTTGTGCAGCGTGCCCTCGTCGACCATGCGCGCCGCGCACATCGCCATCACCTGGTCGCCGTCGACGATCTGCCCCTTCTCGTCGACCACGATGACCCGGTCGGCGTCGCCGTCGAGCGCGATGCCGATGGAGGCCCCGCGCTTCACGACCTCGGCGCGCACGTGGTCCGGGTGCAGCGCCCCGGCTTCCTTGTTGATGTTCACGCCGTTCGGCTTCACGCCGATGGCCGTCACCTGCGCGCCCAGCTCCTGCAGCACGAGCGGCGCCACGCGGTACGCCGCGCCGTGTGCCGCGTCCACCACGACGCGCACGCCGTCCATCGACAGGTCGCGCGGGAACGTCTGCTTCAGGAACACGACGTACCGCCCGCGCGCGTCCTCGAGCTTCTCGGCCTTGCCGATGCCCGGGCCCGTCTGGCGCTTGCACGCGTCGGTCTCCATCAGGCGCTCGATCTCGGCCTCCGCCTCGTCGGGCAGCTTGAAGCCGTCGCTGCCGAAGATCTTGATCCCGTTGTCCTGGTACGGGTTGTGGCTCGCGCTGATGACGATGCCCGCGTCGCACCGCATGCTGGCCGTGAGGTGCGCGATGGCCGGCGTCGGCATCGGTCCGCAGAGCAGAACGCGTCCGCCCGTGGCGCAGACGCCGCTCGCGATCGCCTGCTCCAGCATGTAGCCGGAGAGGCGCGTGTCCTTGCCGATGAGCACGCGCGGCGCGTGGCTCTTGCCGCGCCCGGCGACGAACGCCACCGCTCGCCCGAGCTGCAGCGCCAGCTCCGGCGTCATCGGGTGCTCGTTGGCGACGCCGCGGACGCCGTCCGTCCCGAAGAGCTTGCGCGTGTGCACCTTCTCGGTGGTGTGGGCGCTCCCGCGCACGCCGTTGGTCTCTCGCTTCGCCACTCGTTAGTCCCTCATGTTGATGAACTGCAGCTCGATGCCGAGGTCGCGCCCGCGCACGGCGTGGATGGCCGCCTGCAGATCGTCCTTGTTCTTCCCGCTCACGCGGACCTGGCTCTCCTGGATCGAGGCCTGGACCTTGAGCTTCGACTCCTTGACGATCTGCACGATGGCGCGCGCCTTCTCGATCTCGATGCCTTCCTTGATCTTCACGACGATGCGCGCCCCTCCCTTGCCGGTGGGCTCGGGGTTGCCGGGCTCGGTGAACCGGAGCGACACCTTCCGCTTCACGAGCTTGTCCTGAAGCACGTTCAGGGCCGCCTTCGCGCGGTCCTCGCTGCCGGAGCGGATGGTGATGGCTTCCGGCGTGCGCTCGAGCGTCGTGTCCGTGTCCTTGAAGTCGTATCGCTGCGCGATTTCCTTCTGAGCCTGGTTGAAGGCGTTGTCGACTTCGTTCTGCTGCACCTTCGAGACGATGTCGAAGCTCGGCATGGGGGCTGGGGAATCTAGCCGCAGGGGGGCGCTGGTTCAAAGCGCGACGGGGGGATCGCGCGGCAGCCCGAGCAGGAGCGCCCGCGCCTGGCCGACGAGGACGAGGGACCCGGCGACGAGGGTCAGTCTCGCCTGACGGGACGCGTCGAGCGCCTCCGGAAGCGACGCCGAAATCGCCCCGGCATGTCGGGCGACCATGGCAGAAGGCTGCACCACGGATCGCGAGGCACCCGAGGGAGCGACGTAGACGCGGTGCGCCGCGAGGGGGGCGAGCGTGTCGAGCATCGGCGCCCAGTCCTTGTCGGCGAGGGTGCCGAAGACGAGGGTGACGGCCTCCGGGGGCAGGCCCAGGGAACGGACGTGGGCGGCGAGGGCTTCGGCGCCGTCGGGGTTGTGGGCGGCGTCGAGCAGCACGTTTCCGATGCGCTCGAGCCGGCCGGGCCAGCGGACGCCGGCGATGCCGTCCTCGATGGCGCGCGGTGGAGCTCCGATGCGCCTCCCGAGCTCTGCCGCGATGCGCGCGTTGTCCTGCTGGTGGGCGCCGGCCAGGCCGATGCGGGCGGGAAGGGGGGCGCGGGCGTCGAGCATCGTCGTCGTCGCCCCGGCGGCGTGGGCCACCTCGTCGATGG
The DNA here is from genome assembly GCA_036393165.1 of Polyangiaceae bacterium. GTDB lineage: Bacteria > Myxococcota_A > Polyangia > Polyangiales > Polyangiaceae > Palsa-1150. Next base: position 3,044 of record DASVWO010000017.1, on the reverse strand, counting down.
CGGCGCGCACGTCCGCCGGCATGGGGCCGAGGACGATGTCGAGCCCCTGCTTGGCGATCCCCGCCTTCTCGCGGGCGATCTCGACGAGCGTCGTGCCGAGGCGATCGGTGTGGTCGAGAGCGATGCGCGTGATGGCCGCGGCGCGCGGCAACGGGACCACGTTGGTCGCATCGAGCCGCCCGCCGAGCCCCACCTCGACGATCGCGAGGTCCACCCGCGCGTCGCGGAACGCGAGGAACGCGGCCAGCGTCGCCGTCTCGAAGAAGGAGAGATCCGGCCCGTCGTCGAGCGCCCGCCCGAGCAGCGTCGCCAGCGCCTCGTCGGTCACGGGCTCGCCGTCGATGCGGATCCTCTCGGCGAAGCGACACAGGTGCGGCGACGTGTAGAGCCCCGTGCGCATCCCCCCGTGTGCGGCGCGCGCGATGGCCTCGACCATGGCCGACACGCTGCCCTTGCCGTTGGTGCCCGCGACGTGCACGACCGGAAACGCCTGCTCCGGATGCCCCGTGCGGGCGCACGCGTCGCGCATCGGATCGAGCCCGAGGCGCATCCCGAGAGGGATCCGCTCGTAGAGCCTGCGCAGCGCTTCGGGCAGCGTGGGTACGGGCACGACGCTACGGCGCGTGGCCGTGGCCGTTGGCGCCGCTCTCCCGCCGCTCCTTCGGCTCGCGCTGCAGGTGCCCGAGGAGCGTCGCGATCGTCTGCTTCATCTGCAGGCGCGGCACGATGGCGTCGACCATCCCGTGCGCGAGCAGGAACTCGCTGCGCTGGAACCCCTCGGGCAGCTTCTGGCGGATCGTCTGCTCGATGACGCGCGGTCCGGCGAAGCCGATGAGGGCTCCCGGCTCGGCGATGTTCACGTCGCCCAGCAGCGCGAAGCTCGCCGCGACGCCGCCGGTCGTCGGATCGAGCAGCACGCTGAGGAATGGCAGCCGCGCGTCCTTCAGGCGCTCGAGCGCCGAGACGGTCTTGGCCATCTGCATCAGGCTGAGGATGCCCTCCTGCATGCGGGCACCGCCGCTCGCCTGCAGCAGCACGCACGGGAGCTTCTCGGCGGTCGCCCGCTCGAAGAGGCGCGCGATCTTCTCGCCCACGACGGAGCCCATCGACCCGCCCATGAACGAGAAGAGGAAGGACCCCCACGCGATGGGCCGTCCCTCCACGCGCCCGCGGCCGATCTCGATCGCCTCCTTGGCCTTCGCGCGCTTCTGCGCCGCCTCGACGCGGTCGGGGTACGACTTGCCGTCGACGAACTCGAGCGGGTCGGAGGGCTCGAGGTGCGCGTCCCACTCCTCGAGCTGCCCGTCGTCGAGGAGCAGCCGCCGCCACCCGCTGGCCGACAGCCTGTGGTGCTGCCCGCACTGGGGGCACACCTCGAAGTTGCTGTCGAACGCCTCCGCCGGCAGCGTCTCGCTGCACTTGTCGCACTTGCGGAAGACGCCCTTCCCCAGCGTCTTCTTCTCGGTCGCGTCGCTCTCCGGCGGCTTCTTCTCGGGCCAGGGCATCGGGCCTCCGTATCTAGCTCGGCGAGCTCACACCGTCATCGTCTTGAGCTCGGGCGCGACCTTGAGGGTCGGCTCGGTCCTCTCCTGGACCTCGCGCGCGCTCACGTTCGGCGCCACCTCGCGCAGCAGCAGGCCCTCGGGCGTCACATCCATGCACGCCAGGTCCGTGATGATGCGGTGCACCACGCGCCGCCCCGTGAGCGGGAGATTGCACTCCTTGAGGATCTTCGGGCTCCCGTCCTTGGCGGCGTGCTCCATGATGACGACGACGTGCTTGGCGCGCGCCACGAGATCCATGGCGCCGCCCATGCCCTTGACCATCTTGCCGGGGATCATCCAGTTGGCGAGGTCTCCGCGCTCGCTCACCTGCATGGCGCCGAGGATGGCCAGATCGATGTGGCCGCCGCGGATCATCGCGAAGCTCTCGGCGCTCGAGAAGATGGCGCTCCCGGGGAGCATCGTGACCGTCTCCTTGCCTGCGTTGATGAGGTCCGCGTCGAGCTCGTTCTCGCTGGGGTAGGGGCCGATGCCGAGCAGGCCGTTCTCGCTCTGGAGCACGACCTCGACGCCCTTCGGGATGTAGTTGCTGCAGAGCGTGGGCATCCCGATGCCGAGGTTGACGTAGTAGCCGTCGCGCAGCTCCTGGGCGGCGCGCATCGCGATCTGGTCACGGGTCAGGGCAGGCATGGCGTCTCCTAGTCTGGTGGCCCTTCGGGCGGTCGGCCCGCCTTCGGCGGATCCTCAGGTCTTCCTCGTGGTGCGGCGCTCGATGCGCTTCTCGTACTTCTCGCCCTTCACGACGCGCTGCACGAAGATGCCCGGCGTGTGGATGGTGTCCGGATCGAGCTTGCCGACCTCGACGACCTCCTCGACCTCGGCGATGGTGACCTTCCCGGCGGTCGCCATCATCGGGTTGAAGTTCATCGCGGTGTGCCGGTAGACGAGGTTGCCGAAGCGGTCGGCCTTCCACGCCTTGACGATGGCGAAGTCGCCGGTGATGCCGCGCTCGAGGACGTAGGTGCGCCCGTCGAAGTCGCGCAGCTCCTTCTTGTCCGAGAGCTTCGCGACCTTGCCGTCGGGCCCGTAGCGAAGCGGCAGCCCGCCGTCGCTGATGGCGGTGCCGGCGCCGGTCGGCGTGTAGAAGGCGGGGATGCCGGCGCCGCCCGCGCGCAGGCGTTCGGCGAGGGTGCCCTGGGGGGTGAGCTCCACCTCGAGCTCGCCGGAGAGGTACTGGCGCTCGAACTCCTTGTTCTCGCCGACGTAGCTGGAGACCATCTTCACGATCTGCTTGTTGCGGAGGAGGATCCCCAGGCCGAAGTCGTCGACGCCGCAGTTGTTGGAGACGACGGTGAGGCCCTTGGTGCCGAGCTCGCGCAGGGCGCGGATGCAGTTCTCGGGGATGCCGCACAGGCCGAAGCCGCCGGCGAGGATCGTGGCGCCCTCGGGGATGTCGCGCACGGCATCGAGGGCGGAGGCGAAGACTTTGTTCATCTCGGCGCGAACCCTAGTGAAATCGAGCGCGTGAGGGAAGAGTGGGGG
>DASVWO010000016.1:0-61514 GCA_036393165.1 Polyangiaceae bacterium | reverse complement strand
ACGGCGCGGTACGCCTTGCGCGAGCGCGTGCGCACGTAGTTGACGACGAGGCCGACGACCGGCAGCGCGAGGAACGACACGATCGACAGCCGCCAGTCGAGGACGAGCATCATGATGACGACGCCGGAGAGCGAGATGATGTCGCCCATCGCGTTGAGGGCGCCGGAGGCGAAGAGCTCGCTCAGCGCGTCGACGTCGTTCGTCGCGCGGGTGACGAGGCGCCCCACCGGGGTGCGGTCGTAGTAGCGCAGGCGCAGCCGCTGGAAGAAGCGGAAGACGGTGCTCCGCAGGTCCGCCATGGCGCGGGCGCCGGCGATCTGCATCGCGTACATCTGCACGAACGTGAGGACCTGCGAGACGATGAGCAGCCCGGCGAGCAGGAATCCGTCGCGCATCAGACCGTGGGGATCGCCCACGTCCGCCTGGTGCACCACGTCCCCCATGACGAGCGGGCGCACCAGGTTGACGCCGGCGATGACGACGAGCGTACTCAGCGACAGCGCGAGGAATCGCGCGTGCGGGCGCACGAAGGGCCAGAGGCGCCGCAGCAGGCGCGCGTCGTACGCCTTGCCGATCGCGCCTTCCTCGTGGAACTTCTCGAGCGCCTTCTGCGCGCGGCTCGGTTGTCCGCCGGGCTGCTTGACGGGAGCGGCGGCGGTCACGACGCGACCTTCTCCCTCTCGGGATCTATCGAGGGAACCTCGATCTCCTCGAGCTCGCGCGCCATCTGCTGCTCCACGGCGAACGCCGCGTAGATGCCCCCGGCGGCGACGAGCTGCTCGTGCGTGCCGCGCTCGACCACGCGCCCGTCGTCGATGACGACGATGCGGTCGCATCGCGAGGCCGCGGCGATGCGATGCGTGACGAGCAGCACCGTGCGCTTGGCCGCCTGCCGCTCGATGGCCTCGAGGATCGCTCCCTCCGTCTTCGCGTCCACGGCGGAGAGCGGGTCGTCCAGGATGAGCAGCTTCGGCTCCCAGACGAGCGCGCGCGCAAGGGCGATGCGCTGCTTCTGACCGCCCGAGAGCTGCACGCCGCGCTCGCCGACGACCGTGTCGAAGCCCTCGGGCAGCGACATCGCTTCCTCGAGCACCTGCGCCTCGCGCGCCGCGTCGCGGATGCGCACCTGCGAGTCGGCCGCGTCCGGATCCTCGATGGCGAAGCCGACGTTCCGCGCTACCGTCGTCGAGAAGAGGAACGCGTCCTGCTGCGCGTAGCCGATGCACGACCGCACCGCCGCGAGCGGCAGGTCGCAGATGTCGGTGCCGTCGATGCGCACCGTGCCGGGCGGCGTCGGCAGGAGCCGCGCGAGCAGCATCGCGAGCGTCGTCTTGCCCGATCCGGTGCGCCCCACGATGGCGAGCGACTGCCCCGGCGCCACTTCGAGGCTCACGTCGTCGAGCACCTTGCGCGCCCCGTACGCGAAGGTCAGGTGCTGGACCGAGAGGGCGCCGTCGACGCGCGCCGGCGCCGGCAGCGGACCGTCCACCACCTCGGGTTCCACGTCGAACACCTCGCGCATGCGGGCGAAGCTGGCGCGCCCGCGCTGCACGATGCTCAGCGCGAAGCCGACCGCGATCATCGGCCACATCAGGCGCGCGAAGGCGCTCCAGAAGGCGAAGAACGCCCCCTTCGAGAGCCCCCCGTGCTCGGGCCCCAGGAGCAGCAGCGACGAGCCGTACCAGAAGAACACGAGCACCCCGATGGCGGCGACGGCGCCGAGCGTCGGCTGGAACGAGCCGCGCAGCCGCGCGAGAGCGAGGTTCGCGTCGAGGTAGGCGCGGTTGGACTTCTCGAACCGGTCCCGCTCGCGGTCCTCGAGGGCGAAGCTCCGCACGACGCGCACGCCGGCGAGGTTCGCCTGCAGCACGTCGCTCATGCGCCCGAGCGTCGCCTGGTTGTCGCGCATGCGTGTGTACAGCTTGCGCCCGATGCTCCGCGAGATGAGCGTCACCAGCGGCAGGTTCGTGAGGCATGCGAGCGTGAGCTTCGGACTCACCCAGAGCATGATCTGGAGCGCACTCGGGAAGGCGAAGCAGACGCCGATGATGTTCAGCACGCCGAACCCGAGGAGCAGGCGCACCTGCTGCAGGTCGCTCGTCGAGCGGCTCATGATCTCGCCCGACGGCATCTTCCGGTAGAAGGCCGCGCCGAGCTGGTGGAGCTTGCGCAGCAGCTCGAAGCGCAGCTCGTACTCGGCGTCGCGCCCCGCGTTGAAGATGTACCAGCGGCTGGCGACGCGCGAGACGAAGGCGAGGACGGCGAGGGCCAGCATCATGGCGGCGGGCTTCCACGCGTCGGCCGGGCTGGGGCCGAACATCGCGTCGATGGCGTACCGCTGCTCCCTGTCGATGAAGTTCATCGCGAGCTGGAAGCCGGCGAGCATCAGCGCGCCGACGACGTATTGCGGCATGTGCTTGCGGAACTGCCCGCCCAGGGTCGTCGGATACCGAGTCACTTCGCCGTCTTGCTTCGATGCCGCGAGGGGCGCCGCCGTTGTGCTCACGAGCGAACCGGCAGCGGCCTTCGGTGCGACGACGAGAGCCGCACCCGCTGCGGCGCGTCGGTGACGGCGACGAGATCCTTCGCGTCGACCCGCACCGCGAGCAGGCCGAGCATGACGCGCGCGCCACCCTTGCCGTCGAGCTCCTGCACGACACCCACCTTGCCGGCGAAGGCGCCGTCGAGCACCCGCACGCGCGACCCCTTCTCGATGGGAGCCCGCGGGTCGACGCTGGCGCCGGCGGGCCGACGTCGCAGGCCCGCTCGCAGGCGCGGACGCGCGTTGCCGGGCCGGTGGAGGCGCTCGGTCTCGACGTCGTGGTCGCGGTCACGCTCGCGGTCGAGGTCCTGGTCGCGGCCGTGATCGCGGTCGGGATCCCGGTCGCGCGAACGGGCGCGAGCGCGCCGCTTGGTGCCTTGGCGATCGTCGTCGAGCCGGCCATGGTCGTCGTGCCGGTCGTGCTTCGGGCGCGCGGCTGGAGCCTGCGGGGCGCGCGACACGAGCGCCAGCACCTCACCCAGCGCCACGACCGCGTCCTCCAGCTGATCGTCGAGCCCCTCGGTGTGCGCCGTGGCGATCTCGCGCGGCAGCGTCCAGCCGATCCACATCTCGCGGTCGTCGCGTTCGAGCTCGTCGAGCAGCGGGCGAAGGGCATCGCTCGAGGCGAACGACGCGGGCGGCGCGACGGCTCCCCCGACGGGCCCCATCGTGAACTGCTCAGGGAGCGCCTCCAGCGCCGTCGTCAGCTCGAGCGACCGCCCGGGATCCGCGAGAAGGGTGCGCACGGCGCGGAGGTCGGCCACTGGAAGCTCCAGGGCCACCTCGATGCGATCCGGCTCGAGGCTCAGGGCGAGCCGGCCGTCGGGCGCGAAGGCCGCGCGCAGGCTCGCCGCGCGTCGGGCGTCGACCACGCACGCGTCCACCTCCAGGCCGAGGTCTGCGAGGCGCTGGACGACGCGCCGTCCCCACGCCTCCACGCGCTGCTGCCGGGCCGCGCGCGATCGCTCGAAGGCATTCGCCAGCGATGACGGGCCGTTCTGGGCGGGCGGCACGCGCACGGAGAAACGTTTGCGCGAGCGCTACCGGGTTGTCAACAGGGGCCCCTCGCCCGATTCGTGCTACGCCCCAGGTTCCGCCTTCATCCAAGAGAAAACCTTGCCCCGCACGACCTCCAAGAAGGACGAGAAGGCAAAGAAGCCGTCGCTCGCGTCGCCGCCGGCCCCGTCGCCCGAGGACCAGGAGGCGGAGAACGCCCAGGACCCCGAGGAGGGTGCCGACGAGGCAGAGGACGGCGCCGCCGCGGACGGGTCGACCGACGGGGACGAGGACATCGCGGCCGACGCCGAATCGAGCGGCGAGCCCGTGGCCGACGAGGACGAGCCCAAGAGCTCCCCCGGCATCGAGGCCAAGGAGTCATCCTCGATCGAGCGCTTCGACGCGCTCCAGATGTACCTGCGCGAGGTGCAGCGCCATCCGCTGCTCACGCCCGAGAAAACGCACGAGCTCGCGGTGAAGTTCCTCGAGACGCAGGACCCGGCGCTCGCGCGCGTCCTCGTGACGGCGAACCTGCGGCTCGTCGTGAAGATCGCGTACGAGTACCGCCGCGCCTACAAGAACATCATGGACCTCGTACAGGAGGGCAACATCGGCCTGATGCAGGCCGTGAAGCGGTACGACCCGTACCGCGGCGTCAAGCTCTCCTCGTACGCCGCGTGGTGGATCCGTGCGTACATCCTGCGGTTCATCCTCAACAACTGGCGCCTCGTGAAGCTCGGGACGACGCAAGCGCAGCGCAAGCTCTTCTTCAACCTGCGCAAGAAGCGGGCGGAGCTGCAGTCGATGGGCATCGACCCGACCCACGCCGAGATCGCCAAGCAGCTGAACGTGCCCGAGCAGGACGTGCAGGAGATGGACCTGCGCCTCGCGGCGAGCGAGAAGTCGCTCGACGCGCCGGTGGGCGACAGCGAGGGGCGTTCGATCGCGCGCGTCGACATGATGCCGAGCGCGGGCGAGGGCCCCGAGTCGCTCATGGCGGACAACGAGCTCCAGGGGCTCCTGAAGGAGAAGCTCGCGGAGTTCAGGAAGACGCTCGAGGGCAAGGACAAGGAGATGGCCATCTTCGACCAGCGCCTGGTGGCGGACGAGCCTCTGACGCTGCAGGAGCTGGGCGACCGGTTCGGCATCTCGCGCGAGCGCGTGCGGCAGCTCGAGCAGCGGCTGACGGGGCGGCTGCGGGACTATCTGCGCGAGCAGATGGGGGACGCGGTCGAAGTGATGTGAGCGCGGCGGGGACGCTCTACGTCGTCGCGACCCCGATCGGGAACCTGGGGGACGTCACGCGGCGCGCCGTGGAGACGCTGGGCGCGTGCGACGTGGTGCTCGTGGAGGACACGCGGCGCACGCGGCAGCTGCTGACGCACCTCGGGATCGCGGGGAAGGAGGTGCAGCGGTTCGATGCGCACGCGTCGGACGCGGACGTGCAACGGGTGCTCGCGAAGCTGGCGGAAGGGGCGAACGTGGCCGTCGTGACGGACGCGGGCACTCCTGGCGTGAGCGACCCGGGCGAGAAGCTGGTCGAAGCGGCGGTCGCCGCCGGCGTGAAGGTCGTGCCGATCCCCGGGCCGAGCGCGGTGCTTGCGGCGCTCGCGGCGAGCGGCCTCGCCGGCGACGGGCGTTTCCGGTTCCTCGGGTTCTTGCCTCGAAGCGGCAGCGAGCGACGCGAGGCGATCGCCGCGGCGTGCGCGACGCCCGAAGCGGTGGTGCTCTTCGAAGCGCCGAACCGCGTGCAAGCGACGATGAAGGATCTGGCCGACGCCACGCCCGAGCGCCCCGCGTGTGTCGCGCGGGAGCTGACGAAGCTCCACGAGGAGCTCGTGCGCGGCACCTGCGCGTCCCTCGCCGCGGACGAGCGCGAATGGATCGGCGAGATCGCCATCGTGCTCGGCCCTCACGAGCCGCACGCGCGCACCGAGGCCATCGACGACGCCGCCCTCGACGCCCGCATCGACGAAGCGATCGCCCGCGGCGAGCACGCCCGCGCCGCCTCCGAGCGGCTCGCGGCATGGAGCGGCCGTTCGAAGCGCGACGTCTACGAGCGCTACGTCGCCCGGAAGCCACCCCGCTGACGCGCTCAGAGCGTCTGGCCGAGAGCGCCGTCGATCTCTTGCGAGTTGAAGCCGACCATCACCTTGCCGCGGACGTCGATGACCGGGATGGAGCCGGAGCGAAGGCCGTTCTTCGCGAGCTTGTCCTGCATCTCGCGCGCGGCGCCCGGGTCCTTCTCGATGTCCTTCTCGACGTAGGGGACGCCCTTGCTGCGCAGGTACTTCTCGGCGTCGTGGCAGGCACCGCACCAGGACGCGCCGTAGATGACGACGAGGGCGCGCCCGGGGGGCTTGGTCGAGCCGGTCGGCGTGTCGTCCGCCGGCGGTGGCGCCGAGGCGGGCGGTGGGGCGGCGCTCGCGAGGGTCGGCCCTGTCTTCTCGCGGCGGGCGACGGCGAGCCCCTCGAAGTCGGCGCGCGTCATCACGCGCACGGGGAAGGTGCCGTCGGCGCCGGCGGTGCGCAGGTCGGCCACGAAGACGCGGTCGGCGTGGGTGCCGTCGTCCTTGTCGGGATCGACGACGCGCACGGCGTCGCGGCCCATCAAGGGCACGTCGGCGACGCTCGTCTCGACGTGGAAGTCGCCCTTGTCGTCGATCCACGTGAGCAGCAGGCCCTGGCTGTCCGCGCGCACGACGATGGGCGCCGCCTCGTCCGCCTTCGACGCGGCCTGGCTCCGCTTGCACGCGGGGGCCGCGGCGGCGACGAGCGCCAGCGCCAGGAGCGCGGCGAGCAGGCGGAAGACGCGCGCCGTCACGCGATCTCCTCGGACAAGCGCGCCCATTCGACGAGCATCGAGTCGACCTTCTTCTGGAGAGCCTGCTCCTCCTGCGCCATCTTCGCCAGCTTCTCCCAGTCGTCGCCCGGGGCCTCCTTCAGCTTGCCACGCAGGGCGTCCAGATCCTTCTCCCCTACGGCGATGGCCGCCTCGAGTTCCTGGACGCGCCGCTTCTTCTTCTCCAGGGCCCGCGCCGCCTGCCTCTGCTCCTCGTAACGATCAACCGCGCGCTCCTTCTCCTTCTTCCCGGCGTCCGGCTTGGGGGCCGGCGGTTCCTCCTGCCGGCGCCCGACGCGCTCGTAATCGCGGAAGCCGCCCGGGTACACGTCCGCATTGCCGTCGCGCACGCTGACGACGCGGGTCGTCACGTTCTCGAGGAAGCGGCGATCGTGGCTGACGAGGATGACCGTGCCCTCGAAGGAGGCGAGCGCCTCCTCGAGGATCTCGGCCGCGGGAATGTCCAGATGGTTCGTCGGCTCGTCGAGGAAGAGCAGGTTGCGCGGCTCGAGCAGCAGGCGGGCGAGGGCGAGGCGCGAACGCTCGCCGCCCGAGAAGCCGCTGACGACGCGCAGCGGGTCGTCGCCCCAGAAGCGGAAGCGCGAGAGGTACTGGCGCGCCGCCTCGGTGGTGAAGTCGCCGCGGACCTGGCGCACGTTGTCGACCGCCGTGACCGCCGTGTCGACCTCGCCGAGGTGCTGGTCGAAGTAGCCCTCTTGCAGGTTCGTCCCGCGCTTGACCGAGCCGCGGTCCTCGGGCGCGCCGCGCCCCGCGAGCAGCCGGAGGAGCGTCGTCTTGCCCGCGCCGTTGGGACCCACGACGCCGATGCGCTCACCCCGGCGCACGAGCAGCTCGAGCCCGTCGAAGAGCGCGCGTCCGCCGCGGCTCGCCCCGAGCCCCTTGGCGTCGAGCACGATGTCGCCGGTGCGCGCGGCGGGCGCAAAGCGGAAAGAGACCCGCTCGGCCTGGGCCCACACGTCCTCGGGGCGCTCGAGCCGGTCGAGCTTCTCGAGCATCTTGCGGCGGCTCTGCGCCTGCTTGGTCTTCTGCCCCGCGATGTTGCGCCGGATGAAGTCCTCGGTCTTCGCGATCATGTCCTGCTGCCGCGAGGCGAGGGCGCGCTCGCGCGCCAGGTCGTCCTCGCGCGCGACGACGTACTCCGAGTAGCGCAGCGGGTAGACGCGGAAGCTGCGGCTGCCGAGCTCCATCGTGCCGCTGCACGCGGCGTCGAGGAAGGCGCGGTCGTGGCTCACGACGAGCGCGGCGCCGCGGTAGGTCGCGAGCCACTGCTGCAGCCACTCGATCGTGTCGAGGTCGAGGTGGTTCGTCGGCTCGTCGAGGAGCAGCACGTCGGGCTGCTGCGCGAGGACGACGCCGAGCCCGAGGCGGCCGCGCTCTCCGCCCGAGAGCGACGCGACGGGGCGTGCGAGGTCGCGCTCGGTGAAACCGAGATGGCTCGCCAGGGCCGCGATGCGGTGCTCCAGCTCGTCGCCGCGCGCGAGGTGGTAGCGGTCGGTCACGCTCGCGAGCCGGTCGAGCGCCTCGCGCGCACCGCTCGCCGCCTGCTCCTGCGCGAGCCGCAGCTCTTCGCGCAGGCCGACGATCTCGCCGAACCCCGCGAGGAACGCGTTCATCACGTCGCCTTCGGCGCGAAGCTCGTGCGACTGGCGGTAGAAGGCGAGCGTCGCGTCGCGCCGCAGGACGACGGAGCCGGCGTCCGGCTCGAGCTCGTGCGCGGCGAGGCGCAGGAGCGTCGTCTTCCCGCTGCCGTTGGGGGCGACGAGCGCGACGCGGTCGCCGACGGCGAGGCTGAAGGTGACGCCCTCGAACAGCGTGTCCCCCGCGTAGCCGAAGCGCAGATCGGCGACCTGAAGGACCGTCATCCGTCCGGCCCAAGTAGCACGGTCCGCGCTTCACTTCACCGCGTCGGCGAGCGCGCGAACGGTCGAGGCGAGCGCCGTCTGGTCGCCCGCGTCTTGCCGGAGGAAGGCCTCGATGCGCGGCATGCGGGCGAGGGCCTCGTCGAGCTCCTTGTCGCTCCCCTTCGCGTAGGCGCCGAGGGTCACGAGGTCGCGCTTGGCCTCGTACGTCGCGACGAGCGCCCGCAGGCGACGCGCGGCGTCGCGGTGCTCGGGCGCGACGATGCCGTCCATCACGCGCGAGAGCGAGACGGTCACGTCCACGGCGGGGTAGCGGCCGCGCGCCGCCAGCGCCCGGTCCATCACGATGTGGCCGTCGAGGATGCCGCGCACCTCGTCGGCGATGGGCTCGTCCATGTCGCCGCCCTCGACGAGCACCGTGTAGATGGCCGTGATGCTGCCGCGCGCACCCTGGCCGCCGCGCTCGAGCAGCCGCGGGAGCATCGCGAAGACGCTGGGCGGATAGCCGCGGCGCGCCGGCGGCTCCCCGGCCGCGAGCCCCACCTCGCGCTGCGCACGCGCGAAGCGCGTCACCGAGTCGACGAGGAGCATCACGCGCGCCCCCTGGTCGCGGAAGTACTCGGCGTACGCGGTGGCCACCTGCGCCGCGCGCAGGCGCTCGAGGGCCGCCACGTCGCTCGTCGCCACGACGACCACGCTGCGCGCGCGCCCCCCCGGCGCCGAGGGACCGATCGAGGAACTCGCCCACCTCGCGCCCGCGCTCGCCGACGAGGGCGACGATGACCACGTCGGCGTCGGCGCCGCGCGCTATGGCCCCGAGGAGCGTGCTCTTGCCGACGCCCGAGCCGGCGAAGAGGCCCACGCGCTGCCCCTCGCCCATCGTGAGCAGCCCGTCGAGCACGCGCACGCCGGTTGCGAGCGGCGCCGTGACGGGCCGGCGCTCGAGCGCCGCCGGAGGATCGCGGTCGACGGGCACGAGGTCGCCGCCGATGGCGCGCCCGCCGTCGAACGGTCGCCCCAGGCCGTCGACGACACGGCCGAGCAGCTCGCGGCTCGCACGCACCTGCAGCGGCCCGCCGGTCGCTTCCACCTCGTCGTCCGGCCCGACTCCCGCGAGCGCCCCGAGCGGCATCGCGATGGCCTGGCCGCCGTCGAACCCCACGACCTCGCAGTCGAGCGGCTCCCCGCGGCGGTGCACCGTGACGACGTCCCCCACGCGCACTCCCGGGAGCGTGAACCGCAGGCTCAGCCCCGTGACGCCGAGGACGCGCCCGGTGGCCCGCACCGAGGCGACCCCCGCGAGCCTCGCCTTGAGGGCCTCGACATCCAGCGGCATGTCCCGCCGCAGTCTACGTCACTTCGCGCCGGCTGCCCGGGGGCCGCTCTCCTGCGCCTGGCGCGCGGCGCCGCCCTTCAGCTCCGCCTCGAGCTCCTCGAGGAGCTTCTTCGCCCGCGTCGTCAGCGCCGTCGGCACGTCGACCTGCACGACGACCACGAGCGACCCGCGCCCGCGCCCGTCGAGCCGCGGGATGCCGTGCGCCTTCATCGTGAAGACCGCGCCCGACTGCGTCCCCGGGGGAATGCTGAGGGGCAGCGACGTCTGCGCCTCCTCCGGCTCGAGCGCGGGCACCGTCAGCTCCGCGCCGAGCGCGGCATCGGTGAACGCGACGTGCACGCGCGTGACGAGGTCGACCCCGTCGCGCTCGAAGCGCTCGTCTTCCTCCACCTCGATCTCGACGTAGAGGTCCCCGGGCGGCGCGCCGCCAGGCCCCGGCGTCCCCTGCCCCGGCACGCGCAGGCGCTGCCCCGCGTCGAGCCCCGCGGGGAACGTGACCATCACCTTGCGCGCCCGCTCGACGGCGCCCTGGCCGCCGCACGACTCGCACGCCTGGCGGATCACCTTGCCGGCGCCGCGGCACCGCGGGCACGTGGACGTGAACATCACGAAGCCGCGCGCGTTGGACACCTGGCCGGCGCCGCGGCAATGAGGGCACGTCTCGGGCTTGGTGCCCGGCTTGGCGCCGCTGCCCCCGCAGTCGCTGCACGCGGTGGGCGCGCGCACGCCGACCTCGCGCTTGCAACCGAAGGCCGCCTCGCGGAGCGTCAGCCGCTGGAGGATGCGAAGGTCGGCCCCGCGGCGCGGGCGCGGACCGCCGCCGAAACCCATCGTGCCGGAGAACATCTCGGCGAACAGGTCCTGCATGTGCGCGAAGACGTCGCCGATGCCGTCGAACCCACCGCCCGCGCCGGCGCCCTGCAGCCCGGCGTGGCCGAACTGATCGTAGACCCGGCGCTTGTCGTCGTCCGACAGCACCTGGTAGGCCTCGTTGACCTCCTTGAACTTCGCCTCGGCGGCGGAGTCGCCCTGGTTGCGGTCCGGGTGGTGCTTGAGGGCTTCGCGACGATACGCCTTGCGCAGATCGTCGTTCGAGGCCTCGCGCGCGACGCCCAGGACTTCGTAGTAGCAACGCTTGGAGGACATCTACGGTTAGTTCGCGCGGTCCGCCCGCAAGTTAAGCCTCGAGCACGGCCTGTCAACTAACCGACACCGGGAGGTCTGGGCCCGGGGCTCCCAGTCTCGCCTGTGTTGCGGGGCCCCTCCCCCGCAACTGCTTTCTTCAACGCGGCCTCGGCGCGCACGCGCTGCTCGTGCTCCTGGGCGAAGGCGCGTCGGAGCGCGTCCAGCTCGTCCAGGGCCGCGGCGAGCTCCGGCTGCTGCTCATTCGTACCGCGGTGGGGCCCGGCGCCGCTCGCGGCCGCGGCGAGCTTTCGCTCCAGCTCGGCGATGGTCCAGGCAGCGGCCTGCGCCTCCCCCTCGCGCCGGGCGAGGTCCAGCGCGAGCGCGTCGAGGCGCTCCCGCAGAGCCGCGTCGTCCGGCGGCTCCGATGGGACCCCAGCCAACGCCGCCGGGGGCTCGGCCGCGCGTTCTTCGAGGGCGCCCACGAGCTCGTGGACCATGCGCTCGCGGCGTGCGACCTCCTCCTCCAGGGTGCGAATGGCCTGCGCCCGGTCGCGCAGCGACGCTTCGAGCTGCGCGAGCTCCTCGGCGTGCCCCTCCCCCACGCGCGCGAGCTCCGGTTCGACCTTCGCGAGCGCGTGCTCGGCGCGATCGGCGCGGCGAGCGAGATCCTCGACCTGGGAGGCGGCGATGCGCCCGGCCTCGGCGGCGGCCCGCATCTCCTCCACCTCGCCCGAGAGCTCGGCGAGCTGGCGGGCGCGCGCGGCGACCTCGCGTTCCAGCTGGGCGGCGCGCTCCAACGCCTGCGACGCCTGGACGCGCAGCGCGTCCATCTCCGCCTCGAGCGCGGCGGCGCGTAGCTGCTCCTGCGCGAGGAGAGCGCCCGCGGCCTGGAGCGCCTGCACGTCCACCGCCGGCTCCTCGGACGGCGGCAGACCGACGATCGCGTACGGCTCGAGGCTCGCGCCGCGCTGGCTCGCGAGGGCGACGAACACTTCGGGCGCGCCGGCCTCCCCGACGAGCTGCGTGTCGACGCTCACCGCGGGCGATTCGTCCTCCGACCCGAGCTCGGCGAGCGTCACGCCGTGGAACGGGACCTGCGCGATCATGCGCACGTCGACGAACTCGCCCGCGACCAGGTCGAAGAGCTCGTAGTAGTCGATGGCCCCGGCTGGCGCCGCGACGAGGGCAGCGCCGTTCTCTCCCACCACGCGGCGCACGACCGCGAGCAGCACGGCCGGATCGCCGAAGGCCGCGAGGTCGGGCACGAGGGCGAGGTCGAAGGTGGCCGGCCGGAGGTCGCCCGGATCCTCCCCGGGCGCAACGCCCACGACGGTGCGCGCGCCGAGCTCCGTCAGGCGCTCGGCGACGCCCGTGTCGGGCTCCCCGAAGACGATGACGCGGCGGCCGGCGGCCAGGGACTCGGCGTAGACCGCGAGGGCTTGCTGCGACGAGGCGGGCGCGGTCCCGAGCATTGCAAACCGCAGGTTTAGCCGAGCGGCAGCCTACAGGCTACAGGCGGCGGCCGAGGCCGGAGCCGACGCGTCGGCGCGCGGCGGGCGGGCCGGCGCCCGGCGCTCCTGGCCCTTCCACTCGGCCTTCGTGCCGAGCACCACCCGGCGATCGGTCAGGGCGTCGGCGAGCGATCGGACGAGGGCGGCGGCGTGCCCTCGCGTCGGGGTGCGCGGCACCAGTCGCATCACGCGCTCCTCGGGGCGCCGCCCGGGAACGACGCGAGCGGCCGGGACCTCGCGGGCGAGCCGCGTGGCGGCGGCGCTCCCGTCGAGCACGCGGGCGAGGACCTCGGGCGTGCCGACCCAGCCGGTCGGCGAGTGGCTCCAGGCCAGACCGACCTCGACGCCGAGGACGCCGGGCATGGCCGCGCGTGGCAGGACGAGCAGCCGCAGCTCGTCGGGGGTGGGCGCGGGGGATGCGTCGGGGATGCGGGCCCACGGGCTGACGCGGAGGGTGGGCGTGCGGCGCAGCCTCGCGAAGAGGCGCGCGAGCCAGGGGGCCGACGTCGTGGCGGCGTGGGGCGGGAGCTGCGAGCGGCGCCCGGTGAGCAGCAGCGGCAGCAGGGCGACGCCGTCGATGGCCGCGAGCCAGGGGCCGTCGGGGTCGAAGCGCCCCGCGACGACGGCCGCCGTCACGACGGCGCCGATGGCCGCGGCGGTCGCGAGGAGGCCGGACGCGCGAGGCCCCGGCGCGCCCGCGAAGGCGTGCTCCGGGGTGAGCGCGAGCCAGCGTCCGGGCCCGCGCACCGGGATCCTGCCGGCGGGCGCACGGAGCGCGGCGGCCAGCGTGGCGAGGGCGACGCATGCCGCGGCGAGCGTGCCCCGCCCCGTGACCTGGAGGCCGACGGCGCCCGCGAGGGCCACGCCGGCGAGGATCGCCCGCGGCATGTCCCCGAGGGGCAGCAGCGCCCGCGGTTTCGCCTCGCGATCGGCGCACGCTCTCGCGAACGCGCGCGCCCGGCGGTGCACGAGCAGCGCGAAGAGCACCCCGAGGGCGGCGAGGCCGGCGACCAGGCCCGCGTCGCGAAGGCGGTCAGGCTCGGCGGGTGCCTTCGCTTCGGACGGCTGCCGGAGCGTGGGATCGGCCACGAGCGGCAGGGCGCGCGGGTCCAGCCGCAGCGTCCACACGGGCGCCTCCCCGCGCGCGACGTGCGGGCGCACCAGCGAGAGCACGTCGGTCCCCGGGTCGCGCCTCAGGGAGGCCACCGCGCCGTCGTCCACGGCGCCCGTGTCGGCGACGATCGCGACGGGCGGGTCGGGCGCCGCGGGCACCTCGAACACCGTCGTCGCCGCGTCGAACCCGTCGGTCGCCACCGGGGCGGACCACGCGAGCCGCCACGTCGACCCGTCGCGCGCGAGGGCGCGCGTCGCGGCGAGATCGACGCGCCAGAGCACGTCGAACGTGAAGTCCCCGCGCATCAGCGTGCGCGGCTGCGCCGTCACGATGTGCACCGTGCGCCCGTCGTGCCGCTCGGCGTGCGCCTCCAGGGCCCGACCGTCCTCGCCCGTCACGGTGACCTCGGGCTCGAGCACCGCGGCGGTGTCGACGTTCACGAGGTCGATGGACTTGAGCGGGCCGCGGACCACGTGCCAGCGCACGCGGTGCTCGACCACCGCGACGCCGGCGGCATCCACGTGCACCGTCGCGTCGTCGCCGATCTGGTGCGCCTCCTGCCACGCCAGCGCCGGGCGCGCGACGGCGAGCACGAGCGCCGCGCTCCCGGCGGCGGCGGCGACGGCGCGGATCGGCCTCATGGGAAGCGCGATCGTCGCTTCCTCCGGCCGAGGGCGGCAAGTTTGCGGAGGTCAGAAGCCGCCGCTGCGGACGAAGGCGAAGACGAGGTCCTCGACGGCGCCGCGCGGGACGAGGGTCGTCGCGACGAGGCTCGCCGCCCCGCCCGCGGGCTGCGGCGTCACGGTGAAGACGATGGGCGTCGCCCCCTTGTTGGGCATGCGATCCGCCTCGTCCATGTCGGCGGCGGCGCCCGACCCCGAGCCGCCGAAGACGACGCTCAGGGTCGTCGCCATCTCGGGCAGGGACCGCGCAGTCAGGAACCCGGCCGAGCCCACCTTCGCGTCCTTGAGCGAGGCGAGCTCCTGGCGCGCCGTGAGCCCGGCGCTGCCGGACTTCAGCGTCGCCGCGAGCTTCGCCGCGAGATCCGTGTCGTCCCCGCCGATGGCCACCCAGGAGCGCGCGCCGTCGGGGGCCACGAGGAAGTGCACCAGCGTCGCCTTGGCCGGCGCCGCCGGCTTCTTCGCGTCGTGCTTGCCCTCGGCGTGGTGCGGCGCGCTGTGCAGCTCGACCACCCAGTGCTGCGTCCCGGCCGGAAGCGCCGCGCCCTTCGGCAGCGGCGCCGTTCGCGCCACCGGCGGCTGCGCCTCCTTGTCCTTCGCGCGGATCGCCGCCGCGACCGACGGACGCCCGAGCGCCGCCACGAGCGCCTTGAACGCGTCGGTCGACGCCGCCGCCGGCTGCTCGACCTCGAGGATCCGCCAGCCGAGCAGCTCCTGGATCTCGGTATGCTTCGCGTCGGCGCGCTTGGCGTCGCTCGCGTCCGACCCGAGCGCCTTGTACGCCGCGATGGCGCTGCGCACGCCGGCCTCGTCGATGCCGCTCGCGTACACGCCGCCGGCGCCGGAGAGCAGCTTGCCGACCGCGTCGCCCACGGCCTTGGCGTCCGCATCCTTCACGCCGGCGTCGGTCAGCACGTCGTGGAGCGCGCCGACGACCAGCTCGCGTCCGCGCGCGACGTACGGGTCGTCGATGCCGCGCGAGAAGAGCGCGAGGTCCGCGTCCGCCGGCATCTGCCAGAACGTCGCGGGCGGCACGCCGTTGCGCTCCGGGTGGGCCACGGCGAGGCGGCCCATCGTGGAGCTGCTCCCGGCGAGCTTGAGCCCGAAGGTCGCCAGCGCGCCGGGGTCCGACAGGGTGACGTCGAGCGTCGCGCCGTCCAGGTCCGTCGCGAAGTCGGCGGCGTCGCTGCCGAGGGCGATCATGAGGTCGCGCATCCCGGAGCCGCCCACGCGGCCGCCGAGGATGCTGCCGAGGATCATGCCGATGACCTTGCGCTGCTCGGCGATGGTCGGCTTGAGGGGTCCCATGCGCAGATCGGCGTGCAGGTCGGTCGTCGACTGCGCGCGCGCCGCCGTGCGCGTGAGCCAGGGCCCGAGCTCCGTCAGCGCCTTGGCGCTCCAGCCGCACACGATGCGCACCGGCGCGTCGCCGGCGGCCGCGGCCAGCTCGCACGTGCGCTTGTCGGCGCCGTCGTCGCCATCGCCCTTGCCCGACTTGTGCTGATCGCCGTCCGCGTCGTCGTCATCGTCGTCGGAGTCGTCTTCCTTGTCCGCCGCGCGTCCGAGGCCCTGGATGAGCGTGGTCCCGTTGTCGCCCGGCACGAGCTTGTACCGCTCGGCGAGCGACGCGCGCACCTTGTCCGGATCCTTCACGGCCGCCGACACGGCCGTCATCTCGTTCATGCGCGAGCCGCTGCCCACGACGGCGACCGCGAAGTCGATCGGCTGGTCGAGATCCACGATGGGGCCGATGGCCTCGGTCGTCATGATCTCGCTCACCTGCTCGCTCTGCGGCATCGGCAGCTTCGACCAGTTGTGCGCCACGTCGAAGCTGTGCGAGAGCTTCGCCAGCCGACCCGAGACGACGAGCGTCTGCGGCTCCGGCACCGGCGAGAGGTCCGGCGGCGGCGGGGGCGCGGCCTGCGCGGCGGGCTGCGGTCCCGAGGGCGCCTGCGGCGGCGGGGCGTTTCCTCCGCACGCGGCTGCAATCAAGAGGAGGAGCGACGGGGCAGCGGTGGCCGGAAGAGCGCGCATGAGGCGCCCCAGCATACGCGCCCCGGTTTATCAATCTAGTGTCGCCGCCGCCGGCGCTGTAGTGACGCCGAGCCTCGCGATGTCAGCATCTTCTTCGTCCCTCGCCGGGGGGGCGCGCCTGAACGCGGCCCAGCGCGCCGCAGTGGAGCACGGCGACGGGCCCGTCCTGGTGCTGGCCGGCGCCGGCTCCGGCAAGACGCGCGTCATCACGCACCGCATCGTGCGCTTGCTCGAGAAGGGCGTGCCGCCCAAGGGCATCGTGGCGCTCACCTTCACCAACAAGGCGGCCGCCGAGATGCGCGAGCGCGTCGGCGCCATGCTGGGCAAGGGCGGAGCCTCCACGGCGCGCGCGCTGACGGTGAGCACCTTCCACTCCTTCGGCCTCGGCGTGCTCCAGCGCGAGCGCGACGCCGTGGGCGGGAGCTTCACCATCTTCGACCAGGGCGACCAGACGTCGCTCGTGAAGCAGCTCCTCCGCGCCGCCGGCGCCGACCGCTCCTACGACGCGCAGGCGGTGCTCGCGCGCCTCTCGAACGCGAAGAACGCGTTCCAGTCGGCCGAGGAGATGCCGCTGCGCGAGGGCGACGCATACGACGAGATCGCGCGCGAGATCTACCCGCGCTACCAGGCGTCGCTCCGCAACTTCAAGGCGTTCGACTTCGACGATCTCGTGTGCGAGGTCGCTCGCCTCTGGCGCGACGACGACGCGATGCGTACGCGCTGGCAGCGGCGCTTCCTCCACGTGCTCGTCGACGAGTACCAGGACACCAACCGCGCGCAGCTCGAGCTCCTGCGCTTGCTCTGCGGCGAGCGCCGCAACGTGTGCGCCGTCGGCGACGACGACCAGGCCATCTACGGCTGGCGCGGGGCCGACGTGCGCAACATCCTCGACTTCGAGACGCACTTCCCGGGCGCGCGCGTCATCAAGCTGGAGCAGAACTACCGCTCGACGGAGCACATCCTCGCCGTCGCCAACGCGGTCATCGCGAAGCGCGGCGACGCCAAGTGGCGCAAGGTGCTCTTCACCGACAAGGCCGGCGGCGAGAAGCCCACGCTGGCCGTCGCGGCGACGCCCGAAGTCGAGGCGACGTGGGTCGGGCGCGAGGTGCGCCGCGCCATCCGCGAGGAGGGCCGTCGCGCGCGCGACATCGCGGTGCTCTACCGGTCCAACGGGCAGTCGCGGCTCATCGAGGAGGCGCTGCGCGAGCAGGGCGTGCCGCACAAGGTCGTCGGCGGCGCGCAGTTCTTCGAGCGCAAGGAGGTGAAGGACGTCCTCGCCTACCTCAAGCTCGCGCTCAACCCGCAGGACGAGATCGCCCTGCGGCGCATCGTGAACGTCCCCGCGCGCGGCATCGGCGACACGTCGCTCGAGCGGCTCGCGATGCACGCCGCGGAGCGCAAGTGGTCGCTCTGGACCTGCGTCGAGCGGGCCGACGCGTTCGACGACCTGCCGACGCCCGCGCGCGACGGCTGCCGCAAGCTCGCGGAGGCAGTGGCGCAGGCGCGCAAGGAGCTCTTCGGCGAGAAGCGCGCGCCGAGCGTCGTCGCCCGCGCGCTGGTCGAGCATGTGGCGCTGCAGGACGACGTCCAGCGCGCCTCGCCGAACCTCGACGTCGCGGCCCAGCGCTGGGGCAACGTCGAGGGGCTGCTCGCCACGCTGGCGAGGCGCGAAGCGCGCAACGGCGCGGGGACCGACGGGCTCTCGGCGTTCCTCCACACACTGACGATGGACATCGAGTCCGAGAGCGACGACCCCGGCGACGAGGTGACGCTCTCGACGCTGCACGGGAGCAAGGGCCTCGAGTTCCCGCTGGTCTTCCTCATCGGATGCGAGGAGGGCTACCTCCCGCACATGCGCGCCATCGATCCCCGCGCGTGCGACGCCGGCGAGGGTGGATCCAACGACATCGAGGAGGAGCGCCGCCTCTTCTACGTCGGCGTCACGCGCGCCCGCGAGAAGCTTGTGCTCAGCCGCGCCAGGTCGCGTGCGGTGCGCGGCAAGGCCGTCGCCCGCACCCCGAGCCGCTTCCTGCTCGATGTCCCGGCGGATCTCCTCGACGAAATCGACGTGAAAGAGGCCGCGCCCACGACCCAGGCGGAGACCGCGGCGAGCGTCGACGCGATCCTGGCGCTGCTCGCGCGCTGACACGACACGGACCCCCTGCACAGCGTGGCGAAACGGCCTGAGCACGGGCCTTGCTGCTCCGGCCGGCTTCAACCCCTCGTCACCAAGGAGGTATCCGATGAGGCTCTTCAATACCATTCTGCTTCCCGTGATCTGCGCGGCGGCCAGCGTCGGCGCGTGCACCAGCTCCAGCACCCCGGGCTCACCGCAATCGGCCGACGGGACGAAGCCCGTGAGCGCCACGCAGGCGACCAGCAGCGCGGTCGTCACGGGACAAGTCGACACGTCCGTGTCGGGCAACGTGCAGATGAGCGTCGACGGCGCTCTGACGCCGATCGTGCTCGCGCCCGACCAGTCCTTCGTCGTGCGCGACGTGCCGACGGGCGACGTGAAGGTCGCGTGCGGCGCCGACGGCGTGCAGGGCGAGCTCACGATCAAGAACGTCAAGCAGGGCGAGATCATCCAGGTGCTCGTCAAGCGCGAGGGCGACGCGATCGTCATCGTGATCATCCAGCGCACCCCGTCTTCCCAGCCGCCAAAGCAAGTGAGCGAGCAGCAGGGCGGACCGCTCGTCATCACGGCGAGCCACGCCTGCTACTGGCTCGAGCCGGGGCACACGAAGCGCGACGTCGTGGTCAAAGGGAGCGACGTGCACCTCTTCGGCGCCGCGCACAAGAGCTGCACGATCGACGAGTACTCGATCCTCGACGTCAGGCTCGAGCTCGACGGAGACGACATCACCGTCTTCGACGTCGACCTGACCGGCGCGCTCGTCATCGGCGGCCACCGGTGCAAGGTGCAGGACAGTTGCACGGGGTGCTTCGATGGCGCGTGCGAGCACTGCTGCGGCCACGAGGACGAGTCGGACAAGCACCTCGCCTGCAACGGCGGCGGGGGCGAGCCCGGCGCCGAGGAGGACGCGGGCGCGCCGGCGGAAGACGGCGGGCCGGCCGTCCCGGATGCGGGCGCCGTGACACCGGATGCGGGCGGCGTGACGCCGGACGCCGGCTGCGCCTCGTGCGAAGGCGGCGTCTCGCGCGACGCGGGCGCTCCGCTCGACGCATCGCCGGCCGACGTGCGCAGCGGCGGCTGACGCCACCTTTGCGACGAGAGGGAGGCGGCGGGTCGTCCTGGCGACGGCCCGCCGCGCGCCCTATGCGTCGAGCGCGCGCTCGCCGTCGGCGATGACGTGGTCGGTCTCTTCGATGCCGACGCTGAGGCGCACGAGGCCGTCCGCGATGCCGATGGCCGCGCGCTCCTCGGTGGTCATCGCGTAGTAGCTCATGACGGCCGGCTGCTCGACGAGGGCCTCGACGCCGCCGAAGCTCGGGCCGATGCGCGGGATGCGCATCGCGTCGACCACCTTGCTCGCCGCGCCGAGACCGCCCTTGACGATGAAGGACACGACGCCGCCGAAGCCGCTCATCTGCGCGCGCGCCACCGTGTGGCTCGGGTGCGAGGCGAGCCCCGGGTAGAAGACGCGCTCGACGCGCGGGTGCTTCTCGAGGCGCTCGGCGAGGCGCTGCCCCGTCGCGTTCTGTCGCGCGACGCGGATCGCCAGCGTCTTCATCCCGCGCCCCACGAGGAACGCGGCGTGCGGATCGCACACGCCGCCGAGCACGTCGCGCATCTCGCGCACGAGGGACACGAGGTCGCGCGAGCCGCACACCGCGCCGGCGAGCACGTCGTTGTGCCCCGCGAGGTACTTCGTCGCGCTGTGCACGACGAGGTCGACCCCGTGCGACGCGGGGCGACAGTTCACCGGTGTCGCGAACGTCGCGTCGACCAGCGACTTGCAGCCGCGGCGCGCCTTGCACGCCGCCGCGAGGGCCGCGAGGTCGATGCACGCGAGGTACGGGTTGGTCGGCGACTCGCTGAGCACGAGCCGCGTCTCGGGGCGCATGGCGCCGGGGAGCGCCGCCACGTCGCCGGCGTCGAGCAGCGTGTGGCTCACGCCGAATCGCGCGAGCAGATCGGTCGTGAACTCGAGGGTCATCCGGTAGCAGTCGCGGAAGAGGACGACGTGCTGACCCGACTTCACGAGCGCCAGGACGCTCGTCGTCAGCGCCGCCATGCCGCTGGCGAAGAGCGCGGCGTCCTCGGTGCCCTCCATGGCCGCCAGGCGCAGCTCCACGGCGCGCACCGTGGGGTTCCCGTAGCGGCCGTACTCCTCGCGATCGAGGTCCGCGTGGCGTCCCTCGGTGAACGCGACGATCTCCTCGCTGTTCTCGAAGGTGTACGTCGCGGTCTGCACGATGGGGGTCGTGACCGCGTCGTACGGCTTGTCGCGCTCGTCGCCCGCGTGCACGGCGTCCGTCGACGTGATGCCCTTCGTGTCGCTCACGGGAGTGCCGGTAATGTAGGGCAACCCCGCCGCGAGTCACGTCCCCGCGGTCGCGAGCTTCGTCGCCGCACCCGCGAGCTTCGTCCCCGCGCCCGCGAGCTTCGTCCCTGCACCCGCGAGCCTCGTCCCCGCGGTCGCGAGCTTCGTCCCTGCGCCCGCGAGCTTCGTCCCTGCACCCGCGAGCCTCGCGGCTGCACCCGTGGGCTACGCGGGCACGAGGAAGGGCAACGCGGCCTCGGCCATGAAGCGCCGGGACTTCATGAAGTGGTGGTCGAACCCTTCGAAAACCCTCAGCTTTGCGCCCAGATGCGTCGCGAGCTCGGTCGCCTCGCTCACGTCGCAGAACTCGTCCTTGTCGCCGATGAAGATGGCCTTCTCCCCCGCGAAGACGAACGCGTCGGCCTCGAACTCGAAGAACCGGACGCTGGGCGCGACGAGCAGGCACCGGTCGACGCCCGATTCCAGCCCGGCGGCACGCAGCCCGACCCATGAGCCGAACGAGTGCCCGCACACGGAGATGGGCCCCCCCGGTGCCGCGCCCCTCATGTGCGCGATGACAGCGCGCGCGTCGTCCACCTCGCCGCGCCCCTCGTCGTACGTTCCCCCGCTCGCCCCGACGCCACGGAAGTCGAACCGGGCCCACGCCACCCGGTCCGCCACGGTGTCCGACAGCACCTTGGCGATCGCCAGCGGCACCGGACTGTTCATGCTCCCCCCGTAGAGCGGATGCGGATGACAGATGACCACCGCACGCGTCGCCGCCGCCGGCACGTGCACGCGCGCATCGAGCGTCCCGATCTGCACGGCCTCCTCCCCCGCGACCGCCACGGGCGGCGATCGCACCGGCTTCTGGGGGGGCGGCGGAAGACGGGAAATGCGGCTCATCTAGCTCCAGAGAGGAGAGGGAAAGAAGATCAGAAGATCAAAAGATCAGAAGAAGGCTTCGCGGGGATCCACAACACACCCCCTTTTGATCTTCTGATCTTCTTGATCTTCTTCAAACCAACGCGTCTTTCACGCGCTTCGCGAGCACGGCCACCGCGTCCGCCACGGGCACGAGCTCGGCCTTCTTCGGATCCGGCTCCGTCCTGGGCTTCACCTCCACATTCCCCCCCGCCAGCCCCTTGGCGCCGACGGTCACGCGAAGCGGCACGCCGATGAGGTCCGCGTCCTTGAACTTCACGCCGGGGCGCTCGTCGCGATCGTCCCAGAGGACGTCGATGCCTTGCTTCTCGAGCGCGTCGTGGATCTCGCGCGCCGTCGAGAGCACGTTGTCCTCGCGCCAGATGGTGACGAGGTGCACCTGGTACGGCGCGATGCTCATGGGCCAGCGGATCCCGTTGTCGTCGTGGTGCTGCTCGATCGTCGTCGCGACCAGGCGCGAGACGCCGATGCCGTAGCAGCCCATCACGAGCGCCTTCGCCTGCTGCTTCTCGTCCACGTACGTGGCGCCCATCTTCTCGGAGTACTTCGTCCCGAGGACGAAGATGTGACCCGCCTCGATGCCGCGGTAGAGCGTGAGCTTGCCGCCGTCGCACTCGGGGCACGGGTCGCCCGTCGTCGCGAGGCGCACGTCGGCCACTTGCCCCTGGTAGTCGCGCCCGAGCACCACGTTCTTCAGGTGCCAGTCGGTCTCGTTTGCCCCGGTGACGCCGCTCGGCACCACCGACGCGGCGCGATCGACCACGATCTTGCCCTTGAAGCCCACGGGCCCGGCGAATCCCACCGCGGCACTCGTGGCCTTCTGCACGTCGGCCTCCCCCGCGAGGAACACCTCGTCGACGCCGAGGGCGCGCGCGAGGCGCACCTCGTTCACGTCGTGGTCGCCGCGCACGATGGCCATCACGACCTCGCCGTTCGCGACGTAGAGGAGCGACTTGAGCATCGCGCTCTTCTGCACGCCGAGGAACTTCGTCACGTCCTCGATGGTCCCGTGCCCGGGCGTGTGCACGCGCGCGACCGGCTCGGTCGTCCCGGCGGCCTTCGCCTCCGCCGCGACCTTCACCGTCGCGATCTCCACGTTGGCCGCGTAGTCGCACTTGTCGCAGGCGACGATGAAGTCCTCGCCCGAGTCGACGAGCACCTGGAACTCGGCGCTCTTGAGCCCGCCGATGGCGCCCGGATCCGCCGCTACCATGCGGTACGTGAGGCCCATGCGGTCGAAGATGCGCACGTACGCCTTGCGCATCGTCTCGTAGCTCGCCATCGCGCCCGCCTCGTCGGCGTCGAACGAGTACGCGTCCTTCATGAGGAACTCGCGGCAGCGGAGGAGCCCGCCGCGCGGGCGCGGCTCGTCGCGGAACTTCACCTGCACCTGGTAGAGGTTCTTCGGCAGCTCGCGCCAGCTGCGGATCTCGCGGCGCGCGATGTCCGTGATGATCTCTTCGTGCGTCGGCCCCAGGTGGTAGTCGCCGCCCTTGCGGTCCTTGATGCGGAGGAGCACAGGGCCGTACACGTCCCACCGGCCCGTCTCCTTGAAGTACTCGGCCGGGAGCAGCGCGGGCATGAGCAGCTCGAGCGCACCGGCGCGGTCCATCTCCTGGCGGACGATCGCCTCGACCTTGCGCAGAACCCGGTAGCCGAGCGGCAGGAAGTCGTAGATGCCGGCGCCGACCTTGCGGATGTACCCGGCACGCGAGAGCAGGATGTGGCTCGCGTTGGTCGCGTCCGCCGGAGCCTCCTTCGTCGTCGGGATGAGGGCGCGCGAGAAGAGCATGGGAGGGGCGGGCGTAGCATATTCTTGAGGACGTGACCGCCGCCGAGAAGGACGAGGCACCCACCGCGGTGTCGCCACCCGAGGGGCACGGCGCGACGCCGGGGCCCGTCTCGGGGCCGGTGCGCGTGTCGATGTCCGCGGGGAGCGGCGACCACGCGGTGACCGGCGGCGCGAGCGCGTTCACCATCGTCGCGCTGCGCGACGAGGAGGCGGCGCGGACGAGCGCCTTCGGGCGCGCCATCGCGCTGCTCGCGGTGCTCGGGCTCGGGGTGCACCTGACCGTGTATCGCGGCGGCGTGCTGATCCTGCGGCACGCGATGACGGCGTCGCTCGTGACGATGGCCGTCACGGGGGTCGGGGTGTGGCGTGTCGCGCGCAGGGCGGAGCGGTACACGCCGCGGGTCGCCGTCTTCTTCGGGGCGATGTGCCTGGTGACGTCCTTCTTCATCGAGCTGTACCTCGGCGTCTTCTCGCCGTTCCCGTGCATCGTCGCGCTCGGGCTCTCGACGTTCGGGCTCGTCGACGAGGCGCGCGTCGTCATCCCGCTCTGCATCGGCGCGAGCCTCCTCTATTACGTCGTCGCGGTGCTCATCGCGTTCGGCGTGATCCAGGATCCCGGGCTCTTCGCGCCGGCGAATCCGTCGACCGCCGAGCGCATGGGGATGGCGACGATGGTGCTCGCCGTGTACGCGGCGGCGCTGTGGCACGCGCGCGTGAGCCGGGCGGCCACGCGCGACGCGATCGAGCGGAGCAACCAGGCGGCGCTCGCGGCGCGGCAGCACGCGGCGCTCCTGGTGGAGGCGCACCAGCACCTCGACGCGGCGCTGAAGGCCAACGAGGGCAAGGGCGGCCGCTGGACCGGGGCGAGCGTCGGGAGCTTCCGCATCGGCGCGCTCGTCGGGCGGGGCGCGATGGGCGAGGTGTACGCGGCGGAGCACGTGCACACGGGGCGGGCGGCGGCGATCAAGATGCTCCACGCGCGCGTCCTCGCCGACACGTCGATGGTGAAGCGCTTCATCCGCGAGGCGGAGATCGCGAGCCGGCTGCGCGTTCCGCACGTCGTCGAGCTCCTCGAGACGGGCGACGGGCCCGACGGCGCGCCGTACCTCGCGATGGAGCTGCTCGCCGGGCACGATCTCGCGTGGCACCTGCGCAAGCGCCGGCGGCTCCCGCTCGCCGAGGTCGTCACGATGATCGACCACGTGGCGGCCGGTCTGTCGGCGGCGCACGAGGCGGGCATCGTGCACCGCGACCTCAAGCCGCAGAACCTGCTCCTGCACGAGCGGCCGGCGCCGGCGACGCCCGTGTGGAAGATCCTCGACTTCGGCGTGTCCAAGCTGCGTGACGGCGGCGGCACGCTCACCGAGGGCGGGGCGATCGTGGGCACGCCCGGCTACATCGCGCCCGAGCAGGTGCGCTCCGGGACGGCGGACGCGCGCTCCGACGTGTTCGCCCTCGGCGCCGTGACCTATCGCGCGCTCACCGGGCAGCCGGCGTTCAGCGGCAACGAGGTGCAGACGCTCTTCGACGTCGTCTACAAGCAGCCGCCGGCGCCGAGCGACCTCGCGCGCGGTCTGCCCGTGGACGTCGACCGCGCGATCGCGCTCGCGCTGGCGAAGAAGCCGGACGAGCGCATCGCGCGCCCGCTCGACTTCGCCGACGCCCTGCGCGCCGCGAGCCGGGGCGAGCTGCCGCCGCGCCTCGTCGCGCGCGCCGACGCCGTCATCGCGGCGTGCCCGTGGGGCAGCACGCTCGGCGCGCGCTGAGCGCCGTCACTGGACCGGCAGGACCATCGGCGCGATCGGCTTCTGGGTGAAGTCGAAGTCGCTCATCAGGTCGCCGATGACGCTCGACTCCTCGCGCACGAAGGGGCGCGAGTCGGGCCGGCCGTCGGTCTTCGGGTCGAGCCGCTGGCCGCCGAGGAACACGTCCTCGACGAACTTGAGGTACGCGTCGTGGCTGAGCACCTGGTGATCGATGGTCTTCGCCTTCACCCAGGGGCTGATCGTGATGGCGGGCACGCGGAAGCCGAGCCCCTCGGCGTCGATCTGCATCGGGGGCACGTGGTCGTAGAAGCCGCCCCAGTCGTCCCACGAGAGGAAGATGACGGTGCTGTCCCAGTACTTGCTCTTCATGATCGAGTTGATGAGCGCCGTCACGTACGCCTGGCCGGCGCTGACGAGCGCCACGGGGTGCTCGCTGACGACGGCGGACGGGATGACCCACGACACCTGCGGCAGCGTGCCGTTCGAGAGGTCCGTGTAGAAGTTGTCCAGGACCTGCACGTTGGTGCTCTCGCCGTCCTCGGCGACGTCGTCGAAGTCGGGCAGCGGGTTCCAGATGCTCGGCACCGCGGGATCGAGCGGCGTCGGCTCGCACTCGTTCGGCGCGTTGCCGCAGTGCGGATCCATGCCCTGGCTCAGGTAGTACTTCCAGCTGACCTTCTCCTTGTGGAGCAGGTACGTGACGTCGGTCCACGGGTAATGGTTGCCGGCGCCCGCCTTGCCGGTCGTTCCGTCTCCGTTGAGGTTCGTCGTGCACGCCATCGGATTGTCGGCGGTGCACTCGGCCGTCCAGCCGCTGACCATCGCGCAGTGCTGCGGGTAGCTCCACGACGCGTTGGGCTGGAACATGTGGTCGTGCAGCACGAAGCTCTTCGCGTACGCCCAGTAGTTCGGGATCTCGGCGTCCGTGTGGTAGCCCATCACGTCGACGAACCCGCCCTTGGTGCAGTTCGGATCGGTGGGGTCCGCGCAGGTGGAGCTGCCGTTCTCGGCGTTCTTGATGAAGCCGTCCATCTTGCCGCCGTCGTAACAGGTGAGGAACGCGCCGGCGGCATGCGGGCCTCCCGTGTTCTTGTCGGCGGTGTCGTGATACGGCGCGACGCACGTGCCGGTCTTCGGGTCGGTGTTGCACACGGTCGGCTTGCCGCTCGCGTCCATCGGGATGCCGTCGGCGCCGGGGAAGGTGCCGAAGTAGTGATCGAACGAGCGGTTCTCCTGCATGATGACGACGACGTGCTGGATCTTCTGCGCGGCCAGCCCGCCGTCGCCGCCGCCGCTGGAGCCGCCGTCGGCGCCCTGGGTCCCGCCGTCGCTCGACGCGAGGGTCGAGGTGGAGCCTCCGCAGCCGTGCAGGACGACGAAGAGCGAAGCAAGGAGGGGGGTCGATCGAAGAAGCGCGTGTCGCATGTCCGCGCTCGCGTGCATCGGCCGCACCAGCTCCTCCTCTCTGCACTCTGCAGCTCTTCGGCTCTCCACGCAATGTGGCGCCGGACCGTCCCGCGTCCGCCCTGAACCCGCCCGGGTTCAGCGCTGGAAGTCGTACACCGCCCCCACGCCGAGGATGCGCGTGAGCTCGTCGAGGCCCGTCATCACCTCGCGGGCGAGCTTCGGGTCGGCCAGGTCCGCCGGCACGAGGCGGTCGCGGTAGTGCTTGTCGACCCACGCGACGAGCTCCGCGTGCAGGGCGTCGTCGACGAGCACGCGGCCGCCGAGCGCGCGCGTCTCGTCCTCGGTCAGGGGTACGCGAAGGCGCAGGCAGGCAGGGCCGCCCCCGTTCTGCATCGACTGGCGCACGTCGATGTAGTGCAGTCGCCAGAGCGGCCCGCCCTCGGACACGACGCGCTCGAGGAAGCCGCGCGCGTGCGCGTTCTCGCGCGCGTCCTCCGGCGCGACGATGGCCATCGTTCCGTCGTCGAGCGCGAGGAGCTGCGAGTTGAACGGGTATGCCGCGACGGCGTCCTCCGGCGGGAGCTCCCCCTTGGTCGCGCGGAAGACGACGAGCTCGTCGCCCAGCCGCGCGCGCAGGTCCTCGACGAAGCGCGTGTCGTCGACGAACGCCAGCTCGTGCACGAGGAGGTAGCGGCCCGTGCCCACCGCCATCACGTCGGTGTGGAAGGCGCCGGCGTCGATGCCCTCGGGGCTCTGCTGCGGGAACACGCAGCGCGCGGGATCGATCCTGTGGATGCGCGCGAGGGCGGCGCTCGCCTCGCGTGTCTGGCGGGCCGGGTACCTGCGCGGACCGGCGAAGGCGCCCCAGGCGCACCGCCCCCAGGCGAAGACGTGCACCGCGCCGCGCGACGTCTCGAGGCGCGTGTGGTTGGCCGCGCCCTCGTCGGCGAACTGGCCGCCGCCCGGGAGCGGCTCGTGCACGGCGAACCGCTTCTCGTCGCGGAAGATGGCGCGCAGGATGCGCGTCGTCGTCGGCGGCTCGATGGCGCGGTGGAACATCTGCTGCAGGTTGGCCGGGACGAGGTGCACGCGTCCGTCGCTCGCGTCGCACGAGGGCGCGATCGTCGCGGCGTTGGCGGTCCACATGGCCGACGCGCTCGAGCAGATGCGCAGGTGGAACCCGTCGCCAGCGCCCGCCGCCGCGACGACCTCCTCGTCGCTGCCGACGAAGCCGAGGGTGCGCAGCGTCGCGATGCTCGGGCGGTCCTGCGGCGGGAGCAGCGCCTGCGTCACGCCGAGGTCGCGCACGAAGCGCATCTTCGCGAGGCCCTGCTTCGCGGCGGCGCGCGGGTTCGACACCTGGCCGCCGTGGATCTGGCTCGCGACGTTGCCGGGGCTGAGCCCTCCGTAGTTGTGCGTGGGGCCGACCAGGCCGTCGAACTGGACCTCGCGCAAAGGCCTCACGCCGAGCCTTCTATCACGGCGTGTGCACCGGGTCGGCCCCCCCGTACGTGGGCAGGGGCTCGGGCTCCGGGGTCTTCACCAGGGCGGCCGGGCGCATGCCTGCCAGGTCGCCGATGACGACGTCGGCGTCGTCGGCGAACACCGTCTCGCGGCCGAAGAAGGTGTAGACGCGCACGTTCTTGCCATAGTCCGGCTCGAACTGGTCGGGCTGGCGCTGCAGCGTACCGACCTCGAGCGATTCGATCATCGGCCGAAAGTCGAGCACCAGCTCCTCGGTCTTGCCGCCGACCGGGAGCTTCGCCCTCTTCAGCCACGCCGTGATGCTCCCGCGCCCCGGCGCGACGACGGCACCGACGCGCGCCCCCTGCGGCGCGCTCATCCGGCCCCCCGGCAGCAGCTTCTCCATCGTCGTGCGCCCGTCGGCGGCGCGGCGCTTGATGAACAGCTCGCCGGTACGCATCTCGTACCGGCGGATGTCGGCGTTGCCGTCCTCGCGCTGCGACCCGGCGATCGTCATGCGCTTCCACGCCCACGTCGGCGTGAGGCTCGCGTCGTAGCGGATCTCGACGTCGCTGATGTCGAGCGGCCACTCCTGCCGCGCGTGGAACGCGTAGCCACACGCGGTGCGATCCAGCTCGAACCGCTCGACGACGTTCTGCTCGTTCGAGTGGGGCCCGGAGCGCAGGGTCCCCTTCCCCACGGTCGTCCCGTGGTCGTCCACCCCTGCGTCGCCGCACACGGGATACCCGAGCTCCGGCGCCGTCTCGACGGGCACGTGCTTGCGGTGGCAGCCGGTCCCCCCGGCGAGCGACACGAGCGCCGCAGCCGCGCACGCGAGCGAACCCGCGCTGGCTGCGGCTCGGCTCACTCTAGCCGCCCTTCGGGCCGTCGGCCCGCCTTCGGCGGAGCCTCAGTCAACCTACTCCTTCTTCTCGGCCGGCTTCTCGGCCGGGTGAGCCGACGGAGCCGCCGATCCCGCCGCGTGCGGCGCCTCTTCCTCCACCTCGTCGACCGTCGCGCTCGTCGCGGGTGCCCCGCCCGGAGCCGCCAGCCCGGTCTCACGGTCCACGACGCTGCCGTAGTCCGGCTCGACGCGCGCGCGCTGCCCGAGGTCGTCGTACGTGAGCAGGATGAAGATCGCGAGGAAGAGGAATGCGGCGAGGAACGCGATGGTGTTGAACAGCTTGTCGTGCCGCAGGTGCATGAAGAACGCGGCCACGAGCGAACCCTTCATCGTCGCGATGAGCAGCGCGATGACGGTGTTCATCGACCCGAAGTCGTAATAAGAGACCTTCACCGTCGCGATCGTGAGCAGCACGAGCGCGCCGAAGATCCCCCAGTAGAACCGGGAGCTCGCGATGTGCACGTGGACGGCGCCGTCGTCCGCGTGACCGTGGGCGTGTGCGTCAGACATGCGTCACTCCGGCTTTCCGACGAGGTAGAGGAGCGGGAAGAGGTAGATCCACACGAGGTCGACGAGGTGCCAGTAGAGCGCCCCGAGGTCGACCGGCGTGAAGTACGCGGGCGAGAACGTGCCCTTGAGGTTCTTGTAGAGCACCCACACGAGGATGCTCATGCCCACGATGACGTGCAGCGCGTGCAGGCCCGTCATGCAGAAGTAGATGGCGAAGAACATGTTCGCGCGCGGCGGCAGGAGCTGCTCGTGCCCCGACTCGTCGATGGCGCGGACCCACTGCGGCATCGACGACGTCTGGTCGGCGTGGACGCGCAGGCAGGTGCCCACCTCCTGCCCGTTCTGCACCGTCGCGCTGAACCAGGGATGCCCGAAGCAGTGTCCCGGGAGCAGGCCGAGGTGGAACTTGTGGGAGTACTCGAACCACTTGATGACGAGGAAGATGCCGGCGCAGACGATCGTCGTGACGAGGTAGATCGTCGTCATGTTGCGCTTGCCGACCTGCGCCGAGCGCACCGCGAGCGCCGCCGTCAAGCTGCTGAAGAGGAGGACCACGGTGTTCGAGGCGCCGAGGATCTTGTTCAGGAAGTGGTGCGCCTGATCGAAGATGTTCGGCTCCATCGCGCGCCAGATCGCGTAGGCGCAGAAGAGGCCTCCGAACATCAGGATCTCGGTCGCGATGAACACCCACATCCCGAGCTTCGACGCGTTGAACTGCTGTTCGGGTGTGTCGAAGTGATGCTGCATGAACGGGAGATGCGCGTGATCGTGCTCCCCGTGTTCGTGCTCGCCGTGAGGCTGAGCCTGACCAGTCGGCGCCGTATCGCTCACGTTGGCCATAATCAGTCCTTCTTGCTCCCCGGCTCGCCGCCCACCTCGTCCCAGCCGGTCGAGAGCTCCTCGGCCGTGGCGAGGTGGTAGTCGTAAGGCCCGCGCGTGAAGACGGGCTGCTTGTGGAAGTTCGCGAGGCACGGCGGCGTGTCGGTCATCCACTCGTAGCCGGCCGAGCCCCACGGGTTGCGCGGCGCGGGCTTGCCCTTCCAGAGGGCCTCGAGCAGCGTGTACGCCGTCGTGAAGAGGCCGATGGCGAGGATCCACGATCCCACGGTCGAGACGCGGTGGAAGATCTCGAACTGTGGCAGGTAGTCGTAGTACCGCCGCGGCATCCCGCGGGACCCCATGATGAACTGCGGGATGAACACGGTGTTGAAGCCGACGAAGACGAACCAGAAGCCGATCTTGGCCTTGAACTCGTCGTGCCACTTGCCGGTCATCTTCGGCCACCAGTAGAGGAGGCCGCCGAGGAACGCGATGACGGTGCCGCCCATCATGACGTAGTGGAAGTGGGCGACGACGAAGTACGTGTCCGTCAGGTGCACGTCGACGCTCAGCGTGCCGAGGAACAGGCCCGTCAGCCCGCCGATCGTGAAGAGGAAGATGAAGGCCATGCCGTAGAGCATCGGCGAGGCCCAGAGGATCGACCCCTTGTAGATGGTCGCGGTCCAGTTGAAGACCTTCACGCCGCTCGGGATGGCCACGAGGAACGTGAGAGCCGAGAAGAGCATCGTCGCGAACTCGCTCATCCCGGCGACGAAGAGGTGGTGCCCCCAGACGAGGAAGCCGAGGATCGCGAGCCCCAGGGAGCTCATGGCGATGGCGAACTGCCCGAAGATCGCGCGGCGGCTGAAGGTCGCGATGAGCTCCGAGTTGATGGCCATTCCCGGGACGATCATGATGTAGACGGCCGGGTGCGAGTAGAACCAGAAGAAGTGCTGGAAGAGCACCGGGTCGCCGCCGAGCTTCGGGTCGAACACGCCGATGCCGAAGAAGCGCTCGGCGCAGAGCAGGAGCAGCGTGATGGCGAGCACCGGCGTGGCCAGGATCTGGATGAGCGCCGTCGCGTACATGCCCCACACGAAGAGCGGCATGCGCCCCCACGTGCACCCGGGCGCGCGCATCGAGTGCACGGTGACGAGGAAGTTGACGCCGGTGAGGATCGACGAGAACCCGAGCACGAACACGCCGAGCGTCATCGAGATGACGCTGTTGGTCGTCTGCACGCTGTACGGCGTGTAGAAGGTCCACCCGGTGTCGACCGAGCCCATGATGATGCTCGTGAGCAGGATCGCGACGCCGCAGAGGTAGATGTAGAAGCTCAGGAGGTTCAGCCTCGGGAAGGCGACGTCCTTGGCGCCGATCATGATCGGCAGGAAGAAGTTGCCGAGCGCCGCCGGCACGCTGGGGATGATGAAGAGGAACACCATCACCGCGCCGTGCAGCGTGAAGAAGCGGTTGTACGTCTCGCCGTCGATGATCGTCTTGCCGCGCGAGAAGAGCTCGAGCCGCACGAGCAGCGCGAAGACGCCGCCCACGAGGAACGCGAGCGCGACCATCGTCAGGTACATCAGCCCGATGCGCTTGTGGTCGAGCGTGAAGAGCCAGGAGCGGATCCCGTGGCTGGCCTTCAGGTACATCGCGTCGGGATCGCCGTGCGAATCCGCGGCGTGATGTCCCGCGCCCACGTGGGGCATGTCGACTGCTGCCATGACGAGAGTCTCCTGCCTATTCCTTGAGTGACTTGATGTACTGCGTGATCTCGTCGATCTCGCCGTCGCTGATCTGTCCGAGGAACGTCGGCATGACGGCCTGGTAGCCGTTCACGACGCGGAAGTTCGGGTCGAGGATCGACTTACGCACGTACTGCTCGTCGACGACCATCGGCCCGTGGTCGGTCGCCTCGGTCTTGCCCCAGATCCCCTTCCACGAGGGGCCGACGAGGCGCGCGCCCGTGGTCGTGTGGCAGGCGACGCATCCCTTCGACTGGTAGAGCTTCGCGCCCTGCCCGGCCGCGACCTCCGCCGGGCACTTCTTGCCGGTGGACGCGTACTGGTCGCACGGGTCGCCGATGCTCTTGAGGAACTTCGCGTAGTCCTCGGGCGTCTCGACGTAGAGCATCGAGTGCATCGCCCAGTGCCCCGTCGCCTGCCCGGCGACGAACGGATGCAGCGGGTCGTCGCTCGGCTGGTACGGGAGCTCGCCGTTGGGGCCGGAGCTCCTGCCGCCGCAGTACTCGGCGCACATGATGTCGTCGTGCCCGACGTGCGTCGCCTCGAACCACACCGACGTGTACATGCCCGGCACGAGGTCGCGCTTGACGCGGAGCGCAGGCACGTAGAACGAGTGGAGCACGTCGGCCGACGCCATCACGAGCTTCACCGGCTGGTGCACCGGCACGTGCAGCTCGTCGCTGCTGCCGCCGTTCGGGTACACGAACTCCCACGCCCACTGCTTCGCGTTGACGCGGATCTCCATCGCGTTGGCCGGCGCGAGGTCCATGTCCATGTAGCCCTGGAAGCCCTTGTGGAACATGAACACGAGGATGAAGATCGGCGCGACGGTCCACGCGATCTCGAGCGGCAGGTTGTGTCCCGTCGGCTCCGCCTTGTGGCCCTTGCGCTCGCGGTACTTGATCGCCCACCAGACCATCGCGCCCACGATGGCGACGAAGAGGACGACGCTCGTCCAGTAGATGAAGTAGTACATCCAGTCGACGTCGGCCGAGACCGTCGACATCTGCTCGGGGAGCTGGAAGGTCGGGGGTGCGTTGGGCTCGATCATGACAAGTGCGCTCCGGTTGCGTCCCTCGCCGGGGGGGCTACCTGCGCGGACGAGGAGGTCGCGCTGTCGCGCTGACGGCGCTTGCGCCGCTCGCGGACCCACATGAGGGTGAGGAAGCTCCCGAGGGCGACGAGCGTGACGCCTCCCCCGAGGCGCATCACGTTCATCGCGACGAGCGAGTACTTCTTCCCCTGCGGGTCGTAGTGGTAGCAGTAGAGGAGGATGCGTTCGGTCGTGGAGATCGAGCGCCCCTCGGTGGCCTCGAGCAGCCCGAGGCGGACGTCGCTCGGGTCGTACGAGATGCCGTAGAGGTATCGCGCGATGTGCCCCTCCGGCGTGAGCAGGTAGATGGCCGCGGGATGCGCGAACTGCTTCTGGCGCGGGTCGTACTGGTACTTGAACCCGATGGCGTCGGTCACCTTGCGGATCTCGCTCTCCTCGCCGGTGAGGAAGTGCCAGCCCTTGGTGTTGCCGTGAGCGCGCGGGTAGCTGTCGACCACCTGGGCGCGCTTCTTCGTCGCCGTCTCCGGCGTGTCCTTCGGGTCGATGCTCACCGAGACGACGTCGAACTGATCACCGACGCTCCAGGCGACGTCGTTCAGCGACTTCACCGTCGCGTCGAGCACGAGGCTGCAGAGCATCGGGCACGTGTGGTACGCGAAGACGAAGAGCGTCGGCCGCTTGCCGTCGAAGAAGTCGCCGAGGCGCACCGTCTTGCCCTCGGTGTCGCGGAAGGTCGCGTCGCGCGGGAGCGCGCCGCCGAGGTTCTCGACGATGTCGACTCCCGTGAGGATCGGCGGCGTCGCGTTCTCGACCGGCTGATCGGACTGCTGCGTCCATTGCTGTGCGCGCGCCTCGCCGGCACCGACCAGCAGGCACGAGGCCAGGGCGGCAGCGGAGACGGTGGTCGGGGCGACGCGGGGGTGTTTCACGGGTGATTCGGGGCTGGAGGGGGTGCGGATCCGGCGGGAGCCGTGGACGCGGACGGCGCCGCCGACGGTGCGGCAGAAGGCGCCCCGGAGGGAGCCGGTGCCGCGGAGGCAGCGCTCGACGCCGCGGCCATCATGGGCGCGGGCACCTGCCCCGGCATCTTGAGCCAGCCCTGCATCGGCGACACGTCGACGTTCGCCGGGGCGGGCGTGATCGCCGGGCTCGCGCCCATGCGTCCCTTCTGCTCGAGCATCTGCATCGCTTGATCGATGGGCGTGGGGCCCGACGACAGCCGCTGCTTCTCGTCGGCGCGCACGCTCATGAGAGCCTCGGGCTTGATGTCCCCGTACTTGCGCTGCACCTCGGCCGACGCGATCTGGTCGAAGTACGCGGTCAGCGCGACGTGCACGCCGACGAGCGTGACGATCGCCAGGACGGCGATCTTGGCGATGAGAGCGACTCTGGGCTCGGACTTGTCGACGGCCATGGTCTTTCCCTCAGGCGTTCTCGAATTCGAGCGAGCGCTCGAGCCGCGGGTCGCCGACGGCGACGAGCGAGTGGTCCTCCATCCCTCGCAGGACGGACGCGAGATAGACGCTGCTGAGGCCGACCAAGCACGCTGCGTCCAGCCAGCTGGGAGCGAAGGGCCCGTAGGCGGGCATGATGAGCCAGTACGACTCGACGACGTGCATCACGGCGACGATGCCGGCACCGAGCGCGAGCAGCGGGAGCCTGCGCTTGATGTTGCGCGACATCAGGAACCAGAAGGGCACGAAGAAGTAGACCAGGACGAGCACGATGCTCATCTGCTGCCAGGTGCCGCCGTTGTCGTGCCAGCGCAGGTGGAACCAGACCACCTCGTCGGGGATGTTCGAGTACCAGGTGAGGAAGAACTGGGCGAAGGAGATGTAACCCCAGAAGACGATCCACCCGAAGAGCAGCTTGCCCATGTCGTGGTAGTGCTCGACGTTCACCGCGTCGCCGAGGATCCCGCTGCGCCTCAGGGCCAAGGTGAACAGGATCAGGGTGGCCATCTGGAACAGCGAGGACTGCGCGAAGATCTGGACGCCGAAGATGGTCGAGTACCAGGTCGAGCTGAGCGACAGGAACCAGTCGAAGCCGAAGAACGTGATGGTCAGCGCGAAGAGCGCGAGGCCGGCCGGAGCGAATCGCTGCGCGGCGGCCGTGTTCTCGGCGGCCTTCGTCTTGTCCTGCTCGGTGGACCAGCGGAAATACTTCTGCGCCAGCCAGGACCAGATGAGGAGATAGAAGATGAGGCGGCCGAGGAAGAACTGCTTGTTCAGGTAGAAGCGCTTGTGCTCGACGATCTCGTGCTCTTCGCGCTCGGCCGCGTGCTCGAGCGACTTGGGATGGGCGACGGGCAGGTCGCGCAGCGCCGCGGGCTCCTTGGTCTGATCGCCGCGCGCCTGCTCCAGCGGACCGGCGTTGGCTTCGGGAGCCGCCTCGGCGGACGTCGCGGGCTGGAACTGCGCCTCGGTGATGTGCGTCTTGGCGCCCAGCCACGGGAACATCTGCGGGAGCAGAAGGACCAGCGGGATCACGAGGATCGCGAAGATGGGCATCGGCCGCATGAACATCTCGGCCACGCGCCGGACCGTGATGCCCCACGACGCCTTCGTGATGTAGAGGACCATCACGAAGAACAGGCTGCCGATGGCGAGCCCGAGGGGCACCCACAGGCCGAACAGGTAGGAGAAGGCGAAGCGCTGCGGGTCGAGCTTGTAGCCGTACGCTGCCGCCGCCAGGCCGGCGACGCCGAGGCCGGCGAAGATCTTCCAGGCGCCCGCCCACGCGGACCCCGCGGGGATCTTGTAGTCGTGCACCGCGCCGGTGGCTTCCTTCGTCGTGCTCACTTCTTCGGCTCCGGTTGGGGCGTCGCCTGCGCCATCTGGCTCAGCTGCAGCGCTCGCACGTAAGCGACGATCGACCACCGATCGTCGATGGGAATCTGCGGGCCGTATGCCGGCATGGTGCGCACGCCGTGCGTGATCGTCGCGAAGAGCTGCCCGTCCGGCATCTGGCGCAGCCGAGGGTCCTCGTACGACGGCAGCGGCGGGAAGCCGCGCGACTGGCAGGGATCCGTCACCTTGTCACGCTTGCAGGTGACCATGCCCTTGCCGTCGCCGGTCTGCCCGTGGCACGGCGCACAGTAGATGTTGAAGCGCTCCTGCCCGCGCGCGAGGATCTTCTCCATGCCGCCCGCGCGGTGGATGAACATCTGCGGGATGGTCATCACGTAGCCCGACTTGTCGGCGAGCAGGCCCGTCGCGACCTCGGGATCGTCGCGGTAGTGATCGCGCGCCACGGTCCCCTCCACGGGCTCGCGCATGGTGCGGTGATCGGCGAAGAAGTCGGAGTACGACTCGGGGTTGTACCGCTCGGTGTCGTACATGTTGCGCTCGGGCATGAGCGGCGGATCATCGCTCGTCTGCCCACGACAGCCGGCAAGCGCGCCAAGAGCTACGGCGAGTGCCGGAAGAAGAGCCAACCGCTTCACGACGCCTCCTCCTCGATGACCTCGACGTGCGCGGCCTGCGACGCTTCGAGGAGCTGACGCGTCTTGTCGACGTCGAACTTGGGATCGTCGGCCTCGATCGAGATGAAGAAGCGATCGTCGCTCGCTCGCCGGAAGCGGTCCGACTCGAACACCGGGTGGTTGTGCCGCGGCAAGCGGTTCAAGTGCAGCATCCCGAGCACGGCTCCGAACGCGGAGAAGAGAATGGTGAGCTCGAAGCAGATGGGCACCATCGAGGGCATCGTGCCCGGAGCACCCGGCGGCTTGTCGCCGACCACGGTGACGTAATCGATGCCGTTCATCCAGTGCATCATGAGGAACGCGCCGCCTAGACCGGTGAGCGCGAACAGGATCACGATCCAGCCGAGTCGCGAGTCCTTCAGCCCCATGGCGCGGTCCATCCCGTGCACCGGGAAGGGGGTGTGCGTGTCCCAGCGGACGTAGCCGGCGTCGCGCACCTTCTCGGCGGCGTGCAGGACGTCGCGCGCGTTCTCGAACTCCGCGAGGATCGCGGTCGGTGCGCGCTGCGGCTCGCGATAGGGAAGGTTCTTCTCTTCCATCACTCAGCGCCCTCCGGCACCAGGCCACCGGCCGGCGCCCCGTGGTGCTCCTTCTCGTGCTCGCCCCGGTGCGGGTCCGCCTGCGGCATCGTGCCCTTGACCTCGGTCATCGAGACCATCGGCAGCCACCGCATGAAGAGCAGGAACAGCGTGAAGAACACGCCGATGGTGCCGGTGAAGGTGCCGACGTCGATGATGGTCGGCCGGAAGTAACCCCAGGAGCTCGGCAGGAAGTCGTTGTTGAGCGACGTCACGATGATGACGAAGCGCTCGAACCACATGCCGATGTTGATGAGGATCGACACGATGAACATCACGGGGATGCTCGTGCGCAGGCGCTTGAACCAGTAGACCTGCGGGACGACGCAGTTGCAGCCGATCATCCAGACCCAGGCCCACCAGTAGGGACCTGCCGGCCGGAAGTGGAGGAAGTACGCCATCTCGTAGCGGTTGCCCGAGTACCACGCGATGAAGAACTCCATCGCGTACGAGTACCCGACGAGCAGCGACGTCAGGAGCAGGAACTTGTTCATCAACTCGAGGTGGCGCATCAGCACCACGCGTTCGAGCTTGAACACCGAGCGCGCGATGAGGAGCACCGTCTCGACCATCGCGAAGCCGCTGAAGATGGCGCCCGCGACGAAGTACGGCGGGAAGATCGTCGTGTGCCAACCGGGGATGACGGACGTGGCGAAGTCCATCGACACGACGCTGTGCACGCTGAGCACGAGGGGCGTCGAGATGGCCGCGAGGATCAGGTACGCGCGCTCGTAGTTCTGCCAGTGGCGGTTGCTGCCGCGCCATCCGAGGGCGAAGAACCCGTAGATACGCTGGCGCCACTTGTCGAGCGACCGGTCGCGCAGCGTCGCCAGGTCGGGGATGAGGCCCGTGTACCAGAAGAGGAGCGACACGGTGAAGTACGTGCCGACCGCGAACACGTCCCAGAGCAGCGGGGACTTGAAGTTCGGCCAGAGCGTCATCTGGTTCGGGATCGGGAACACGTAGAAAAGCAGCCAGGGCCGCCCGACGTGGATGCCCGGGAAGATGAGCGCGCAGATGACCGCGAAGATGGTCATCGCCTCGGCGAAGCGGTTGATCGCCGTTCGCCACTTCTGCCGGAAGATGAAGAGGATGGCGCTGATGAGCGTCCCGGCATGGCCGATGCCGACCCACCACACGAAGTTCGTGATGTCCCACGCCCAGTAGTCCGGCGACGTGTTCCCCCACACGCCGACGCCCCGGTAGAAGAGGTACGAGACGCAGGCACCGAAGATCCCGGTGAACGTCGCCGCCACGAGGAAGCACACCCACCAGCCGCGCGGCGCACGCGTCTCGGAGACGCGCGCGATCTCGTGCGTGACTTCCTTCAGCTCGCTTCCCGGCTTGACGAGCGGCGCCTCGCCGAGCGCCTTGATCGGCTCCCAGTACGCCATGGTCAGAGCATCTCCGGATTCGGGTTGCGGACCTTCCCCAGGTACGACGTCCGAGGCCGCGTCCCGAGCTCTTGAAGCAGCGCGAAGCGCCGGTCGATGCGCGAGGTGCGCGAGACGGCGCTGTTCATGTCGTTGACGTCGCCGAAGACGATGGCGTCCGCCGGGCACGTCTGCTGGCAAGCCGTGCGGATCTCACCGTCCTTGACGTCGCGGTACTGACGCTTGGCGGCGATCTTGGTCGCCTGGATGCGCTGCACGCAGTACGTGCACTTCTCCATCACGCCGCGGAAGCGCACCGTGACGTTCGGGTTCTGCTGCATCGTCAGCGTCTCGGGCAGGCCGCCGGTCTCCTTCCAGACCGAGTCGTTGTGCCAGTTGAGGTAGTTGAACCGACGCACCTTGTAGGGGCAGTTGTTGCCGCAGTAACGCGTGCCGATGCAGCGGTTGTAGGCCATCTCGTTGAGGCCCTCGGGACCGTGCGTCGTCGCGTTGACGGGGCACACGTTCTCGCAGGGAGCCTCCTCGCAGTGCACGCACATGACCGGCTCGTGGAATTCGAGCGGGCTGTCCTCGCTGCCTCCTGCCTCGGCGCCCTCGTGGTAGTAGCGGTCGATGCGCAGCCAGTGCATCTCGCGGCCGCGCCACACCTCGAGCTTGCCGACGACCGGCACGTTGTTCTCCGACATGCACGCGACGAAGCACGCGCCGCAGCCGGTGCACGCGTTGAGGTCGATGGCCATCCCCCACTGGTGGCCCTTGCTGTAGTCCTGCTGCTGCCAGAGGGGCAGCGCCCGCAGCGGCGGCGCGTCGATCGCCGGGAAGTTCGGCTGCTTCGAGTATTCCGCCAGCGTCGCCTCGTGTGCGATGGGCCGGTTCTCGCTCGAGTCGTGATCCTGCGTCTGCGCGAAGAAGTACGGCTCGCCGTCGGCCTTGCTCACGCTGGCGCCGCTCACCCAGCCGAGCGAGTCGGTCGTGCGCAGCGGGTAGGCGTCGAAGCCGCGGCCGTTGCCGATGCGCCCCGCCTTCTTGCGTCCCCACCCGAGCGTCAGGGCGATCGACTTGTCGGCCTGCCCGCGGACGATCCACACCGCCGCGGTGATCGACTTGTCGCCCGAGCCGATCTTCACCCAGTCCTTGTTCTCGACCCCGAGCTCCTTCGCCGTGGCCGGCGAGAGGATCGCCGCGTTGTCCCAGACGAGCTTCGTCACGGGATCGGGCATCTCCTGCAGCCACGTGTTGTTCGCGTGGCGGCCGTCGACCATCTTCGGGCACGGGGCGAACGTCACC
Organism: Polyangiaceae bacterium; assembly: GCA_036393165.1. Taxonomy (GTDB): domain Bacteria; phylum Myxococcota_A; class Polyangia; order Polyangiales; family Polyangiaceae; genus Palsa-1150. Next base: position 21,854 of record DASVWO010000016.1, on the reverse strand, counting down.
TCGTATCCGTTCGCCGCCGCCGGTCCCTTGGCCGCCCCCACGGCGCTGCCGATGGCCGCCGCCTCGAGCGCCGGCGAGAGCTGCTTGGCCTGCGCCCGCTGCAGCACGCCCGCGGCGAGCGCGCGCGTCCAGTCGCGCTCGAGCTCGTACGTGTGCACCGGGATGGCGTTCCCCGAGGCGTCCTTGCACTGCACCGTGCCCATGTCGTCGGGCGCGCCGCACGCCGTCAGCTGCCGGCCCGAGATGGCGATGCCCTCGGCGGTCGACTGCACCGCCTCGTGGCCCGACTTCTCCGGCGCCTTCGCCGCGAGCGCGAGGAGCTCGATGTCGCTCCGCCCCGCGTAGAGCGGCGCGATGAGCGGCTGGCGCACCGCGATGCTCCCGTCGAGCGCCTGCGCGTCGCCCCACGACTCGTACTCGTGCGCGAGCGGCACGTGCCACGTGCACTTCTCGCTCGTCTCGTCGGCGAAGAGCGAGGCGTGCGCCGTGAAGGGCACCTTCGCCAGCTTGTCGCCGAACGCGAGATCCGCCGGCGCGTCGTAGACCGGGTTGCCGCCGAGGATGAGCAGCGCGTCGACCTGCCCGCCGCCCATCGCGTCCGTCAGCGCCTTGATGTCCTGCGCGACGTCCAGCTCCGACGCGTCGGCCACCGGGGCGAAGCCCACGGTCGCCCCGACGTTGCCGAGCGCCGCGTTGATCGCGTGCACCACCGCGTGCACCCGCGCCGGCTGGCGCGAGCCCACGACGATGATCCCGCGCCCGCGGTTGGCCGCCAGCTCGCGCGCGACGACGCCGAGCCACTTGGTCGGAATGCCGTTCGCGTCGGCCTTCTTCCCGATGGCCGCGGTGACCTCGGGGGCGATCGACACGCCCGCCTTCGCGAGCTCCGCCGCGAGCGCGTACGTGTAGCGCTCGACGTCGCCCGCCGGCAGGCGCAGGCGATGGTCCGCCATGTTGCCGGTGGTCGTGCGCGCCGGCTCGACCACGTAGAGGCGGTTCATGGTGTCGCCCGCGCGGCGCAGGCGCCGGCTGGCGGAGAACGCCTTGGTCGCCCGCACCGAGCCCGACTCGGTCTGCAGGAAGTCGCTGTCGAGCGACAGGACGACGTGCGCCCGGTCGTAGAGGTAGAGCGGCATCATCGGCTTGCCGAAGGCCAGCCGTGCGCCCTCGCGCACGTTGCTGTCGGCGACCGCCGACCACGTGTGCACCCGCGCCTTGGGGAACCGCTGCGCCAGCGCCGCGCGCATGCGCAGGACCGTCGGCGAGATCGTCGGCTCCATGAGGAGCCGCAGCTTCGCGCCCTGGTCCTTGTCGTACCCCGCGAGCTTGGCCCCGAGCTCGCGCTCGAAGTCGTCCCACGACGCCGGCGCGCCGCCCTTCAGCGGCGTCGTCGATCGCTCGGGATCGTACAGGTCGAGGATGCTCGCCTGCGCCACCAGGTCCGCAGCGCCGAAGCTCGACGGATGCGCCTCGTTGCCCTCGATCTTCGTCGGCCGGCCCTCGTGGCACTCGACGACGAGGCCGAGCGCGTCGCTCCGGCGCTGGTACACCGTCGCGTAGTGCGAGGGGATGCCGGGGATCACGTCCTCGGGCATCCTCGTGTAGGGCACGATCTTCTCGATCGGCCGGCGGCATCCCTCGGCGCCGACGAGAGCGAGCGTCGCGCTCATCGCGCCGAGCAGCCCGCGCCGGCTGAGCATCATCGACTCTTCGCTCGGCGGCGTGTCGACGTGGCCCTTCGGGAACTCGGGCGTGTCGACGCTCGCCGGCAGCGAGCCGTTGCCATTGCCACTCGAGTAGGGGGCGCGCTTGCTCATCGGTGGCACCCCCAGCAATTCTCGGGCGGATCCAGGTGCCGCGGCGTCTCCACGTGGCCCTCGTGCTTCCACTCCATGTTCGTGATCTGCGCGACCGGGCGAATGTGCTCGCTGTCGCCCTGCTTCGCTTTCACGTCGCGGTGGCAGTCGATGCACCAGCCCATGCTCAGGGGCTTCTCCATCCGCACCTGCTCCATCTGGTCGATGCGGCCGTGGCACTCGATGCAGCCGACGCCGGCGGTGACATGCACGCTGTGGTCGAAGTAGACGTAATCCGGCAGCTTGTGGATGCGGACCCACTGCATCGGCTTGCCGCTCGCCCACGAATCGCGAATGGGCTGGAGGGCCGCGGAGTCGGTCTTCACCACCTGGTGGCAGTTCATGCACGTCTCGGTCGGCGGCACCATCGCGAGGGGCGCGCGCTCGACGTTCACGTGGCAATACCGGCAGTCGAGCCCGAGCTGCCCGGCGTGCAGCCGGTGCGAGTACGGGACCGGCTGTTTCGGCATGTAGCCGACCGCCGTGAACCAGGGCGAGAAGTAGTACCAGATGAGGAAGGTGACGCCGACGAGGCCCAGCGTGGCGGCCGCGCCCACGGCTTGCGGCAGCTTGTTGAGTGACCGAGGAAATATCTGCATGGGGGTGCCGAACGGCGCGCTGGGGGAGAGCGCGCGGAAAGGCCTTTGACCTCTACGATCGCGAGCGCGCTTATACGAAACCGGGCCCCGGCAGACAACGCCCTATTTCGCGAAAGATCTGCGCGGGGTAGGTCTGCCGGGCGCCCTGTCAAGTCTTGGCGGGGGCTCCCTGCGTTACCATCCTCCTTCGGTAGGGAGGAGCGCCATGGTCGGGCAAGAGGGGTTGGATGCGGTTCACCTTCTGGTGGGGGCCGCAGCGGCCTTGTTCGTGTTCTTCGTGTTCCTCGGGACGAGGTACATCCCGAACGATCGCGTGGGAGTCGTCGAGAAGCGCTGGAGCGCGCGCGGCTCGGTGCAGAGCGGGCTCATCGCGCTGAAGGGCGAGGCGGGCTTCCAGCCCTGGATTCTTCGCGGCGGACTGCACTGGCTCATGCCGCTGCAGTACCGGGTGCACCGGATGCCGCTCGTGACCATCACGCAGGGGTCCATCGGGTACGTCTTCGCGCGCGACGGCGCGCCGCTCGAGCCCATGCAGGCGCTCGCGTCCAACGTGCGGGCCGACGACTTCACCGACGTGGCGACGTTCCTCGGCCACGGCGGGCAGCGCGGGCCGCAGCGCAAGATCCTGCGCGAGGGCACGTACGCCGTGAACCTCGCGCAGTTCGTCGTCATCACGTACGACAAGGTCTACTTCCTGCCGCTCAACCGCGAGGAGGACGACAAGATCCGGCGCATGGCCAGCGTCATCGGCGAGCGCGCGGGGTTCGCGCCGGTCGTCATCAAGGGCGCGGACGACCTGGTGGGCATCGTGACGGTGCACGACGGGCCGAGCTTGCCGCAGGGCGAGATCATCGCGCCCATCTGCGGGGAGGACCCGACGAACGACGCCACGTACCACAACAACTTCCAGGATCCGGAGCGGTTCCTCGCGGCGAGCGGGCGGCGCGGACGGCAGCTGCAGGTGCTCGTCGAGGGCACGTATTACATCAACCGGCTCTTCGCGACGGTCGAGACGATTCCGAAGACGGTCGTCGAGGTGGGCACGGTCGGTGTGGTCGTCTCGTACACGGGCGAGCGCGGGACGGATCTGTCCGGCGCCGAGTACAAGCACGGAGAGCTCGTCGCGAAGGGCACGCGCGGCGTGTGGAACGAGGCGCTGCTGCCGGGCAAGTACGCGTTCAACACGTACGCCGGCAAGGTGCTGCCGGTGCCGACGGTGAACTTCATCCTGAAGTGGAACAAGGGCGAGGTCGGCTCGCACCGGTACGACGAGAACCTGAGCGAGGTGTCGCTCATCACGAAGGACGCGTTCGAGCCGCTGCTGCCGCTCAGCGTCGTCGTGCACATCGACTACAAGAAGGCGCCGCTCGTCATCCAGAGGTTCGGGGACATCAAGCGGCTCGTGGAGCAGACGCTCGACCCGATGGTGAGCGCGTACTTCAAGAACGTCGCGCAGACCCGGACGCTCATCGAGCTGATCCAGCAGCGCAGCGACATCCAGCAGCGCGCGGGCAGCGAGATGCGGGCGAAGTTCGAGGCGTACAACCTGGAGCTCCAGGAGGTGCTCATCGGGACGCCGACGAGCGCGCCGAACGACAGGGCGATCGAGACGATCCTCACGCAGCTCCGGGCGCGCCAGATCGCGGAGGAGCAGATCGCGACCTTCGGGCAGCAGCAGAAGGCGGCCGTGAAGGAGAGGGAGCTCCGCGAGGCGGCGGCGAAGGCGCAGCAGCAGCAGTCGCTGACCGAGAGCGAGATCGCGATCACGATCCAGGAAAACCAGGGCAAGGCCGAGTACCAGCGCAGCCTGCAGAAGTCGGCCGAGATCCGGGTGCTCGCGGAGGCCGAGGCCGAGAAGGCGGCGCGGATCGGCATCGGCACGGCCATCGCGACCGAGGAGCAGGTGCGCGCCTACGGCGGGCCGAAGTTCCAGGTGGCGCAGCAGGTGATGAACCGGTTCGCCGAGGCGATCGAGCAGGCGCGCGTGGACGTGGTGCCCAAGATCGTCGTGGGCGGACAGGGGCAAGGAGGAAGCGGCACGGGCGGGAGCAGCTTGCTCGAGGCGCTGCTGGCCATCGTGCTGAGCGATCGACTGGGAGACGGCACGCGAAGCGAGGCGACGGCGGCACCCGAGCTGGAGCAGCTGCGGTCGGGGATCCGGCGCTCGCTGATGGCGAACCTGCGCGGCGGCGACGGCAACGGCGGCGCCACCGGAAGCTGACACGGACGCCGTCGCGGACGCGGGCGCCGACGCTGTCGCCGGCGCCGCGCGGCCACTGCTCACCGAATGACCTTGACCACGACGCTCGCCGAAGCGCGCCGCAGCTGATCGCCCAGATCGCGATCATGGTTCTCAATCCTCACGAGCACCGGCGGCAACCTTCGCATCACCGACCGCATCACGTCATAGGCCCTGAGCATCACACTCACCTCTCCTGCCCCGCGCCCGATGCGCGACGGCATCCGCCGACCCCCGCGGCGCGCCGAGCACCGCGGGACAATGGGAAAGCCGAGCGGCACCCACTGTGGCCGCAGACAGGCGGGGGGCTACTTGGTCGTTCTCATCACTCTGCCGGTCGTCGACCCTCCCGAGTCATCCTCCGTCCAGTAGGCGAACGTGGCATCGAGCGCGATGCCCATGGGCTGGGTCGAGAACGTTCCGTAGAGTTGGGTGGGGGTAGCCGAGATGGAACCGAGCGGCACGGTGAAGACGCCGGCGGGCGGCAGGGTGCAATTTCCGACGCAGCCGGTCCAGTAGACTCCCGTGGAGTCGACCGCGAGTCCCTCGGCCTTCACGCCCTGGCTCGTGAGGGTCGTCGCCGAACCACCGGCGATGGGCACGCTCATGAGCGGTCCCCCGTCCGTGGTGAAATAGACCGTCGTGCCGTCGACGGCGATGCGAATGGGATTGAAGCCGGAGGTCGTCGCCAAGACGACGGGGGATCCGCCGGCCTTCGGTACTTTCATCACGCCGAAGGTGGCCGTGTTCGTCCAGTAGACGTTCGTGCTGTCGATGGCCATGCCGAAGGATTCGGTCGAGGGGGCAATGTTCGTCTCGGCTCCCCCGCCCACCGGCACCACTGCGATCTCGTCGTCCGCGTCGAAGAAGACGTGGGTGCCATCGGAAGCGACGCTCGCGGCGTTACTGCCTCCGGCCAGGAACGTCGGAGCGCCTCCCCCGATGGAGACCTGCTCGAAGCCGGCGGTGGCGGCCGAGAACCAGTAGAAGTTCGCGCCGTCCACGGCGACGGGCCCCGGTTCGACCGCCGAGAACTCGCTGAAGGGCGCGACCTGTCCGAGGGTCGCGGGCGGCGAGCTGCCGTCCTTGGGCATCTTCATCGCGTTGGTTCCGTCGGACCAGTAAAGCGTCGTCGCGTCGATCGCCAGGCCCTGGGGCGTCGTCGTCGTCACGGCGAGCACCGTCGCCGGGGGGTTGCACTGCCCCTGGACGCACGTCCCCGCGCCGCAGCTATGCAAGCACGCTCCGCAGTTCGCGCTGTCGTTCGAAAAATCGACGCAGCTCGAGCCGCCGCACTTGACGCACGTGAGCTCGTTGATCAGCGCGCACTGCGGGCTGCCCCATCCGCTCGCCAGGTTGTAGCCCGACCCCGCCGTCAACGTGGGACCGCCCTGGTAACTGGGATCCGGCCCGGTCACGACGTGGAAGCTGCTCGCGTATGCGGAAGAGTTTCCGATGGCGTAGATCGCGGGGCTCGCGAAGCCGACGGGAGGCGCCAGGCTCATCGCGCTCGCTTGGTTCGCGAGGGCGAGGAAACCGGCGAAGAGTGGCGTCGCGACGCTCGTTCCTTCGTTGCCGTTGAAGAGCGGCAGGGTCGATACGATGAAGACGGACTGCGCGACCATGACGACGTCGGGCACACTTCGATAGAAGCCACCGCCGGTCTTGGGACAGAGCGTGATGCCGGCCTGGTAGGCCGGTTGGGCGTCCCCGGCGCTGCAGCCGCCGCCGCTCGCGAAGGAGATGGAAGGGTCGTTGAAGGGCGCCTCGGAGCTGTAGGAGGTTCCGGCCCCGTTCATCGTCAACAAGGTTCCGCCCACGACGGTCACGAAGGCGTCCTCCGACGCCCACTCGAGGCCCGCCGCGGGATACGCTCCGGAGTCGCCGGACGGATACGCGAACGACTGCCCTTGGGCGGCCATGTAGTCGACGATCGCGGTCGCGGCGGCGGACATTCGGCACGTGAACGACGTCGACAGCGTCCCGAGGCGCGGCGTGGTCGTCGCCATGGAGTCGAGGATGCTCTCCTGCCAGCTGCAATCGGGAGCCATGAAGACGGTCAGGCCGGCAAGTTTCGGCGCCATGGCGATCGCCATCTCCACGTCCGTCACGGTTTCGGCGTCGCCGGCGACCGTCGGGGCCCCGCTCACGCCGCCGAGCAAGACGTCATTCAGAGGGACGTTGCCACCGGTCGTCGTGGACTCGTACTGCATGACGTCCGTGTGCCGATACCCATCGTAGGACATGATCCCGAGGTACTGGTTCTCCCCCTTGAGGGTCGTGCAGGACGCATATGCCGTGCGAAAGTCGGCGGAGACGTAACTGCCGCCCGGCCCCGACCCACCCGTGTGCTGCGGCAACGCGAAATCGTCGAGCCCACTGACCCAGAGCAAGGGGACGCCGAGATCGACCGACGGCTCGCGATCCAATTCGAAGAACGTCGAGCCATCCGGCCGCAGTCCGGTGACGAGGTTCACGTACAGCGCACGCTCGATGTCCGCGGCCGTGCCGCTGACGTCGACCACGATCCGGTTGGGATAGGTCGACACGACCGATAGGTTCCTCGACTGCGCCCAGTCGAGCACTGCCTGGTAGAACCCGGGCGGCGGGTCGACCGTCGCGTCGAGCTGCGCCTGGTCGAGGTATTGCCGGTACGACGGGTCCGCCGGATCCGAGACGCGCGTCGCGAAGGCGCGCAGACCCTGTCGGTCCTGCACCTGTACGCCGATCGCGAGGTGCAGGAGGGTCGATGGATCGAGCACGCCGGTGACCGGAGCGGTCGACGCGGGTGGCCTGACGTAGCCGCTGAGCTGCTGCTGCCCGTGCGGCGCGCGGCACGACGGCGGCGCGATGCCGCCGGAGAACACGAGCTTGCCCTGCACGTAGACCGCGTAGTGCGGATCGGGCGCGTAGTCGGAGCCGTTGCCGGTCACGCACGGGCTGTACCAATCGGCGGGGCCCGGCGAGAGCTGCGCGCCGTCCGCGAGGCGCAGCTCGGTGTGGATCTGGGTCCATGCCTCTCCTGGCTGGAGCTCGCCCGCGTCCGTGTTGCCGATGGTGATCTCCCAGTTCGCGGGGTGGTCGCCGACGGCGGCGCAAGCAGGCGAAAACGATGCTGCGCTGGCCCTGACGCCCGCCACGTGGCCCGAGCAGCCGGGGGAGCTCGTGGTGCAGCCTGCCGCCAGCACGTCGGGCACGAGATCGGCGCCGCTCGTATCGTACGCCCAGAGCTTGATCGTGATGTCCGAAAGGGCGACGGGCGCGGTGCCCTTGTTCGTCACCTGCAGGAAGTCGGAGACGTGATTGCCGCCGCAGGAGTTGGTGCGAACCTCGACCTCGAGGTTCGCATCGCTCAGGGCGCTGGGTGCGGTGCCCGGTACCGGCATCGGCACCGGCACCGGCACCGGCATCGACATCGGCATCGGCCCCACGCGGACGGGCGCAGGCGCGGGATGCAGATCGCCCGAGGACGGGGCGGAGGGCCCGGTCGGCGTGTCCGCACCGGAAGGCTCGCAGGCGACCGCGCAACCGACGGCGAGCAGCACGACCCCCAACCGCGACACATTGCTCATCCTCGGCCTCCTCCCTGGGACGATGAAACGATAGTCAGGCCAGTATCGACCACGATCGCCCGGTTCCTCTCGTCGCGCAATGGTCGCCGTAGCGTCCACGGGCGCCGGGCGCCGGGCGCCGTTGAGAGTCAACGTCGGAAGAAAAAAGGAAGGGCCGGCCGCAGCGCTCTCGCGGCACGACCGGCCCTTCGGGCGGGTGCTGGCTAGGCACCCTGCAGCGACCGGCCTACTTCGGCTGCGTGCCCACATTGGGCTGCGCGTCCGGAGCATTCGGCGCCTTCTGTACAGGCTCGGGCACCAGAGGAGCAGGAGGAGCCGCAGGCGTCGTCACCGGAGTGATGTCCACTCCGGTCACGTTGCCCGTCACAGCGGCGCGCTTGCGCGTGCCGATGATCCCGCGGGCCTTGCGTGTTGCTGCACGCTTGGCGGCCGCGGCGGCCTTCTGCTCGACGGTCTGAGGCGCCTTCGTCTTCTTCGGTGCAAGACCGAAGTCGGCGAGGACGTCGGGAGCATTCCCGAACGCAGCTCTGACGAACCCGATGAACGCGATGAAGAACGCGCGCAGCAGCGGCCCTTGGGCCTGTTCGTCGACGAGCTTTGCCTTCAGAGCGGCCCTCGCAGCGTCCACGGCGTTGCGCAGATCGGCGAAAGCTTGCAGCTTTGCGACCGCCTGCACAGGCGTGAGCGTGCTTCCCCCGACCACCAGTTGCGTGATGGTCGCGAGATGCTTCTGCGTGCCCGCGATCAACAGCTCCGCGAGCGAGGCCTGGTTGCCCTTACCCTTGAGGGGGGTTCCCGTCGGCATAGACTTCCACATTCCTTTCTAGGAAGAGGAAGCTCCCATCGATGCGGCAGGCACCGTGCCTCCCGCACTGGGCTCTTCGTCTTCCCGACGTGCTGACGTAAGGCCCGGGATCGATCTCTCGCGAAATCGACCGACGCGCCGCGGCAACGGGTGATTTGCTTGGCCGCTACTCCCGAGCGGGTTGCCGTTTCAGGGCATTGACGCTCCAGAGCGCGAGGAACCGCAGTGGACCCTGTACCGCGCGCGTCACACGGTCCGGCTCGCGTTGCGCAGCGCGCGCCTCCGCCGCTTCGTCGAGATCCACGCGCCTGAGCGCCTCATCGAGGACGAGAGGCGACTCGTTCGACGAGCCATCGCGAAGGTGGACCCGGCCGTCGCCCTGTCCATTCTGGGCGTCGTAGGAGCGCGGCGCGCCGATGTCGACGACTTCGACGACTCCGACCTCTCGTGAGCGAAAGGTAGTTAGTTCTCGCAGTCGGTCCTCAGCTCGAACACCGGGCGTGGCGCGGCGACGTCGCGCGCGCGTCCGCGCGGGAGCCACAGCACGCCGCCGCCGCGATCGAGCAGGACGCAAGCGGCGTCGAAGCCTTCGACGGGCCGCCGCAGCGCCGAACGCAGCCGCGGCACGCGCCGTCGTGCGACGAACTCCCAGGCGTAGTGCGGCATGACGTACACGCGGTTCCCCTCCTTGTGATCGCTGTGGAGCGCGACGAAGCGCGGCGGCTTGCGACCGTTCGCGTGCGAGTCGTGCCACGCAATCTCGCGCTCGACACGGTCGCGGCACGCCGCGAAGGTACGCTCGACGTCCTCGCGCAGCGTGCGCGGCCGCGTGGCCATGCGCGCATCCGCTTGCCCGCGCGAGCCATCCGGCATCTCCCACCAGGTGGTGAAGACGCCCCTCGCCAGGAAGCGGCGGTGCCACTGCTCCCATGGCTCGGCGACGAGGGCCGGGCCCACCGGCTTGACCCCGAGGCCCTCGAGCGTCCCGCCGGAGTGGCCGACGAGGCGTCCGGGCGGCGCCCCCGTGATGCGCATGACGTGGAGCGACGCGACGCCGTGCGCGACGACCACGGCGTAGAAGCGGCCCCAGTCGGGCTCCTCGATGAGCTGGCGCACGATGCCCCGGCAACGTCGGACGACCCACGACGCATCCTGCCGGGTCCACACGCGCATGTCGGATCGTCCGTGGTCGTCGGCCACCACGACGGCGGTGAAGTTGCGGACGCCGTGGTCGGGCGCGTGGATGGCCACGAACTCGGGCTCGGTGACCCCCCGTGGCATCTCGGGTCCCCATGCGCGGAGCAGGCGGGCATGCTCGGCAAGAGCCGGCTCCATGGGCGCGTGCGGAAAGGCGATGCGCTCGGGAAGCAGGATGCTGCGAATGCCGAAGGTGAAGGGCGAGTCGGCCGGCTCTCCTTCGGGCGGGACGTGCGGAGGGATGGGCACGTGAAGCAGATCGGGCATGCCGCGTCGCAATTGTCTCGCGGGGCCGGGCAAGGTCAAGCGCGCACCCGCCGGCGGTCCTGGTGCGACCGGCGCTACGCGCCACGCGTCGGTCCTGGCGCCAGCGTCCGTTCACGCTCCTCTGCGCGACACCGTGGAAAGGCGTGAAAGGACCGGCCAGCGAGCGCCGGCACGTCGATTGCGTCAGCGTTAGGCGTGGGGCATCGCGGCTGGCCGAAAGCATTGGCGCTCACGGCGCTCGGCATCGCGGCCTGCAAGGTCGGGCCGGACTTCAGCAATCTCACCTTCAACTTCGGTCCGAACGCCGGCCCATCGGCGCCGCCATGTGATCCGACCAAGTCGTGCTGCGACTGTTGCGCAGCACCGGCGGTCGGCACCGACGCAGGCCTGATCCCGCAACGACCGGGCGGGCCCGCGGCGCCGGCGTCGAACGGTCCAACCGTGTTCGCCGTCTCGCGCTTCTACTTCGGCGACACCGACCGCTCCGGCAAGGCGAGCACGGACGCGTGGGCCAAGCTCGGTCTGAACATCGACGGCAAAACGACGAGCGAGCTGTCGAACGACACGTGCAAGCTCGTCACCGGCGCGCCTTGCGCGACGCAGCTCGATGGCGACAACGGGATCGACAACTCGTTCGGCGCCAACCTGATGCCCATCATCGGCGTCTTCAACGCCACCTACAGCGCCTACGCCAACCGGGCGATCCAGAAGGGTGGCCCGACGTTGCTCATCGAGCTCGACGGCCTGGGCCCGGATGCAGACTACGCACCTCAGGCGGGAGCGCTCTATCGCGCGACGGCCGTCCAGAACCCCATGTGGGACGGGAGGGACGTGCGCAACTTCGACCCGGCATCCCTCGTGACAGGGGACATCTCGCGTCCCGCGGCCGTCTTCTTCAACGGCTTCATGCGGGATCGCACCTGGGTCGGTGTGCCGCCCGCCGCGGGCGCGGCGTATCTGGATCTGCAGATCACCGCGGGCGGGCACCTTCTGCCTCCGGTTCCTCTTCAGCACGTCGAGATCGTGATGCCGGTGGCGCCAGACGGCCGCACCGTCACGAACGGAGTCCTTTCGGGCGTCATCCGCACCTCCGACGCCGTAGCGTGGACGACGCTGTGGGCCAACGGCATCGACACTTGGTCCTGCGGCGGCGGCGCAGTGGAATCGTTGACGGCCCAGATCGCGCAGGCGAGCGACATCATGTCGGACGGCTCCGGCGGCGTCGGGCACACGTGCGACGGCATCTCCGTGGGGCTGGGCTTCGACGCCGTCGCCGTCCGTCTAGGTCAGGCCGAGAGCACGCAGCCCTTCAGTGATCCCTGCGCGGACGGGGGCCTGGACGCGACCGACGTGGACACGGGCGATTGATCGCCGAAAGACTCCACGACTCGCACGGCCGTCACGACGTCGGGTGCACGCGCGTCGCGGACGCGCGTGCGTGCCGGATCGACCTGGACGCGCGTCACACGGACCCACGCCGGCGTCGGGCAGACGCGCGCCCGCCTCGCGCTGACGCGCCGAAGAGCGACGCTCGCGCGCGCGCAGGTCCCGGGGGCACGCCCGTGCGTCTCGCGGACACGCGCGCGAGTCACGAAGGAACGGCCGCAAGTCACGCGGACGCGTGCGCAATCCAGGCGGACGACTCCCAGCGCCCGCGGTGACGACCCCCGCCTCTCGACGACCCGTTGCACGGTCGATCTGACGCGGGCAACCGCCAGCGAGACCCGTACACCAGCCCACCCAGTCGATGCGCGCGTCCTGCGCGCGCGTGCGTCGGTCAGACAGACGTCGTGGCGCGTCCGCCACCCTTGCCTCCGTGTCCGCTTCATCCGACCATCGGCCCCGCTCACGGCCATGTCGGACGAAAAGAAAGGCCCGCCGGACCCGCCGAGCGCCCCACCCGCGCCGCAGACCGGCCCACGCCTTCCCGACGACCACGCGCCCGACAGCGAGACGCACGCGGTCGCGAAGGGAGTGCCGCCGCCGGGGGACGAGGACGTCGTCGGCAAGCCGATGACGCGCGCGGATCTCGACAAGTACGTGCGCCGGGGCTCGACGAAGCGCCTCATGATGCGCGTGATTCGCTGGTACGTCCGGCGCAACGCGCCGAGCGACGCGGCGGACGACTGCCACGCCTTCGCGCTCCTCAAGATGGCCGAGGCGCTCGAGCGCGGCTCCGGGCCGCGCTCGGTCGAGAAGGCGGACGCCTGGACGGTGAAGCTGACGGTGAACGCGTCCATCGATTACTTCCGCGCGAACAAGCAGCACGCGAAGTGGCTCAATCGCGACGTGGAGGTCGAGGAGCAGGAGGGCGAGCCGCCCGAGGACCTGCACGGCGACGACGCGTGGCTCATCAAGCCCTGGCTCGAGAAGGAAGTCGCGGACGACCAGAACGACCGCTGGCTCTTCGAGCTGCTCTGCGACAAGGCGCGCAGCGACAAGTCGTACGCCCAGGTGTGCAAGGAGCGCGGCATCACGCTGCCCGCGCTGTGGAACCGGATCCACCGGTTCAAGATGAAGTACGTCCCGCGCTGGCACCGTCACAAGGAGCGCCAGCGCGCGATCATCCTCCTGCTCCTCCTGTTCGGAGCTGCAGTGGCCGTCGTCGTCCTCGTCCTCTGGCTGGTCTTCCCCGGCACGTTCGAGCGCAAACCGGAGCCTTCGATCGTCCCTGCCCCGGTGCCGGTCCTCGTACCGCCGCCCGCGCCCGAACCGACGCAGTTCAACCAGGCCGCACCGACGGACGGCGGGCCGACCAAGCCGCCCACCTCGGACAAGCCGCCGCTACCGTGAGCACGCAACTGGCGCCGCGAACGAAGATCCAAGGCGTCATCCCCGTTTGCGCGCTCGACGCAAGCGCTGTCGTGGCACTCGCGATGGTGCAAGGTTTCCTCTCAGGGCTGCCAGCGGAGCGTCGCGAAGCGCACAGTGCTCGGAGCGTCCGACCCCTGCGAGTTCTCGTTCCAGACGAAGCCGAGGCCGCCGGGCGTCTGCACGAACGATCCTCCGCCCATGTACATGTACGGGAGGTCGCTGCCCACGCTGAGGTGCTCCGCCGTCGCGCCGAGCTTCGAGAGGGTCCACGAACCGCCATGCTCGTACTGCACGCCGGTGTTCTGCGGAGGCGCCGACGCGAGCACCCAGTGCCCGCAGCCGTCCGCGCCGAAGGCGGCGGGGGAGCTGGCTTTCCCCAGAGCGACGAAGGGCTTGCCCGGCGCGGCGCCGTACACCGTGGTGGTGCTGCCCAGCGAGTCCGATGTGGCGATCAGGATCTGACCGTTGGCCTCGGCGACGGCGGTGTCCGCGCCGCCGTAGCCCGGCAGCGTCGTCGTCCACGACGGCCCGCCGAACCACCCGAGGTCGACCACCTGTGTCGTCGGGGCACCCGTTTGCGACGGGACGACGTCGAGCAGTCGCTTCCCCGTCCACCTCAGTACGCCCTGCAAGATCGCGTCGTGGGCGATCGAGCCGTCGGCGCGGATCAGCGACACGTGGCTGCGGGAGTAGTACGGGTCGGACGGCGTCGAATCCGACCAGACGAGCGCGGCGCCCTCAGGGGTGGACAAGGCGCGGGCGCCTCCGTTGAACTCCGGAGGGCCGATCACTGTGAGCGGCCCGCCCTTCACCGTTCCGTCGAGGGAGACGCGCTGCATCTCGAGCCTCGGCGTGCTTGCGATGTCGGCCGTGAAGACCGCGAACTCGGAGCCGTCGAAGGCAACCGAGGACTGCGATTCGAACGGCGCATTCAGCGTTACGGCGGGCATCACGCGCAGCGTTCCGCCGTCGCCGCGCACCGTCGTGACGAAGCTCGTCACGCTCCCGCCGCCCGAAGCCTCGATGTCCCAGAGCACCGCGGCGTCGGCGGTACCGGGTGCGCCGGCCACGCCTAGGACGTAGGTCTTCTTGCCTGCGTCCGCGATCGTCGCCGACGACACGGACGTCGTGCCGTCGGCGGCGACCGCGACGCGCCAGGCCTGGATGGGCTGCGGCGCGTCCGAATTCCCGCCGCCGGTGATGACGAGGAGACCCCACGGTGTGGCGAGCGCTTGCACTGCCACGCTGGCGGGGAAATTGGGTGGGACGGGCGACTCCGACGCGAGGGTGACGGGCGTTGACGCCACCAGCGTCGGCCCGCTGCACGTGCCCGGGGCCGGCGAGGAGCCGACGGTGCCACCGCAGGAAACGAGGGCCGCTACGGATGCGACGAAGGCGCGCATGAGCATGGACTCTGTCGCGCCGCCTCGCGCTGCGCAACGTCATGTCCCCGACGGCGTGAGCCGGATCAACCGAGTCCGCGGCGGCCTTCGGGCCGTCGCGCGTCCAAGGCGCGACGGCCGGCAGCACGCTGAACACGGGCGCGTCAGTGCGGGAAGTTGCAGGCCGCGAACAGGGCGCCCATGTCGTTGCACTGAGTCGACGGCTCGGGGACCGTGGGGCCGTTGCCGCTCGAGTCGGCGCTGCAGACGCACGTGGCACCGGGGTCCGTGCAGGTGACGGTGTAGTTGGTGCCGTTCACCGTCTCGGAGCAACCGCACTGCGTGAACGTCGCCCCATCCGGGCTGCCGCCGCCGCCGCCGAAGCAGCTCGCGGGCGCCGGGCCGGCGTCGTCCACCGGAACGACGCCGCCATCGAGAGGAGGAGGAGGCGGCGGCGGCGGAACTCCCTGCGAGAAGCAGTCGATCGTGCCGTCAGGCTCCGTCGTGCAGCAGAGCAACGGATCGCCCTGGGGCACCTGCCACCCGGGCGGGCACTGGTTGCAGCTCGGCGTGGGAGGCGGCGGCTGCGGCGGGCAGTTGCACGGGGGACACGGCGGGCAATCACCGCTGTCCGGGTCGCACGCCGGGCAGCCACAGGTGCAGCCGCTGCCCGCGCTCCCTCCGCCCATGCACTCGCCGCTGCCGTCGGGATTGGTGATGCAGCAAGCCCACGTGTCCGATCCGCCACCGCTGCTGCTGCTGCTGCTGCCGCTGCTCGAAGTGCCGTTCGGGCCCGGCGGGTTGAACGGGCTCACGTAGTTCCAGCCGACCGGGCATGGATAGGCGCACGTGTCGGGCGGCGGCGATCCGGCGTCGTCGGGCGGAGGCGGGGGCGGCGCCGCGCACGCGCCGTTGCCGTCGAGGGGGCAGCACGAGCGCGGATCCGGGTACGTCGTCGTTCCGCCGGAGCATTGCGTGAACGGCGCTCCGGGATAGACGACGCACGAGGCCTGCTGGCCCGCGCTGTTGTCGCAGCAGACGTTCGGGTGCGCGGATCCGGTGGGGCACGCTGCGGGCGTGCCGCTGATGGCGCCGACGGACACGGGCTGCGACGTGGAGCTCACCTTCCCGTTCTGCACCTTGCCGGTGCAGGCGGCGACGAGGGTCGCGCTCGCGCCCAGCGCCCCGAGGGCTGCGAGCACGGCGAGCGGACGAAGACGGCTGTGGACCATGGGAGAGCCTCCTTTGAGGGCAGAAGCGAGGAAGTGGGGCGGGCTGTCGCCCCGTTCATGGAGGTGAGTGGCCGGAGCGGGACGTTCTCGTGATCCCGGGCGCGTCAATTCGTCCCGCCGGCCCCACCGCACGACGTGCGGACCGATGCCGCATGCGGCGAATAGGGGTGATCGGCGAGGAAGCGTGCGGCGGCGGCGCGCGCTGCGTCCGCGTTGCCGAGGGCGCACAGGGCGTAGACGCGCTCGGCGGCGCAGTCTTCCGAGAGGGCGCCGCCGGGGAAGCGCCGGTCGTGCTCGTCGAGCAACGCGAGCGACCGGGCGGCGTCGCCGCCGCGCAGGGCGGCACGCGCATCGCGGACGAGGGCGATCTCGGCGTCGAGCGAGGAAGCCGTGACGACTCCCGTCGAGGCGGCCGCAGGGGCGCTCGGCGCGGCCGCCGGTGCCGAGGGGGCTCGAGGCGCTTCGGTGCGCGCGGGGCTCGGGGCGACGGGTGCGGCCGCCGTGTCGGGCGCGGCCGGCATGCTGGGCGCGATGTCGGGCGCGACGTTCGCGGGCGGGGGCGCGGGCTGCGGCCGGGGGGTCGGAACGGGGCGCGCCGCCACTGGAGCGGTGGTGGTGGTCGCCGTCGCCGTCGCCGGCGCGGTCGTCGCCGCACGGTGCGCGTAGTGGACCACGGCGGTCGTTCCTCCGCCGACGGCGGCGACCACCGCGACCACCGCCACGATCTTGCCGGCGATCGCGGCGCCCGTGCCGGCCGTGGCCATCGTCGCGGCCGGAGCCACGCTCGTCGCGGCGGCCGTCGCCGCTGCCACCTTCGTCGTCGCCGTCGCAGCCGCGGCCCTCGACGTCGTGAGCGCAGCGATGCCCGCGGCGATCCCCGCCGCCAGGCGCGTCTTCACCTTGCCACGCACGCGCTCGAAGTCGGCGCGCGACGGATCGTCGGCGTGCTGCACCGAGTCCAGGAACGCTCTCGCCAGGGGATTCAGCTCGTCGCTCATCGCGGCCTCCGTTGCTCCTCGAGGGCGGCCTCGAACTCGCGTCGCGCCGCCCGCAGGCGCGACGCCACAGTGTTGGCGTTGACGCCCAGCGCCTCGGCGATCTCGGCGAGCGTCAGGCCCTCCAGCTCGGCGAGGATGAACACCTCGCGCTTCGCCTCGTCGAGCTGGGACAGAAGCTGGTGCAGCAGCCGCACGCGCTCGGCCTGCTCTGCGGACGCTTCCGGCCCTTCCTCGGGAGGGCTCGCCGCGTCCATGGCCTCGCTGTCCGGCGCGGTCCCGAGCGGCTTGCGCCGCAGGGTGCGGCGGTGGTCCGCGACGACGCGGCGCACGATGCCGTAGAGCCACGTCTTGGCGGCCGAGCGCCCCTCGAAGTCGCCGAGGCGGCGGTGCACGACGACGAACACCTCCTGCACCACGTCGTCCACCTGGGCGCCTTCGATGCCCAGGCGGCGGACGGTGCGCCACACGAAGCGGAAGTGCTCGCGGTAGATGGTCTCGAAGTCCGCCCAGGTGCGCACGGACGCGGGGGCGTCCGCGGCGGCACCTGGCCCGAGCTGGGCGGAGACGAGAGACCTCATCGACGTGTTGAGTGGCCGGAGCCCCGGGTTTTCGTGACCGACGCCGCGCATCGCGTCAAGCCGCGTCAGAAACGCACCTCGGGGCCCAGGGCCGCCCGCCCCTCGACCGGACCGGACTGGTGGAGGGTGAGCGAGGGGGAGCCGGGCAAATTCTCGATGAAAAACGTCTGGTCCTGCAGGGGCACGACGAGCCCCACGTCGAAGACGAGGGCGAACGACCGGGCAATGCGCCATGAGGCGAGCGCCGACAGGGTCGTGGCCACCCAGATCCCGCCGCCGTTCGAGCCGGTGAACGCGAGGCCACTCAGGCTGTGCGCCTGGAACCCCTGCCCACGCATGTCGCCCAGCTCCAGGCCGGCGCAGCCTCCGAGCTCCACGTGACCGAGCGCAGGGACGAAGCAGCCGCGCAGTCCGCCGGCCAGCAGGTGCACGTTCGTGCCGAGCGGCAGCGTCGTGGCGACGGCCGCCTGGGGCGGGAGGTAGATGCCGTATCCCTCCGCGCGGAAGCTGCCGAGAGTGAGCGCGAGCCCTCCGCCGATCGACAGCGCGACACGCGGCAGCGTACCGACGTCGCCCCCGACGTCCGCGAAGAGCGCAAAGCGGGTTGTCGGGGTCGGGGTCGAGGTCGAGGTCGAGGTCGAGGTCGAGGTCGGGGTCGGGGTCGGGGTCGGGGTCGGGGTCGGGGTCGGAGTCGGAGTCGGAGTCGGAGTCGGGGTCGGGGTCGGAGTCGGGGCCGGAGTCGGAGTCGGAGTCGGCGCCGAAGCAGCGGCGGCTCCCCGCGCCGCGGCGACTCGCTCCGGGTCGATCGTGAGCGCCACGATGAGCGCCGTCGCATCCGCGAGCGACTGGCACGAATCGGATTCGACGACGCGCTCGCCCGTCGCTCCGTCACGCACCGTCGTGAGGCGCACGTTCCAGTGCCCCGACGCCGTGTGCTCCACGACCGCCCGCGCCGACACGCGCGCCGGCGGCGGCGGGCCCTCCCCGAGCAGCTGCTCCACGGCGCGGCGCACGTGCGCTTCGTCCGGACACTCCGGTGGTGCCTCCCACGTCAGCGAGAATGACGGCGCCTGCGCGAACGCCGTCGGAAGCGCCCACCCCGCCGCGACGAGGAGCGCGAGCGAGAGCAGCGCCGCGGCGCGGATCCTCGGCCGACGCACCATCGCGGGCGCGACTATAGACCGGCGTGCGCGTACACGAGCACCGTCGTGTTGTCCTGCCCGCCGCACGCGAGCGCGTGGTTCACGAGCAGGCGCGAGATGCCGTGCGCGGTGGCCCCCTGCCCCGCCGAGCGCACCAGACGCGCGACCTCCGCCGGCGCCGAGAAGTAGTTCCAGAAGCCATCGGTGCAGAGCACCAGGTACCCCGCGCCGCGCAGATCGAGCGACTCCACGTCGGGCTCCACGTCCTGTACGCGGCGGCGCGAGAGACCGCTCGTGTCGCCGGGGTCCACGATCTCGAGCGGCCCGAGGCAGCGCGTGAGGGCGTGGGCCAGCGGCGACTGCATCGCCTGCTCCTCCGTGAGATCGCCGCTGGCGACCGCGTCGCGCACCCACGAGTGGTCGCGCGTCAGCAACTGCGCCTCCCGCGTGGGGTCTGCCGGGACCCAGTACGCGCGGCTGTCGCCGACCCAGCCGACGGTGAGCCGGCTCCCGTGCACCAGGGCGGTCACGATCGTCGTGCCCGGCGGGTCGTCGCTCGCCGACGGCTCCTTGGCGCGCTCGCACACGGCCTCGTGCGCCGCGCGGATGGCGGCTGCGACGGCGCGATCGTCGCGCGTCTTGCGCCCCCCGGCCCGCTCGGCCATCGCATGCGCCAGCGTGTCGCGCGCCACCTGCGACGCCAGCGTCGACGCCAGCTCCGCGCGCGCGGAGGAGGACACGCCGTCGCACGCCACGAGCACCGCCCACGGCTCGCCGCGCGCGTCGCCGGCGGCGCTCGTGAAGGTGTCCTCGTTGTGCGCGCGCGCCAGGCCAGGGTGGCACGTGCCCGCGACCGCCGCGGCGTCCTCGGTGGCCCCCGCCTCGCGGTCGATCTCGGCGATCTCGGCGCGCACGTCCTCGACGGCGCTGCCCGCGTCGCCTCGCATCGCGACGTGGGGAAGGAGCAGCCGGATCATCCTCGGGGGACCCTCGACCGCCGGAACGGGGACGAGCGCCGGGCCCACGGCCTCGACGGCGGCGCGCGCGTCGAGGCGCTCGCCCGGCGCGAGCCTCCGCGGCACGCGCAGCCGCGCCAGGTGAAGCACGCCCTCCGGCGAGAGCAGCACGTCCTCGCGCGACGGCTCCCACGCGAACCCGAGCCGCTCGACGATCTGCGCCGCGTCCATCATCGCGCGCACCACGTCGAGCCCCCCGGCAAAGGACAGCTGCGGCGCGCGCAGCGCGACCGGCCGCGCGTCGGGCGGGGGGACCGCGAGCGCGAGGTACGAGCCGATGACGTCGTCCACGCCACACTCGACCACGCGCGGGAACGGCCCGGAGCCGCCGATGCGCTCGAGCGCGTCGGCCTCGCGCTCGATGGCGCTGCTCTCGCCGACGGCGACGAGGATGGCGCGCCCCCCGGGAAGCCGGACCACGTGCTCGTCGGCCGCCCGCGACCCGACGACCACGCCGCCGGCGACGCGCGCGCCCATGGGCACGACGGGGGGGGTGGGACGGTTCGAGACGCTCACGGGGTACGATGGTAAACGACGAGAGGGGCGATGGCAGAGGCGGCTTTGGTCAAGGGCGTCTGGTTCGTCACGGCGCGCCGACACCTGCTCGACGTCCACGGCGACCCGGCGCTCCAGATCGTCGCCCGCGCCATGAAGGCGGAGAACTCGCGCATCCTGCTCGAAGGGCTCGCGTCCGAGTGGTACTCGGAGGACGTCTTCGAGGACGCCATGCGCGCCGTCATGGAGGCGCACGCGCACCACGACCCGGACGTGTTCAACGCTTTCATCGAGGCCTGCACGGTACTCGGGGTGAACACGTTCTTCCGCATCCTGCTGCGCATCACGTCACCGGCATACCTGATGCGCAAGATGCCGGCGCTGTCGCGCCAGTACCGCCGCAACGACTGGGTCTGCGACGTCGACGCGGACGACCACAAGGCGCTGCTCTTCTGGCACAACGTTCCCTACCTGCGCCACCGAACGTACCGCCTCTACTGCATCGCGATGCTCAACAAGTGCTCGGAGCTCTGCACGGGGAAGCGCCCGACCGTCCTCACCGAGGGCCACGGGGACGACTGGATCAAGCTCCAGGTCGTGTACTGAGGCCCGGCGGATCGTACGATTAGGCCCATGCGACGAAGTCGGCTCGCTGCCCCGCTCGCTGGGGTGCTTTTCTTCGCGTCCGCCGCCGCGGACGCGGCGAACGTGCGCACCGACCGCCCGCGCCTCCTCTTCTCCAACGGCACGGGCCCCGGGATCACGGTCGCCACCTTCAAGTCGCGCTGCACGGGGAGCGACGCGAACTACAAGTACTGCAACGGATCCATCATGGGGCAGGGCAACGCCTTGAACCCGGCTGCGGCGTACCTCGTGACGGGCGACGCGACGCAGTGCGCGACGGCGCTCACGGTCCTGAACGACCCGATGCAGAGCGGCGTGTGCGACCCCGTCCCGAGCGGCAACGCGTACTGCGACGGACAGTGCGCCGCGAACGACGCGCACTGCAACATCTCGCGCAACGGCAACTCGATGATCCAGATCGCCGGCGTGCGCGACTGGTGCGACGGCGCGCTCGCCGCGAGCGACAAGCAGGCGCTCGAGTCGCGCATGGTCTCGTGGGTGAACTGGTACCTGCAGAACTACGTGACCGGCATGGGCGGCGGCGACGTCTTCCACGACGACATGACCGACGTGTGGAACACGATCACGCTGGCTGCGCTCGAGCTCAAGGGCGGGATGTACGACGCGCAGGCGTCGACGTGGCTCACGCAGGCCGAGGCGCAGTGGAAGACCGTGATCCTCCCCGCGATGGCCTACGAGGGGAGCTGGTGGCACGAGGGGATGACGTACGCGCTCGGCTCGGTCGGGGACGTCGGCAGCTTCGCCAACGCGTGGTCCACCGAGACCGACGAGAACATGTGGACCTGGATCCAGAAGAACGCGAGCGACCTGCTCCAGGGCTACCTGCAGATGCTCTCGTACGCGATGCGGCCCGACTACGACTACGTGTACTGGGGCGACACGACGTCGACGAAGCAGTCGATCCAGCTCTTCTCGCGCGAGCTCGTGGACAAGCTGAACTACGGGCGGCAGTCGATGCTCGGGCAGGGGCTCTCGATCGAGATCGGGCAGAACACGCCGGCCGTGTACGACTACCCG
>DASVWO010000015.1:0-4207 GCA_036393165.1 Polyangiaceae bacterium | reverse complement strand
GACCACGGGGAAGTCGATGCCGAAGCGCTTCACGAACGCCGGCAGGTCGGCGCTCGTCTCGGGGCCATCCATGGCGACGCCGACCACGAGGAGCCCCTTGGCCTTCTGCGCGTCGTACATCGAGCGGAGGTGCGGGAACTCGGCCTTGCAGGGCTCGCAGTACGTCGCCCAGAAGTCGAGGAGCACCACCTCCTTGCCCAGGTGGTCGCTCAGCCGGAACGTGGCCCCGCTCGTGTCGCGCCCCGTGAAGTCGGGCGCGCGCGTGCCGGCCGGCGTCGTGTCACCGCCGGCAGACGGCGACGCGGCTCCTTGCGATCCGCACGCCGTCAGCAGCAGCAGCGCTGGCGCAGCGAACGTCGCGCGCTTCACTGGCACTTGTACGAGACGGTGTACCCCGGCGTGCCCGCCACGTCGCTCAGGCCCGGCGCGAGATCCGTGTCGACGCTGCCGCTGAACCCGTCGGTCGACGTGAGGAGCTCCATCGTGCGCGGGTCGACGTCGGCGTTCCACGGGATGTACCCGGTGTTGAAGAAGCCGCCGAGGTTCGGATCCACGAGCTCGCTGTCGAGGAGCTCGGTGAAGTTCGATGCGTGCAGGCGAATCCAGCTCTCGAGTGTGGTCTGGTAGACGGGCGTCCCCATCGTCGCGCCGTCGAAGAGGACCTGGAGGACGACGACGCCCTTGCTCGCGAGGTCGCTCTTCGCCATGACGAGAGCGTCCGTCTCCTGGTTGCAGGGGCCGCACCACACCGCGGCCGCGGTGAGGTGGATCATCTTGTAGGTCTTGTTGCAGGGGTCGTAGAAGTCGGCGAGCGAGACGATGCTCATCTTGTCGGGCGACGGCACGCTGCCGTTCACGAACCCGTAGAACTTGAAGTTTTGGAGGATGCTCCCCGGCGTGCTGCCGCTGCGCGGGACGTGCCCGTAGCCGCTCGACGGAGTCGGATACGGAGCGCCGTACGGGTTCACGTCGTGCCCGCTCGACTGCAGCGTGCTGCCGCCGCCGTCCGCGCACGGGTTGCACGTCGGACCGCCGTACCCTCCGCTGCTGCCGCTGCTTCCGCCGCCGCTGCTGCTGCTCTCGCCCCCGTTGCCGGTGGTGGACCCACCGCTGCTGCATGCGACGCCCCCCACGGCGAGCCCGAGCACCACGAACCCAAGTGCGCTAAACCCCATCGCCTTCATCGGATACGTACGGTATCTTCGCGCCGCCCTTCGTCAAGGCGACGTGGCAGGGAGACGCCTTTGGGGCAGAGAGTGCGCCTCGAGCGCAATCGGGGAGTAGGCCATGAGGTTCGCGGGATTCGGCTGCTTTGCTTTCGGCTTCATCGCCATCATGGCGGGCGCGTGCTCGTCGAGCTCGAACGGCACCTCCCCGGGCGGGGGTGACGCCGGCGCCGACAGGGTGGTCGAAGCAGGCCCCGGCCCTGGCTGCCAGAACTCCGACTGCGCGGCCGGAAACGTCTGCATCGATGACGGCTCGGGCAAGGGCGCGACGTGCCACCTCGCGTGCACGAGCCAGACGCAGTGCCCCTTCGGCTACTACTGCAACGACGCCGACCCCGTGAGCTGGTGCGTGGCCGCGACCGTGACGCTGACCCAGGGGATGGGCCAGTGGGGCACCTCCTGCAACCCGGGCGACGGCGAGTCGAACAACCCCGCGTGCGACAACAAGTCGGGGTTCAAGTGCTACGCGCTCAGCCCGATGGACACGAATGCGTTCTGCACGTTCATCGGCTGCCGCGGCGACACCGACTGCCCCGGCGGCTGGTGGTGCGCACGGGTCGACTCGGCGCCCAACTCGGGCACCGACAACCGCAGCTTCGGCATGACCCGCAACGTGTGCATGCCGCGGACGTACTGCTCGCCCTGCGAGACGGATCACGACTGCAACGCCGCGACCAGCACACCCGGCACCGCCGGCGCCGCGACCCAGCACTGCGTGAAGGACGCGCACGGCACGGGCCTCTGCACGACGGGGTGCTCGGCGGACTCGAACTGCAACCTCGATGCAACCTGCAAGCAGTTCAAGCAGTGCGAGGACAAGACGTGCACGAAGGACGCGGACTGCGGCACGTACGCGACGGGCATGGGCAAGGCGGCGTGCGTCGCCGGCGCGTGCCGCGTGACGTGCGAGAGCAACGCCGACTGCGCGAAGGCCGGCGGTAGCGCCACCGGCTCGGAGGTGTGCGACGCCGCGTCCAAGACGTGCCGCCCGAGCTCGTGCGCAGGCGGGACCGACGGCGGTACGTGCATCGAGACCTGCAGCGCCAACGCCGACTGCGGCTTCGCCCGGACCTGCACGTCGCTGAGCGCGTGCCTCCCGCGCGCGGGCGAGTGTCTCGGCAAGGGCGCCTTCTGCGACCCGTGCCGGTCCGACGCCGACTGCGCCAGCGGCGCCTTCTGCCTGAACGCGGACTACTCGACCGAGCGCTACTGCAGCGCTCCCGTCATGGGGACCACGTGTCCGACCATGGGGGCGCTCCCGGCGGGGGCGTGCCCCAGCTCGCCGATGGGCTCGGCGTCCGCGGCGAGCGGCGTCTCCTGCACGAGCTCTGCCAGCAACTTCGCACCCGCCAACCAGTGCATCCCGCTCGACAATCTGGGCGGCCCCTGCAACGCGTCGAACCCCGCCAACTGCATCTCGGGTTGCTGGTCGGTTCACCCGATGTGATTTGCCGGCCCCGTCTGATCTAGGATTGCATCGTCCGCAAGGCGGACCCGTCGATCCGATGTCGGGCCTGCTCGCTCTAACATTCGGGGACCGAAGGGAGATCTTGTCATGATGCATCGCAAGGGCTTGAAGTTCGTGCCGGGGCTGGTTCTGGCAGGCGCGGTGGGGGCGATGGCGCTCGGCAGCGGCGGGTGCAGCGCGGTCAGCAACGCGGCCCAGGCCGCACAGGGATGCGACGAGTTCAGCGGCGGCGTCTCGGCCGTCGGGAGCCTGTCGATCGACGCGAACACGAAGGCATTCGTCACCGCGTCGGCGCAGCTCCAGACCGTGGCGACGACCATGGAGCAGAGTGTCCTCCAGGCGTGCATCGGCATCGCGACCGACCTCGGACAGATGGACACGTGGACCGCGAAGGGCCCCGACGCCGGTGGATCCGCAGACGACGAAACGACCGAGGCATGCAACCAGGCCGTGGCCGGCATCAACGCCGCGCTCATGGCGGCGACGACGGCACAGGTCACCTGCGGCCTCTCGGTCTCGGGCGGCGAGTGCACGGTCAGCGCGATGGCGCAGGTGAGCTGCGAGGGCAGCTGCACCGGCGCGGCGAATTGCATGGGCGGAAGCGTCGAGGCGCGGTGCACGCCGGCGCAGCTCACCGGTCAGTGCAGCGGAAACTGCAACGCGAGCGCGACGTGCGAGGGATCCGCGACCGTGCAGGCCAACTGTCAGGGCTCGTGCTCCGGCTCCTGCACCGGGACGTGCACGCCGCCCAGCGCCGGATCCATCGACTGTACCGGCACCTGCATGGGCAACTGCAACGGCACATGCAACGGGACGTCACAGACCACCGGGATGTGCGCGGGTACCTGCCAGGGCAAGTGCGATGCGGCCTGCAAATACATGGCGGGAAGCCCGGGGAGCTGCAGCGGTTCGTGTAACGGCACATGCAGCGGCAGCTGCAAGCTCGACGCGAACGCGATGGTCAACTGCGGCGCGAACGTCAACTGCACCGGCGGCTGCAGCGTCGCGTACACGGCCCCTCAGTGCGAGGGGAAGCTCACGCCGCCGATGTGCAACATCGACGCGAACTGCGAGGCGAGCTGCCAGAGCCAGGCCGAGATGTCGGCGACGTGCACGCCGCCCACCGTGGCGCTCAACTGCACGGGCATGGTGACGACGCAGATCACGACCCTCGTCACGACGCTGCAGAAGAACCTGCCGAACATCTTGATCGCGGCCAAGGCCCAAGGTCAGCTCGCGCTCGACGCGGCGAAGGCCACCGCGAGCGCCGGCGCCAACGTCGTCGGCAATGTGGGCAACCTCGGAGGCAAGGCGATCGCGTGCGCGACCGTCGCCGCGAAGGCCGCCGTCTCGGCGTCGGCTAGCGTGAACGTCAGCGTCATGGCGAGCGCCAGCGTCAGCGGCTCCGCCAGCGCCGGCTCCTGATCGACTGATACTCAGCGCATCCAGACGAGCCGTGTCCAGTACGCGTCGGGGGACGCGGCTGCGCGGCTCGTCTGGTCGTTTGTGGTAC
>DASVWO010000014.1:0-6034 GCA_036393165.1 Polyangiaceae bacterium | reverse complement strand
TCACCATCCTGTCCGAGATCCTCCGCGAGCTGGGGGTGCGCGTCCCTGCGACGGATCTCGCGACCACGTCGTCCCTTGCCGGAGCGCTGCTGCGGCTCGAGGTGCGTTTGATGCGGAAGGGGCTCCGCTTCGAGGCCCGCCCCGCCTCGGAGCTCACGCCCGAGCAACGGCTGCGCATGGACGCGTGCTGGACGATGGCCACGGGCCTGAGCCTCGTGCACCACCTGCGGGCGACCGACTTCCAGGCGCGATCGCTCCTCGTGGCGCTGGAGCTCGGCGCGAGCGAACGCGTCCTGCGGGCGGCTGCGCTCCTCGGCGTGTCGGTGAGCGCCGATCCGATCGCCCGGCGCGTCGGTCGCCGCTTGATGGAGGGCGCTCGCGAGCTCGCGCGCTCCTCCCCGACGCCCGAGACCCAGGCGTGGCTCTCGCTCACGCGAGGCGCCGCGGCGATGGGCGACTGGGACTTCGCCACGTGCGTCGAGTCGTGCCGGCAGGCGGAGACCGACTTCCGCACGCGCTGCACGGGGGCGGCGTGGGAGGTCGTCTCGTCGCAGGCGTTCATGCTCTGGTCGATGACGTTCCAGGGCGAGCTGAAGGCCGCCGGCGAACGGCTTCCGTCCCTGCTGGCGTCGGCGCGTGCGCGAGGTGACAGACACGCCCTGGCGACGCTCGTCCTGAGCCCACTGCACCTCGTCGGCCTGGCCGCCAACGAGCCGGCCCGCGTACGGGCCGAGTGCATCGAGACGGCTGGCGACTGGCCCGAGGACTGGGCGTGCTTCCAGCACATGTGCGCGGCGTACGTGCTGGCCCAGGTCGACCTGTACGAGGGCAACGCGGACGCGGCGTGGACGCACGCCCTTCGCGCCTGGGACATGCTGCGTCGCAGCCACCTTTCGCGCGTGCAGTTCCAGCGCGTCGATCTACTCGGGCTGAGGGCGCGCGCCGCACTGGCCAGCGCGGGCGGGCAGAAACGCGAGCAGCGCGCATGGTTGGTGAAAGCACGCGCCGATGCGGCGCGGCTCGAACGCATCGGGATCGACGCCGCTGTGGGCATGGCGAGCCTCGTCGAAGCGGGCGCGGCCTGCGTCGAGGGTCGCCGGGACGACGCTTGCCGTCAGCTCGAGCGGGCGCATGCCCGCTTTGCCTCCCGGGGCATGCGCCTCCACGCGGCCGTCTCGCGCGCGGGGCTCGGCCACCCCCGCGACCTCGCCGCCCTGGGGGTGGCCGATGTCACCCGGATGACACGCCTGTGGTTGCCCGGCCGGTGGATGGTCTGAGGTATAGTCCAGGGGACTTGGGCAACGACGACGTCACGAGACCCGTCGCGAGCGAAGCACCGACCCTGCGGGTGCTCTCGGTGACGCTGCTCGTCGTGGACGGCCCCTCGCGCGGAGCGCGCGTCGCGCTTCCGGAGGGAGTCGCCCGCGTCGGCACGGCGCACGGCAACGAGCTGCGCCTCGCGGACCCGACCGTTTCGCGCGTGCACTGCGAGCTCCGGGTGCGGTCGGGGTCGATCCTCGTGCGCGACTGTGGGAGCACCAACGGCACCTTCGTCGAGGGGGTGCGCCTGCGAGAGGGCGAGGTCCGCCCCGGCGCCCTCGTCCGCGTGGGATCGAGCGCCTTCCGCATCGAGGAGAGCGCGGGGGCGACGTACCTCCCGCTCTCGGACCGGACGTCCTTCGGCGAGTGCGTGGGCTCGAGCATCGAGATGCGCCGCGTCTACGCGACGCTCGAGCGCGCGGGGCCGACGGCGTCCACGGTGCTCATCGAGGGCGAGACGGGCACTGGCAAGGACGTGGCCGCGCGATCGCTCCACGCCAACTCGCCCAGGGCCGCCGGGCCGTTCGTCCCCATCGACTGCGGAGCGATCCCCCTGACGCTCATCGAGAGCGAGCTGTTCGGCCACGTCCGCGGCGCCTTCAGCGGCGCGGTGGCCGACCGGCGAGGCGTCTTCGAGGAGGGCGCCGGCGGGACCGTGTTCCTCGACGAGATCGGCGAGCTGCCGATGCAGGTGCAGCCCAAGCTCCTGCGCGCGATCGAGCAGCGGGCCGTCCGCCGCGTCGGCAGCAACAGCGAGCGGCCGGTGGACGTGCGAATCATCGCCGCGACGAACCGGTCGCTCGCGCAGTGCGTGAACGAGGGGACCTTCCGCGAGGACCTCTACTACCGCCTCGCCGTGATCCAGGTGACCATCCCGCCGCTGCGCTCGAGGCGCGAGGACATCGCGACGCTCGCGAAGCACTTCTACGCGCGTCTCGGCGGCCGGGGGGAGCTCTCGCCGGACTTCCTCGCCATGCTCGCGGCGCGCAGCTGGCCGGGCAACGTGCGCGAGCTGCGCAACTTCATCGAGCGCTCGGTGTCGCTGGGCCTGGTGGAGCAGGGACCGCCTTCGAGCAGCCAGCTTCCGCCGGAAGAGGACATCGCCGCGGAGGATCTGGAGCGGCTGGTCGAGCTCGAGGTGCCGCTCAAGGACGCGCGCCAGGCGTGGACCGAGCGCTTCGAAACCGTCTACGTGCGCGGCATGCTCCGCAAGACGCGCGGCAACCTGACGCGCGCCGCCGAGCTCGCGGGTGTGAACCGGCGCTTCATGCAACGCATCGTGTCGCGCCTCGCGTCGCGCGGCGCGGATCTCGGCGTCGACCCGGGCGACCTGGACGACGAAGAGTAAGCGGGACACGGGCGTCGCGGTCCCGGTCGAACCAGCGCGACGTCACCGTCGCGGAGAGTGCGGTGAAACTGCGGGAAATCCGCGGGAAACGCACGAATGACCGCCCGCACGACTGGCAGCGCCGTTGCAGTGTCCATCGCGCATGTACGCTTCGTCGCTCCGCAAGGCTCTCGCCCTGGTGGCCGCCGGCGCCCTCTTCGTCGCCTGCTCCGGCTCGCCCGACTCCGGCTTCGCTCACGGAGGCTCCGCGGGGGGGTCGGGCGGCGGGAACGGCTCCTCGGGCGGGGGCGGCGGAGGCAGCAACGGCGGAAGCAGTGGCTCGCCGGGGACGTTCGGGAGCAGCTCCGGCACCGGCAGCAGCAGCGGCGGTGGGAGCGGAGGCGGCGGCGGCCCGATCGGACCGGTCGACGTCACGCCGCCGTGCGACACGGGGCTCGCCGTCGACGGCGACGCGTTCCTCTTCGCCAAGAGCATCGGCATCTGCACGAGCGCCCTGAAGGACGGCTACGGCATCATCAACGCGACGTACCAGAACGCCTTCGGGTCCTCGACGCCGCCGGCCGCGGGCCAGTGGGGCCTGCTCCCCGCCTTCGGCGGCGCCGTCAAGCCCCGCGAGGGC
Organism: Polyangiaceae bacterium; assembly: GCA_036393165.1. Classification (GTDB taxonomy): domain Bacteria; phylum Myxococcota_A; class Polyangia; order Polyangiales; family Polyangiaceae; genus Palsa-1150. Next base: position 2,747 of record DASVWO010000014.1, on the reverse strand, counting down.
TCGATGCTCAGCGCCATCAGCTCCGGCTTCGCGCGCGAGTGGGACGACGCCACCGGGACCAACGCCGGCCCGATGTCCGACTTCGTGGCCGGCCAGCCCATGGACGGCATGAGCTACCCGACGGGCTCCGCACCCCCCGGCTTCCCGAAGGCCGCCCAGGGATGCCCGCAGGACAACCTCGTCAACGACATGGTGGACGTGAAGCTCGTGCTCAAGGCGCCGATGGACGCGAGCGGCTTCCAGTTCGACTTCGACTTCTTCTCGAGCGAGTGGCCGAACTACGTCTGCTCCAACTTCAACGACGCGTTCATCGCGTACCTCACGTCGTCGAAGACCACGGACAACATCTCGTTCGACTCGAAGAACAATCCGGTCGCCGTGAACATCAGCTTCCTCGACCGGTGCACTCCCGGGGCGCCCGTCGGCTGTCTGCGCTCGAACAACCCGACGGCCGCCGACCCGCCGCTCTACTCCTCCACGTGCGGCGCGGGAACCCAGGAGCTCCAGGGCACCGGATACGGCGACAGCGACATGACGCAGTGCGATCCGAGCACGGCCAACAACGTGTCGGCGACGCTCGGCGCCTCGACGGGCTGGCTCACGACGACGGCGCCCGTCCAGCCTGGCGAGCAGTTCACCCTCGAGTTCATGATCTGGGACGCGGGCGACGGACTGCTCGATTCGAGCGTCCTCATCGATCACTTCCAGTGGCTCGGCGGTCAGGGCCAGGTCACGACCGGCACGAATCCGGCGCCTGCGCAGTGATCAGAACGTCACGCGGAGCGAGGCGCCCGACGGGCCGACACGAAGCGACGTGGAAGGCGCGGTTGACGAAGGGGACGGCGACCAAAGGAAGAAGAACGCGGACGTGGCGCCGAGAGCGACCGTGAGACCCGCAAGCACCTGCGTCACCGTACGGTCGGTGACCGCTTGGTCGTGCAGACTCCCGCTGGTCAGGTCGTTCTTGTACTCGCTGAGCGCGTTCTCACCCTGCACGTAGAAGTAGATCGCGAGGATCGAAACGAGTCCCGCGCCCGCGAGCGAGCTCCACGCCAGCATGCGCCGCAGCGATGCGCCGCCGTCGCCCGACGGAGGCGGCGCCTCTGGTGCGGGCCCGGAGGACACTGGGGTATCGGTCGCCTGCGTCGAGGCGGGCGCCGTCAATCGGATGACGACCTCGGCTCCGGCTTGCGCATCGATGTCGCGCGACTCCGTGCGACCGCCCGCGTAGGTGACGAACAGCCCGTGCGTTCCCGGCACGAGGTGAACCCCCAGCGGCAGGCTCGACGCGGATCCATCGTCGACGGTGACGTGAGCGTCGGCAGGGCCCGTGACGACGAGGCGCGCGAGCCGCGCCTCGAGCGCCTTGAGTCGCGCGGTCGCGTCGCTGCGCTGGTCGGAGCTCGTATCGCCGTTGCCTATGGCGACCGCGAAGTCGTCGGCGGCTCGGGCCGGCTCGCCCGCTTGTTCCCAGGCGCGACCCGCGTCGTAGATCGCGGCTCCTCGCGGTGCGATCTTGTACGCGCTCTCGAACTGCCGCGCCGCCTCCCGGAACTCGTGGCGGGTGTACAGGTCCGTTGCCGCCTTGAAGAGGCGCGCCGCCTGCTCGGTGGATTCGTCTGCGCGAGCGGACCCCGAGACCGCCGTGGCCAGACACAGCGTCGCAGCGATCGTGATCGTCCGCATTTCAATACGGGCTGGGAGCGAGCGGAGCAGGGCCGTCGGAGTTCGAGGATGCCACAGGTCGAGCGTGCGCAGGGTGCGCGCGCGGACGCGTACCCGGGTGAGGATGCGGCGGCGCAGTGGGCGGCGCGACTGCGGATGCGACGGGCGTCTCGGGGAGAGCCTCTACGGGCACGATGGGTGTCCAGTCGCTGCCGGCCGGGGGCGTGACCGTCGCGACGGTCGTCGCCGCCGGCGTCGTGGAAGCCGGTGTCGCCACGATCGGCGCGGTGCTCGCCGGAGCGGGGGGCGAAACGGGCGCATCGGCGGTCTTGCGGCCGACGACGAGAGCGACCAGCACCAGCGCGAGCACGCCCGCTCCCGTCCCGAGCATCCTCGGCCGCAGAGCCGGGATCTTCGGAGGAGTGTGCGTCACGACCGACGACGTGTCCGTCCGCGTCGGCTCCTCGATTGGCTTGAGGAGCTGGAGCGGGTGATCGTGCTCCATCACCATCGTGGGCTCGATCGGCTTCCGGGGCGCCGGAATCTCGCGCACCGTGAGGCCGCCGACGGCTGCGGGGGTCTTCGCGGACTGTTCCTCGGCCCCTGGCGCCGACGGCGGCGGCTGACTCGCGCGGCGCTCCTTCGCGCGCGCCAGGTCCTCGCGCCTCGACGCGAGCCGCGCACCGGCCATCAGCGCGATCCACTCGGAGACCTCCTCGGTCTCGGCGAGCAGGCCGTGCGCCTTGCACGCGGTGCTCAGCCGGCGAGCGAATGTGAGCGCGTTCGGGCAGCGCGTATCCATGTTCCGATCGAGCGCCACGCTCACCGCCTCGTCGACTTCCGCGGGAATGGATGGATCGACGCTCCGCAGACGCGGAGGCGTCTGGGTCGCCACCTTGAGCAGCGTGGCCACGTCGTCGTCGGCGGTCGGATAGAGCCGCTGGCCCGACAGCACCTCCCACGCGATGACCCCGGCCGCCCACACGTCGCAGCGACGGTCGACGAGCGAGCCGCGCGCCTGCTCGGGCGCCATGTAGCCGATCTTGCCCTTGACGAATCCGGTGCGCGTGTGGCCCAGGCGT
>DASVWO010000013.1:0-18262 GCA_036393165.1 Polyangiaceae bacterium | reverse complement strand
TCTCCGATGCCGACACCGATACCGACACCGATACCGATGCCGATACCGCTACCGATGCCGATGCCGATGCCGATGCCGATGCCGATGCCGATCCGGATTCCGACATCCGAATCGGAGTCGGGGTCGGAGTCGGGGTCGGGGTCGGGGTCGGGGTCGGGGTCCGGGTCGGGGTCGGGGTCGGGGTCGGGGTCGGGGTCGGAGTCGGTATCGGAGTCGGTATCGGACTCGGATCCCCTAGTTCGCCGTCGCCGTGTCAGTCACGCGCACCCGGTCGCGCGGCGACCACAGCTCCCCGCGCAGCTTCTCGATCCTCTCGGTGACCTTCGCCAGCGCCGCCGCCTGCCCCTCGACCGCCGCGTTGGCCGCCGTCTCGTCGGTCTGCCCCGCGTCGCGCGATTCCTTCGTCGCCCGCAGCACCTCGACCACCTCGCGGTGCAGCTCCTCGCCGGCGTTGACCACCCACGCGTCGAGCTTCTGCGCGAACTCCTCGATGAGCGCGTCGAGCTTCGGCGCGACCTTCTTCGCCGTCTCGCGCATCACGTCGGGCGCCATCTCCTTCGCGCGCTTCTTGAACTCCTCGTGAATCTTCCCGCGCGCGAACATCGCGAAGATGGCCGGCCCCGCCACCGCGAGGATCCCTCCCGCCATGAGGTTCACCGCCATCAGCGCCACCCCGCCGAACATCAGGGCGACCACGCCCATGTCGTACTTGATGGTGTCCACCCGCACGTCGAGCTTGCGCGCGTCGCTCCCCATGACGGCGGCGACCCGCTTCGCGCTCTCGTGAGCGTCCTCTCGCACGAGCGCCACCGTCTTCTCGGCGAGCGCCTCGAGCTTCATCGCAATTTCCTTCGTCTCCTCCTCGGCCCACGTCTTGTACGCGTCCTCGAGGAACACCGGCAGGTACTGCTTGAGGTCCCCGGGCTTGGCCGAGTCGATCACGTTCGGCAGCTGGCGCACCACCTCCTCGACGAAGTGATCGAGGTCCTTGCGTGCGCCCATCTTGATGGCCGAGACGTCCTCGCGGATCGCCATGCGCCGCTGCTCGATGGTCCCCGCGGTGCCCTGCAGGTCCTTCTCGAGCGCCGCGATGCGCCGCTCGATCTCCTCGTTCTTCATCTGGATGCTGCGCCGGCGCGCGTCGATCCCCTTCGAGAGGAGCTGCGACACGCCGAGCCCCTCCCCGAGCGCGTTGTCGAGCAGGATGCGCCCACGCTCCTCGGCGAGGAAGCGCGTCAGGTGCGCGACGAGCTCCGACAGGCCGCTGGCGGAGCCCTTGCCGCTGAGCGCCGTCTCGGCGCTGACCGGGAAGACGACCGGATCCTTCACGAGCGCCGACAGGTGGTTCTTCGCGTAGGCGAACGCTTCGCGCTGCTCGTCCGCCGACAGCAGGTCCCACTTGGTGATGACGAAGACGATCTTGTCGCGCGACGCCTTGAGCAGCTTGTCGTTCAGGAAGACCCGCTCGCTCTCCTTGAGGATCTGCCCCGCATCGAGGAGAAAGAGCACAGCGTCGGCGCGCGGGATGTAGCTGTAGGTGATGTCGGCGCGCTGGAGCGACAGGTCGTTCACGCCTGGCGTGTCGACGAGCAGGATGCGCTCCTTGAGCAGCGCCGCCGGGTAGCCGATCTCGAGGTAGTCCACCTCTTCTGCCTGCGCGCCGCCGCCGACGGCGAAGCGCTTGGCGTCCTCGAAGGGGATGGGCTGACGCTCGCCGCCGGCCATGACGACGGTGGCCTCCGGCTTCTCGGCCCAGCGGATGTGGTGAATCGCCGCGGTCGTCGGCGTCACGCCGACCGGCAGCGCCGCGTGCCCGAGCAGGGCGTTCACGAAGGTCGTCTTGCCGTGGTTGAACTCGCCCACGACGACGAGATGGAAGCGGTCTTCCTCGAGCTTGCGCACGAGCTCCCGGTCCACGCGCTCGCGGAGGCTCCGCGTGCCGAGCGACGTCGCCACGTCTCCGAGGCTGCGCAGCGTGTTGACCACCTCGTCGCGTCGCTCGAAGAACGCGTCCAGCGCGGGCCTGCCTACGGTGCTCATCACGCATCCCCCTTGAGCAGCGCCGCCACGCGGCTGTCGACTTCGCTCATCGAGAGCCCCACGGCGGGCCCGCCGATCGTCTTGTGATAGAGCTGGCTCTCGCCGAAGGCGCGCATCGCGAGCACGCGCTTGGGCAGCCACGGGTGGGTCGCGAAGACCTCCATGTACTTGCCGATGCCCTGGTTGCCCTCCTCGTGCTGCTCGAGGAACGCGTCGAGGTTGAACTCCTCGTAGAGCTTGCGCGACCCGACCGCGAGCTTGGTGATCGCCCGCTCGGCCGCCGCCTGGTCCTTCGCGACGAGCATCCCGGCGCGGTCGCACGTGATCTCTGCGCGGCGCGACCACGTGCGCAGCGCCACGAGCGCCGGCTGCAGGATCCACGGCACGAACATGCCCGCCATGTACGTGAGGTAGTGGAGCGCCGTGAGGTAGGCGACGTGCGAGTTGTGGATGTGCCCGCACTCGTGGCCGATGACCGTGAGCAGCTCCTCGTCCGAGTACTGATCCACGAGCGCCGAGTGCACCATCACGAAGGAGTCCTCGTTCGTGCCCAGCGTCCCCGCGTTGAACACGGGGCTGTTCACGACGAACACCTGAGGCATCGCGATGCCCAGCGTGTCGCTCGCGCGCTTGGTGATGCCGTGGATGCGCGGGAACTGCCGCTCGCTGACGCGCACCGCGTGGCCCAGGAGCTGGTGCTTGCCGATCTGCTTGAAGAGCCGGACGCTCGCCTCCACCGCGTACGCGACGGGCTTGGTGTTCTCGAAGGCGACCCGCGACTGACGGTCGAACGTGTAGGTGTACTCGTGCCCTGTAATCTCGACGCCGTGCTCGGCGCGCTCGGCCTTCTTCTTGGCCACGAACGCGTCGAAGTCGAGCCGCGGTGCTTGCGCCATGGGTAGGTCTCCCTGAACAACGAGCCTAAGGCTCGCCTTATGCCCCCGCCAGCCTCGAACCCCCGCCTTATTGTTGCTTTACGCCGCCGCTGACGAACTGTGTGGCGGTGGGCGCCGGCTTGAGCGCGCCGGACGCGACGATGGCGACGGTCGTGGCCACCACGGCGCCGCCCAGACCGACCAGGCCCCAGGTGGCCCAGGTCGGCCAGCCGCCCGCACGGTGCTCCGGCGGGGGCTGCCAGGGGATCGAGGCAGCCGGGTGCCAAGCGAGCAGGGGGCCGCAGTGTTCGTGCTCGCACGTCGCGAAGAGGACGCCATCGGCGGCGGGCGCCGAGGCCGGTGAGGCCGGCGCGGCGGCGACCCATGCGGGGCATCGCACGCCAGCGGCGTCGACGGCACCGTCACGGACGGCGGCGCGCGAGACGTCGTCGATCGAGCACGCCGGGGCGACGGGCGCGACGATTCGGACGGCCGAGCTGCCGGCGGGCGTGTCGACCCATTGCGCCCACACCGGCGCGCCGTTCCACGTCGCGACGAGCAGGTGCGGACCCGCGTGCGTGTCGACCGCGCCCGCGCGAACGGCCGCGCCGTCGAGCCAGACGCGTGCGTCGGGAGGGCTCACCTCGATGGCGATCGTCGCTGCCGCCGGATGCGACGCGGACGCTTGCTCGCCGAGCCCGGCGACGCGTCCGCCGTCGATGGCCTCGGCCCGGGCCCAGGCGCGGTCGGCGGCAGCATCGTCGACGGGCGGCACCCGTCGCTCGCGCGCCGATCGCGCACGTTCCACCTCGGCCATGAGCCACGCGCCCTGGGGCAGCTCGGGATGCGCCCGCAGCATGGCGTCGGCCGTGTCGATCGCCCGGTCCGCGGAATCTCCCTCGCGCGCGCCGATGGCGTCGCGCGCCCGATCGAGCAGCGACTCGACGTCTTCCGCCACTTTGGGATCCACGGCGAGGGTCGGCGTCCGGCCCTCACCCGGCGCCGCGAGCACCACGCCGCGCGACCGTGCCCAGCTCTCGATGGTGCGGGATTGGGCTGAATCCGGCGGCTCCGGCGCGATCCAGACGAGCGTCGCGGGAGCATCCATCCGGCGGGACCGATGATAAGATGAGAACGCTCCGTGCAGATCAACTTCGGCGGTCGCGAGATCGCGCTCAAGCTCGTCTACTACGGGCCCGCGCTCAGCGGGAAGACGACGAACCTCCGGAGCCTGCACCAGCTGACGACCGAGCAGTCGCGCGGGCGCCTGATGACGCTCGAGACGAAGGACGACCGCACGCTCTTCTTCGACATGCTGCCGCTCGCCTTCAAGGCCGAGGGCGCCGTCGACGGGCGCGGCATGACGCTGCGCCTCAAGATCTTCACGGTCCCCGGGCAGGTGCTGCACGCTTCCACCCGGCGTCTCGTGCTCCAGGGCGCCGACGGCATCGCGTTCATCGCCGACTCGCAGATCAGCGAGACGGAGCACAACGCCGCTTCGTTCCTCGACCTCCGGCAGAACCTCGCCGAGATGTCGCTGAGCCTCAAGCAGATGCCGATGGTCATCCAGTTCAACAAGCGCGACCTGCCGAGGGTGCGCTCGGACGAGGAGCTCGCGGCGCTCGCCGGGCGCGGTCGCGAGCCGGTGTTCAAGGCGAGCGCGGTGAACGGCGGCGGCGTGCTCGAGACGTTCTTCGGCCTCCTGCACATGACGTGGAACAAGCTCGAGACCGAGCACCATCTCGCGCAGATGATCGGCATCGAGCCGGCCGCGCTCCTGCCGATGGCGGCGCGCCAGCTCGGCGTCACGGCGGACGTCGACGCGATGCTCGCCTCGAGCCTCGGCGGCAAGCTGCAGAGGACGGCGCAGGTCGTCGCATGAGCAACGAGGGCCCGCCCCCCCCGGTCAGCGTCGAGGATCTGGTCCTGGACGCCCGCGTCCGCATCGAGGACCTCGTGGACCGCGAGGGCCTCGACGAGCTTTGCCGCAGCTTCCACGCGCTCTTCGGCATCCCGGTGCGCATCTACTCCACCGAGGGCGCGCTGCTCGCCGACGCGACGGGAGAGCAGGAGCTCTGCGCTTACGTGAACACGACGCCCGACGGCCGCAAGGCGTGCGCGGCAACCGTGGGTGGCGTGAAGGCGCTCGAGCCGGGCGAGACCGGCGACGTGACGCACCCATGCTTCACCGGCGCCATCTATCGCGTCATCGCCCTCGAGTACGACGGGCGACGCGTCGGGCGGATGATCGTGGGGCCCTTCCTCGGGTCGAGCGCGAGCCTGAACGAGCCGCCGAAGTCGCTGCTCGACGTGGACGCGGGCATCCAGGCGGAGCGCGCCAAGACGCTGCTCGCCAAGATGCCGCGCGCCAAGCCGGACACGGTGACGCGCATCGCGAAGCACCTCGGGTCGGCGCTCGATCTCATCCTGTTCTCCGGGCACAAGGCGCACGTCACGAACAAGATGCACCTCGCGAGCGTGCGCGAGAGCTACCGGCAGCTCGAGGAGAAGACGGCGCGCCTGCAGGAGGCGTTCGACCGGCTGAAGGAGCTCGACAAGCTCAAGTCCAGCTTCCTCGCGACTGTGAGCCACGAGCTTCGCACACCGCTCACGTCGATCATCGGCTACAGCGAGATGCTCTCGGAGGGGCTCGCCGGCGACCTGAAGCCCGAGCAGCTCGAGTTCGTCAAGACGATCCACGACAAGGGCGAGCAGCTGCTGTCGCTCATCATGGGCCTGCTCGACCTCGGCAAGCTCGAGAGCGGCACGATGCGCATGTCCACGCGCCCCATCCGCCTCGAGCCGGTGCTCAGCGAGGTGATTTCCACGCTCACCCCGACGGCGCGCAAGAAGAGCGTGAACCTGGTGCTCGACCTCGCCGGGGATCTCTCGGAGCTGCGCGGCGATCCGGAGCGCCTGCGCCAGGTCTTCATCAATCTCGTGGAGAACGCGCTGAAGTTCACCCCGGCGAACGGGAACGTCACGCTGCGCGCGCGCATGATCGCCGACGAGGGCGGCGGCGGCGACGACGAGGGGCTGACGCTCCTGGCGCCCACGCGCTCGCGCATCGAGGTGCGCGTGCTGGACACCGGAATCGGCATCCCGACGCGCGAGAAGCCGAAGGTGTTCGACGCGTTCTACCAGGTGGACTCGTCGAGCACGCGCGAGTACGGCGGCACCGGGCTCGGCCTGTCCATCGTGAAGCGGCTCGTCGAGGCGCACGGGGGCGAGATCCGCATCGAGGACAATTCGCCCAAGGGCACGGTCTTCGTCGTCTCGCTGCCGCAGGCCGCCTCTCGCCTGTCCGAGGCTCCGCGCGTAGCCTGAGGCCCCGTGAGCATGGATGAGCGGGCGCGCATCGCGATGCTCTCGCGCCTGCTGGGAGCTGGCGCTCCCGGTGTGCGTGTCGGCATCGGGGACGACGCGGCGGTGCTCGACGCGACGGACGCGAGGCGGATCGTCTGGACGGTCGACGAGCAGGTGGAAGGCGTGCACTTCCGGCGCGACCTCGTGTCCGACCGTGACATCGGGTGGCGCAGCTTCATGGCCGCCGCGAGCGACGTCGCCGCCATGGGCGCCGAGCCGTGGTGCGCGCTCTGCGCCCTGGTCCTGCCGGACACGGTGGACGACGCCGGCCTGGAGGCGATCGCGGGCGGACAGCGCGAGGCGGCCGAGGCGCTGGGCGCGCCCGTCGTCGGCGGCAACCTGTCACGCGGTCCGGTGCTCTCGATCGCGACGACGCTCCTCGGCCGGTGCGAGCGGGCGATCGAGCGTCGCGGCGCGGTGGCGGGCGACGGCGTGTGGCTCGCGGGAAGCGTGGGGCTCGCGGCGGCTGGACTGGACGCTCTGAAACGCGGGATCGACGTCGGGGCCGTCGCCGCGGCAGTCGCTGCGTGGCGACGGCCGCGCGCGCTCGTCGCCGAGGGACGCGCCATGTCGGCTGCGGCGCACGCAGCCATCGACGTGTCCGACGGGCTGGCGCGCGACGCGGCGCACGTCGCCGAGGCGAGCGGCGTGTGCATCGTGATCGACGAGGCGCCGCTCCTCGCGCAGCGCGAGCTGGTGTCCGCCGCGAGCGCCCTTGGCGCCGACGCGCTCGGCTTCGCGCTCCACGGAGGCGAGGACTACGCGCTCGTCGCCGCGAGCCCCGCGCCCATCGCGGGTTTCCGGCGCATCGGCGAGGTGCGGCCGGGCAGGGGACTCGTGCTGCGCACGCCCGCCGGCGAGCGGCCCATCGAGCCGCTCGGCTTCGATCACTTCGCGCCGGTCACATCCCGGAGCAGGCCGCCGGGAGCTTCTGGCTCTTGAGGATCGCCCGGAGCTGCGCGAACGCCGGGTCGCTCCCGCTCGGGCCGACCTGGGCGGCGATCATGTCGCACTGCCCCGCGATGGCCGCGAGCATCGGGTCGTGCGTGCCGCGGAGCGCGTTGCAGCATGCCTTGATCCGCTGCTGGTTCGGGTTCACGGGCGGACCCCAGTGAGGATGCCCGCCGTCGGACGCGTCGCCGCCCTCGTCTCCGCCGTCGTCGGTGAGCGGCGCGAGCTGGGTGACGCTCGGCGAAGACGCCGGCGGCGCCTCGCCCGCGTCCTCCACGGGGACGGGCTTCTTGGGGCACCCGGTCGTCAGGACCGGGATGCCGAGGGCAAACACGAAGAAGAACACGGCGCGGCGAACGGGCGAACGCGTCATCGTCTGGCTCCTGGGCTCCTCTTGCTACGGATGAGCAGCCTACAGGGATCTCGCCGCCGTGCGTAGTTTTGAATCGGGGCCGGCCGGAGCGGCGCCGCGGTGCTACTCGAACACGCGCTCGACGGCCTCGACCTGCGCGATCGCCCGTCGCGCCTCGCCGACCACGCCGTCGCGCGATCCTGCCCGCACCGCGACCACGGCTGCGTCGAGTGCGTTCGCCATCGCCTTGGCTGCGCGGCGCGCCTCCCGGAGGTGCGTCTTGCCGCGCACGCGCGCGCGCAGCGTGGGCTCGAGGCGCAGCCACGTCGCCCGCGCCTGGGCGAGGTGGATCGTCGCCGCGGGCCAGTCGCCGAACTCGCCGTCGATCTCGAGGTGGCGAAGAAGCGCATCGAGCTGCAGCGCGACCGTCGGCACCGGGATCGCCAGCAGCTCACCGGGCTGCAGCCAGCGGAACGAACCGGGATCCTCGGGCGGGAGGGGCGGCCACGGAGCCGTCGTCTCGGGAGAAGCCGAAGCGTGCGAATGCGAGTGTGGGTGGAGGTCCATGGGGAGAGAGGCCCTCGTCGCGTTTGCGGTTTCCGACTGCGCGCGTTGGATTGACACGCCGGAGGGCCTCTTCACAACGCGTCTACACGGCCCATTGACGTCTCCTTTGCCCTCAGAAGAAAAGTGTGAGCGGATAAGGTGGGGATGGAGACCGGAGAAAAGGTGGGAAGACCGAGCACCCGGAGCGACGACGCAGCGCGACCCTTCCTGAAATGGGTCGGCGGCAAGGGCCAGCTCATGGCTCAGCTCCAGCCGCTCCTGCCCCCGGGGACGGTGCGCCGGTACTTCGAGCCCTTCGTGGGGAGCGCTGCCCTCTTCTTCGCGCTCCGGCCCGAGAAAGCCACGCTCAGCGACGTCAACGCGGAGCTCGTCGATTGTTACCGTGCGGTGCAAACGGATGTGGACGGCGTCATCGAAGCGCTGTCGGCGCACCGTTACGAGGAGCAGGCGTACTACCGCGTGCGTGAGCAGGAGCCCGGGGATCTCTCGCCGTGCGAGCGGGCTGCGCGCACCATCTACCTCAACAAGACGGGCTACAACGGCCTGTACCGGGTCAATCGCGCGGGTCGCTTCAACGTGCCCTTCGGCCGCTACACGAACCCGGGCTTCGCGAGCCGCGAGAGCGTCGAGAACCTGCGCGCGTGCTCGCGAGCACTCGCGACCGTGCGGCTGCTCCTTCGCGACTTCGGCGAGGTGGTGCGCGACGCGCGAGAGGGTGACCTCGTCTACTTCGACCCGCCGTACGTCCCGCTGTCGGACACGTCGGACTTCACGGCGTACGTGCCCGGCGGATTCGGTCCGCGCGATCAGGAGCGGCTCGCCTCCGTGGTGCACGCGCTGAGCGATCGCGGGGTGCGGGTGATGCTCTCGAACTCGGACACGCCGGTCGTGCGCGACCTCTACGCGCGCTACCGCATCGACGTGGTGAGCGCCGCGCGCAGCATCAACTCGCGCGCGAACAAGCGCGGCAAGGTGGCCGAGGTGGTCGTGCGCAACTACGGCTGACGACGGCGCCGCACCATCGCGAGCCCTGCGAGGGCCACGCCGCCGAGCCACATCGCGCCGCCGCGCGCCGGACCGGGCGCCACGTCGCAGGCCGACGCGGCCGGAGAGCCGAGATCGCCCACGACGTTGGACGACGACGTACCCGCCGGCGCAGGCATGTCTCCCGCGCCGCTGCTGCTTCCCGTGGCGCCGCTGCTCGCTCCGGAGCTACCGCCAGGATCGACGGAGCCGCTGCTCGAGCCGCTGCTTCCGCTGCTGGTGCTTCCGCCGCTGCTGGTGCTGCCCCCGCCGCTCGATCCGGATCCCGAGCCCGACGCCGACCCGGACCCCGATCCCGACGCCGACCCCGAACTCGACCCCGATCCCGAACCGGATCCCGAACCCGACGAGCTCGAGCCCGAACCCGAGCTCGAGCTCGATCCGGAGCTCGAGCCCGTTCCGCCATCGGTCGGATCATCGACGATGTTCACATACCGGATGGCCGTGAACGTCGTCCCCTCGTAGGTGATGTCCACATCCGTGCCGCTGCACGTGACGGCGCTCTGGAACTCGTGCGCGTAGGGCTGCGACGAGCTGCACCCCGGCTCCTCGAGGAAGAGCGCCTCGCTGCCGGGCGTGATCCACTTCTCGAAGAGCACGATGTGCCCGCCGCTGTCGCGGTTGGCGGCGTCGCCCGGCTTCATGTCGGTGCACTGGATGGTGCTCGAGTCCGTGTTGCCGAACGGCGCGAACTCGCTCGTCACGAGTCCCGGCGACGGCAGCTCCCACGCCCAAGAGACGAACCCCGAGCAGTCGGAGCGGTACGGATCCCACTGCGGGTTGCTCTGGCGCATGCACGTGGAGGAGCACGACGTGTCGCCGTCCGGCTGCCCGTTGGGACTCTGGCAGTACAGCAGCATCGCGCTGACCCACTGCATCGCGTTGGCGATGACCGTCGAGCGCGTCACGGTCGAAAGCGCCGCCGATGTCGTCCCGACCGGCTCGCTCGCCGGGTCGTTCTCGTGGTGCTCCGGCAGGCCGGCGGTGCCGGGGTTCGCAGAACATCCTGCGGAGGCGGCGAGGGCCACGAGTACGGGGGCGACCAGGGCGAGGCGCGGAGTCATGGCGATTCGCCTGCTTTGCCCGAGCCGTGCCACGCACAACCCCGTGATTTCACGAGATGTGTGCCCAGGTGCTCGCGGGGAATCGCTCGCGACCCGACGCGGTTACGCGAGGAACCGCGAGATGCCCGCGATTCGCAAGTTCCCGTCACGCTGCGCTTTTCACGCAGGCGTGTACTCTCCTCGCGTGCCGCTGCGAGCGTCGGGGATGGTGTTCGTCGCGCTCTCGATCGGCGCCTGCAACCAGAGCGGCGCGGTCGTACCCGTCGTCCCGCTGGGACCCGACCCGGCGATGCTCGACGCCTACGATGCGGCCGTCCTCGCGACGACCGAATCGGTCGCTCCGACGTTTGCAGAGGTGAAAGAGCCGCGCGACGAGCGCCCGCTTCGCTTTCGCGCCTGGCTCGGCTGGTACCAGGAGCCGTGTGCTCCATGCGAGAGCGACGACCAGAGCGCCTGCGCGCCGTGCCCGGGCCCCAGGCCCTACGTGTGCGCGCGCCCGAGCCGCGTCATCGCGTGCGAGGGCGACGACATCGTCGCGCGCGCCGTCGACGGCGTCGCCGACATGCCTGACGCGTCCGGCGTCTACGTGTTCGAGGCGAGGTGGAAGGACGAGGGAGATCTCGAGGTGACGAAGATCACCCCGATCGCTCCGCCCGACGCCGGCGGCAGCTAGACCTTGTCAGACTGGCACGGCGAGACTCGTCCGCCGCCAAAATGGGCACGGCTGGCGAGCACGCCCGCGACCGAGCGCCGCGTGCCGCCGACGTTTCGTACAGGAGACGGCGGGCACCGGAATTGCGGAGGGGTGACGCATGCAGTCCCCCTATCGAGATTCACCGTGGGCCATCGAAGATGCCGAGGAATGTGCGTGCTCGCACGCTTGTTTCGCCTGCAGGACGCGCGTCACCCGACTCGCGATCGAAGGGCGCGCGGCGCGCGCTCGACGGATGATGATCACGGTCGCGCTCCTCGCCATGGGCGTGCTCGTGAGCACGTTCACGTACGAGGCCGTCGGGCTCACCGCCTCCATCGAGCGCCTGACCGACGCGACTCGCCAGGCGAGCGCTCTCGCGCTCCAGCGGCCTTCCCCGCCGAAGCCTGCGCCAGTGCGTCCCATGGACCCGTCGCCGCCGTCGCCCACTTTCAGGACGACGGCCTTCGCCCCGCTGATCGTCCCGGAAAGCGACAACGAGTACGTGGTCGACCGGCGATTCCTAGACCTCGCGCTCGAAGAGCAGGCGAGCCTCATGCGATCCGTGCGCGTCGTGCCGGCGATGGAGAATGGAAAGACGTACGCACGCCTCTACGGCGTGCGGCCGTACTCCTTGCTCGACCTGCTCGGCTTCCGCGACGGCGACGCCCTCGAATCGATCAACGGATTCGATCTCTCGACGCCGGAGCGCGCGCTCGAGGCGTACGCCCGCCTGCGCACCGCCGACTATCTCGAGGCGCGGGTGAGGCGTGCCGGGCGCATCGTGACGCTGCGCTACCGGATCTGGTGAGCCGCGTCAGATGGGCGTGACGTTCTCGGCCCTGGGGCCCTTGGGTCCCATGCCCTCCGTGAACGAAACACGCTGGCCGGGCTTGAGGTCCTCGAAGCGGACGCCCTGCACGGCCGACATGTGAAAGAAGATGTCCTTGCCAGGGCTGATCTCGATGAAGCCGAAGCCCTTGTCCGTCAGTTTCTTGATCGTGCCTTCAGCCATGAGTCCGCTTTCCTCCGTAGAGCCCCCACCCTAGCACGCGCCGCGCTCAGTACTTGCGAGGAAGCGCGAACCGCGTGGCGTGCGGCCTTTGCCCGTGGTGCGCCTTGCGAAGGGCCCTGAGCTTCGCCATGTCGTTGATTCCCGACGTGGGGACGCCGATCTGCGCCGCGACCGCGGGGGTGATCACGGCGAAGGGCCAGAATTGATAGGGGTACGTCGTGTACGTTCCGCCATCGGGCGCCGGGAAGCTCACCGGGGCGTCGACGTCCATCGAGTAGAGGATGCCGTCGGCCTCGGGCCACTCGTCCGAGTACTGCAGCGACATGTCGTTCGACGGATCCGCGAGCAGCGTGACCTTCAGCTGCCCCTTCGTCCCGTTGTTCACGCAGAGCAGCGACGAGACGCCGTCGGAGCCCGTCACGCCCCCGACGAACTCGACCTTCAGGTACTGCAGCGGGCCGCCGCCGTCGGCATCGGTCATCTGCGTCGGGGTGCCGTCCACCGCGTCGAGACGCCAGGAGCCGCGGGCCATGTCCGAGAACGCCGACACGTCGACGGTGAACGTGTCGCCGACGTTGGCGACGTAGATCACCTTGTCGGTGGACGCGTTGTAGTACGCCTCGCCGGTCGGGACGGGGACGCACGGGTTGTGACCCGCGCTCGCGGCCGAAGTCGACCAGATGCGCTGCGCCACCGTGCCGGCGTCGTCGAGCGGCCAGTAGTCGAGGAGGATGCTCTCGCAGTTGTCGCCGACCTCGCCGTAATACTGGGTCAGCCACGGGTCGTTGCGATACTCGGGCTGCGTGATGCCGGCGTCGGGTCCGTTCCACACGTCCATGTAGAAGGCCGGCACGCCGTTCGAGTTCGGGTCGGTGACCGCCTCGGCGATCTCGTGGCTCGCGGAGATGTAGACCTCCTCTAGGTCGGTCGCCGGATCGCCCGTCGGGCAATCGGGCATGATCGCGTAGACGATGGGCGTCGTGCCGTCCGAGTAGAGCTGCGCGCTGTGGTAGGCGCCCCAGCCCTGGCAGCTCGGTCCGAACGCGTCGATGGTCGTCGTGGGCGGGAAGTAGAACGCGTAGAGGGTGTTCGCGGTCGGCGCCGGGATGGCGTTCGCGGCGACGGCGGCGGCGATCTGCTGGTTCATGAACAGATTGAGGTCGGTCCCGCTGATTCCGGCGTCGGGCGGGTCCGAGCTGCCCGTGTCGACGTAGCTGGCGTCCGCCTTCATGGGCATGGCGACCGAGATGCCCTTCGTGCCCCCCGTGATGCACGGCCCGCCGTCGGGCACGCAGTAGTCCTTCGTCACCTGCGCGAACCAGGGCGTGGACGTGATGCCCGCGCCGAACGAATCGAGCGCGGTGACGTTCGGCGTGTCCTGGAAGGTGAAGGTGACGATGAGCGGGTTCGTCATGGTCGGCCCGCCGTAATACGTGACCGAGGGAAGCGGGCCGTGGGGCGCCTCGACGAAGGGGCTGCCCGCATCGAAGGGCGGACAGTTCGCGCCGAGGACGCCGCCGTCGCCTGCGTCGCTCTTGGTCCCGCCGTCGTGACTCGTCGCGCCGTCGTGGCTCGTCGCGTCGGCCTGCGGACCCGAGTCGCTGCCCGTCTCGGGCATGCTCGAGTCGTCGGCGCCGGAGTCGGTGCCCAGGCCCGTGTTGTTGTTTCCGTTGCTGGACGATCCGCAGGCGACGGCGATGCCGAGGATCGAGACCCCGAGGGACGCGATGAGCGAGCGATGGATCCGACGCATGAGCGCTCCCTTAGAGCGCCGTCGTCATCCGCTCCAGCGCCGAATGAGCGAGCCTTGCGCCAAATGGGTGCGCATTCCGCCCGCCCTCCCATTTCCCGCCCGGAGCGGCGTTACCGGGCCGGCCCCTCCTTGAACGTCGGGGCGCTGTTCGGTGTGCCGTCGCCATTGGCGGCGTCCGGACCGAGCTCGTGATCGAGCGATGCGCGCAGCAGCCGGAGGGCGATGGCCAGCTGCTCGGCGCGCGGCCGCGACTCGACGCGCTTGTCCATCGCGGTGAGCACCTGCGACTCGACGGTCCGCGGGAGGTCGGGAACCCAGTTGCGGAGCGGCGGCGGGTCTTCGCTCACCGAGCGCAGCGCCAGTGCGGTGAAGTTGCGCTTGGCGTCCTCGAAGGGCAGGTGCCCCGTGATCATCTGGTAGAGCACGACTCCGAGGCTGTAGACGTCGGCGCGGTCGTCGTACTCGCCGCTGAGCATGCGCTCGGGCGCCATGTACGACGGGCTCCCCACGACGACGCCGCTGCGTGTGACCTCGTCCGAGATCCCGTCGGGCGACTCGCCCAGGAGCTTCGCGATGCCGAAGTCGACCACCTTGACGATCTCGCCGTCGTGGCCGCGGTGCAGGAACACGTTGGCGGGCTTGATGTCGCGGTGGACCATCCCGCGCTCGGCTGCCGTGGCGAGCACCTCGCACACGGGGATCGCGATGTCGAGCGCACGGCGCACGGGCAGCTTCTCGCAGGCCTTCAGCTCGTCGGAGAGGGACCGCCCCTCGAGCAGCTCCATCACGAGGTACGCGATGCCCTCGTCCGAGATCGCCGAATCGAGCACCTGCACGACGTTGGGGTGGTCGAGGCGGCACGCGCTGGCGCCCTCGCGGCGGAAGCGCTCGAGCCCCTGCGCCGAGTCGTTGCCGCGCGAGGGTTTGAACACCTTGACGGCGACGTCGCGGCCCAGCCCGAGGTGCTTGCCCTTGAAGACGGCTCCGAACCCGCCCTCGCCGATGCGTTGCTCGAGCTTGTACTTCCCGTCGAGCGTGCGGCCCGGGAGCACGTCGGCCAGCGTGGCGAAGACGAGGTCGGTCCGCTTCTGCGCGGCGACGAGCTCGGTGTTGCGCCGCGCCAGCTCGGCGTTCTGCCGTTCCAGCTCGCGCTCCCGACGCTCGAGGGCGCGCTTCAGCTTCGACAGGCGCACCTGCGTCTCCACGCGCGCCAGCACCTCCTCCACCTGGAAGGGTTTCGTCACGTAGTCCACTCCGCCCACGCGGAACGCCTGCAACTTGTCGCCGACCTCGTCGAGCGCGCTGAGGAAGAGCACCGGCACGTCGCTCGTCTCGGGCCGTGCCTTGAGCTCGCGGCACACGGCGTAGCCGTCCATCTCGGGCATCGTGATGTCGAGCATCACGAGATCCGGTTTGCTCGCGGCGGCGATGGCGAGGGCGCGCTTGCCGTGCGTGGCGACCTTCACGACGTAGCCGCGCTCGAGAAGCATCCCGGACAGCAGCGTGAGGTTCGCGGGCGTGTCGTCGACGATGAGCACGGTCGCGATCTGCTTGGAGTCGCGGTCGGTGTCCTCCGGGGACGTCAGGGGCGCCGTCTCAGCCATGCTCCGGAAGCAGCGATTCTATCTCCTCGAGGCGGAAGCCCTCGACCATCTCGCGCAGGCTACGGCCGAGCTCGTCGTCCACGCGGGTGATCTCGCCGACGACGGCGCGGGCTGCCCGCAGATCGCCGGCGCGTGCGGCGGCTCCCAGAGTGGACCGGAGCCTCTCGGGGAGCGTTGCGAGGCGGTCGGGGGTGACCGCGGCGGTCGGGGCGGGCGCCGTCTCGCCCTCGTGGACGAAGCGCACGCCGAGGTGCTTCGCGATGGCGTCGAAGATGGCGTTCTCGCGGTATGGCTTCGCGACGAAGTCGTCGCAGCCGCTGGCGAGGAGCCACTCGCGGTCGCGGTCGAAGGCGCTCGCCGACAGCGCCACGATGGCCGAGCGCGACCAGCCTCTGGCGATCTCGAGATCCCGTATCGCCTGGGTCGCGCCGATGCCGTCGACGCCATCCATGCGCAGGTCCATCCACGTGAGGTGCGGACGGTGCTCGCCGAAGACGGCGATGGCCTCGGTGCCCGTGGCGGCCTGGCGAACGTCGAAGCCGCCCACCTTGTCGAGCAGGCGCGCGAGCACCGCCCGGTTGTCGGGCGCGTCGTCGACGATGAGGACGCGATAGGGACCCTGGCCGGGCGCGAGGCCGACGACACGACGAGGGTCGGCCCTCGACGGCGACGCTTCGGCCGTCGGAAGGGCCAGGGTGACCGAGAACGTGGTGCCGCGGCCGACCTCGCTGTGCACCGTGATGTCGCCGTTCATCAGGCGCGCGTAGCTGCGGCTGATGAAGAGCCCCAGGCCGGTGCCTTCCTTGGCCTTGCGACCCACCTCGGTCTGGGCGAAGGGCTCGAAGAGCGCGCCGAGCTCCTCGCGCGCGATGCCGGTCCCCGTGTCCTGCACCTCGAAGTGGGCGACGCCTCCATCCCACCACGCGCGCATCGCGACGCCGCCCTCGCTCGTGAACTTCACGGCGTTCCCGAGCAGGTTGAGGAGGATCTGGCGCACCTTGCCCTCGTCGCCGAAGACCGAGGGCGGCATCCCCGGCTTGACCTCGACCTGGAGGGTCAGGCGCTTGCTGCGCGCGCGCACGCGGATCATCTTCTCGACCGCGTCCACCGTGCCCGCGAGCGAGAAGGCCGCCTCGTCGAGCACCAGCTTGCCGGCTTCGATCTTGGTGATCGACAGCACGTCGTTGATCAGCCCGAGCAGGTGCTCGCCGCTCTTGACGACGACCTCCACGCTCTCCTTGGCCTCACCTCCGAGCGATCGGTCACGGGACAGGAGCTGCGAGAAGCCCAGAATCGCGTTGAGCGGCGTGCGGAGCTCGTGGCTCATCGTCGAGAGGAACGTCGTCTTGGCGCGGTTCGCGCGCGCCAGCTCGTAGGTGCGCTCGCGAATCCTGGCCTCGAGCTCGACGTTGCGGCGTTCCACGGCTCGCAGCCGCCAGCGCACCGTCGCGCGCACGGCCAGCGCCGCCGCGGCCGCGTACAGGACGAAGGCCCACCACGTCAGCCAGGGCGCAGGGCGAACGCGGAACGCCATCTCGAGAGGCCCCTGCACCCGCCCGCGGAAGTCCCGCGACCACGCGCGCACGACGTAGCTTCCGCTCCCGAGCGACGACAGCTCGCGGTGCCCGTCGGGGCGCCAGGGCCCGGGCGCCGGATCGAGGCCGACGATCTGCGTGCGGTACGTGGTCTCGCCGCCGCGGAACAGCGAGACGAGCGTCGCATCGAAGGCCACGGCCGAGTCGTCGTACGTGAGCGTCTCGCCTACGGCGATCGACCGCCCGGTTCCGGCGAGCGAGCGGCCCGCGAGACGCAGCTTCGCCTCGGGCGCCTCGACCTCGCGCGCGGGATCGAGCACGGCGACGCCCGCGATGGTGCCCACCCAGACACGCCCGCGCGCATCGGTCGCGAGCGCGCCGCCGTTGTTCTCGTCGGCCGGCAGGCCATCCTCGGTGTCGAACGTCTCGACGCGCAGGTCGGCGTCCTCGTCGCTGCCCGCGCGCAGCCAGGAAATGCGCGCGACGCCCTTGTTGGTGGACAGATAGACGCGGCGGTTCGCGTCGCTCGTGATCTCGTAGACCGTCCCGTTGGGGATGGGGGTCGCCGTCGTCGGTCCGAGCACGCGCCAGCGCGCGCCGGGCGCGTCGAGATCCAGCCGCGAGGCGCCGCCGCCCTCGGTGCCTGCCCAGAGCTCGCGGTGGTCATCGGGACGGGGGACGACGGCGATGGACGTCACGCTGTCGGCGAGCACCGCGCCGGACGCGCGGTCGAAGGTGGTCCACTTGCCGCCCTGGCGCCGGGCGATGCCCCAGCCCTGCGTGGCCACGAAGAGGGCGCGATCGCCTACCGACCCCGGCGTCTCGACCGCGGCGAACGCCAGATCGAAGGGCGCGCCCTCCTTGCGGCCCACGTGCTCCCAGTGGTCGCCCACGTGATGCAGGAGCCCGTTGTCGGCGTTCGTCACCCATGTCTCCGGTCGACCGTCGGGACCCATCGTCTCCGAGATTCGTCGCACCGTGCCCGTGGGATCGACCGTCTGCATGCGCGAGCCGTCCCAGCGGAGCAGCCCCGCGTCCTGCGTGCCGACGTAGAGCGACCGGCTGCCGTCCGGCTCGACGTGCTCGCCCAGGGCGAACACGGTCTTGGCGTCGAAGCCCTCGGCGAGCCCGAAGGTGTGCCAGCGTCCGCCCTGGTAGCGCGTCAGGCCGCCGTCGCGGGCGCCCACCCAGAGCGCTTCGCCGGCGCCGAGGTCCTCGGTGACGAGCAACGCGTAGACGCTCTCCTGCCGGAGGCCCATCGCGTGGTCGATGCTGCTCCATCCGCCGAGGTGCACGCGCGCGAGACCCGTGTCGCAGCCGATCCACAGATCGCTCGTGGGGCCGGGGCGCGCCTCGTGGCCGAACGACCACGCGAAGCGCGAGGGCAGGACGTCGTCGGGCATCG
>DASVWO010000012.1:0-2828 GCA_036393165.1 Polyangiaceae bacterium | reverse complement strand
TCGCGTGGGCGGCCGGCGGCCACCGGCGCGCCGACACGTGGAACGTCGCGCGCGCCGTCGCTCATCGCGCGCCGGAGCTCGTGAACGACCCGACCGCCTCGCTGTGGGAGCTCGTGATCGAGACGCGGGGACGCTCGGTGGAAGCCTCGCTCGCACCGCGCGCGCTCGACGACCCGCGCTTCACGTGGCGGCGGGGCGACGTGCCGGCCGCCTCGCACCCGACGATCGCGGCGGCCCTCGCGCGCGTCGCGGGCGCGCGCCCCGACGACGTCGTGTGGGACCCGTTCGTCGGCTCCGGCGCGGAGCTCGTGGAGCGCGCACGGCTCGGCCCCGCGCGCGAGCTGCACGGGACCGACGTGGAGGCGCGCGCCCTGGACGTGGCGCGCGAGAACCTCGCCGCCGCCGGCGTGGCCGCGAGGCTCGAGCGGGCCGACGCGCTCGCGGCGCAGCCGCACGGGGTCACCCTCGTCATCACGAACCCGCCGATGGGCCGCCGCGCCTCGCGCGCCCCGGGGCTGGCGGAC
Organism: Polyangiaceae bacterium; assembly: GCA_036393165.1. Classification (GTDB taxonomy): domain Bacteria; phylum Myxococcota_A; class Polyangia; order Polyangiales; family Polyangiaceae; genus Palsa-1150. Next base: position 2,304 of record DASVWO010000012.1, on the reverse strand, counting down.
GTGCTCGACCGGTTCGTGTCCCACGCGGCCGCGGTGCTCGTGGCCGGAGGTCGGCTCGTGTGGGTCGCCCCATGGCCCGCCCGCGCCAGGGCCGCGGCCAGCGCGGCCGGGCTCGTCCTCGACCGGGCGCTGATGGTCGACATGGGCGGCTTCGACGCAGAGTTGCAGCGCTGGACCAAGCCGTCGCGGTAGGCCTGAGGTCTCGCCGAAGGCGAGCCGACGGCCCGAAGGGCACGCTAGAATGGGACCCATGGCGAGTTGCGCGAGGTGCGGCGCGGCGCTCATCGCGACGGCGCGCTTCTGCGCGGCGTGCGGCAGCCCGGTCGCTCGCCCTCCCACCGGCGCAACCGGCAGCGGCGACAAGGTGGCACCGCCGCCCGTGACCGGCGTTCCCCCGTCCATACCCGACCCGTTCGCGAAGACGATCCTGGGCGATCCCGGCGCCGCGTCGGCCGCCGTCCCTGCGCAGCCCGTCCCCGCCATGCAGCCGACGCAGCCCATGTCGCCGCTCGTGTCGCCGCTCGCTTCGAGCGTGATGGAGAAGCCGGGGAGGGCGCCGCCGCCCAACGTGCACGTCATCGCGACGCCGTGGAACGTCCCGCCGCCGAGCGGCCCGGGCCCGTTCGTCCAGCAGGCGCCGCCCCCGCGGGGCTTCGGCCCCGGCGCGCTCGTGCTGGTGCACTGGGCGGACGGCAACCGCTACCCGGGAACGGTGCTCCAGGTCTCCGGCACGCAGCTCCTCGTGTCCTTTCCCAACGGCCAGCAGCACTGGGTGGACATGAAGTACGTCTCGTCGGGCGCCTAGGCAGAGGGCGGCGTCGACGTCGGCGCGGTCTTGTTCTTCGCGAGGAAGTCGATGAGGTCGATCTTCGTCACGATGCCGACGACCTCGTCGCGCTCCTCGACGATGGCCACCTTCGCGTCGGCGAGCACACCCTGGAGAAGCTCGAGCTTCGTGTTCGGCGTGACCGTCGCGTAGTCGTCCTCGACCACGTCGGCGATCGGCGAATCGAGCGTTTTGCCGCCCGACACGAGCGCGCGCAGCACGTCCACCTCGGCGACGATGCCGCGCATCTTGCCCTTCTCGACCACCGGCAGCTGGCTGATCGAGAGCGACTTCATCTGATCGATGACGTCGCGAAGCCGCGCGTCGGGCTTCGCCACGACGATGGGCCGCTTGCCCTGCAGGAGGTCGCGCACCGTGCCGATCCCCGGGCTGTCCTCGAGGAAGCCGTTCTCGCGCATCCAGTCGTCGTTGAAGATCTTCGACAGGTACTTGTGCCCGCCGTCCGCGAGGAACACGAGAATGCGCGCCGGGCGGCCGTCCACGGTGGCGTCGCCCCGCTCGACCATCGCGCGCGCGTACTTCACGGCACCGGCGACGGCGGCGCCGCCCGAGCCGCCGACGAAGAGCCCCTCGAGGCGCGTCAGATCGCGCGTCATGAGGAAGCACTCCTTGTCGTCGACGCGCACGATGTCGTCGAGGATCTTGAGGTTCATCGTGGTGGGGAAGAAGTCCTCGCCGATCCCTTCCACCTTGTACGAGAAGCTCTTGGTGATGCGGCCCTGCTTGACGAAGTCGTAGTAGAGCGACCCCACCGGATCGACGCCGACCATCTTGATGCCCGGCTTCTTCTCGCGAAGGAACTTGCCGGTGCCGCTCAGCGTTCCGCCGGTGCCCATGCCCGCGCAGAACACGTCGAAGTCGCCGCCCGTCTGCTGCCAGATCTCCGGGCCGCTCGAGAGGTAGTGCGCCTCGGGGTTCGCCGGGTTGTGGTACTGATTCGCGTAGAAGCAGTTGGGCGTCTCGCGCGCGATGCGCTGCGCCACCTGGTAGTAGCTGCGCGGATCTTCGGGCTCGACGGCCGTGGGGCAGACCACGACGCGCGCACCGAACGCGCGCAGGTGGCTGATCTTCTCCTGGCTCATCTTGTCGGGCATCACGAAGACGCACTTGTATCCACGCAGCGCCGCGAGCAGCGCGAGCGACGCGCCGGTGTTACCGCTCGTCGCCTCGACGATGGTGCCGCCCGGCTTGAGCCCGTCCTCCTCGGCCCGCCGCAGCATGTTCGCCGCAAGGCGATCCTTGTGGCTGCCGCCGGGGTTGAGATACTCGCACTTCACGTAGATCTCGACGGGGACTCCGCCGGTGACCTTGTGGAGCTGGACGATGGGAGTGTTCCCGACGGCCTTGCTGATGTCCTCGAGCGCGCCCTTCATCATGGCGGCCCGGGAATAGCTCACATTGGTCTGGTGTACGAGTCCGCTCCCTTCGGGCGTGCGGCACTCGGACGCGTGGCGATC
>DASVWO010000011.1:0-17689 GCA_036393165.1 Polyangiaceae bacterium | reverse complement strand
AAGCCGCCGATCTGCTTGCCGTTCTCGCTCGCGTACTTGCGCAGAAAGTGCACGGCCAGGAGCGGGATGTCGGATGGGCGCGCACGCAGCGCGGGCATCTCGACGTTGATGACGTTCAGGCGGTAGTAGAGGTCCTCGCGGAACTTCCCGTCGGCCACCATCTGCTTCAGATCGCGGTTGGTCGCCGCGATGATGCGCACGTCGACCTTGAGCGTCTCGTTGCCGCCGACGCGCTCGAAGGTCCGCTCCTGGAGAAAGCGCAGGAGCTTGACCTGGATTGCCGGCGAGATTTCGCCGATCTCGTCCAGGAACAGCGTGCCGCCGTCGGCCTGCTTGAAGCGCCCCTCGCGACGGGCAGCGGCCCCGGTGAAAGAACCCTTCTCGTGGCCGAACAGCTCGCTCTCGAGCAGCGTCTCGGCGAGAGCCGCGCAGTGAAGCTTCACGAACGGCGCCGGTGCGCGCGGGCTGTTTTCGTGGATGGCCTGCGCGATGAGCTCCTTGCCCGTTCCGCTCTCGCCGGTGATGAGGACACTCGCCTTCGATCGCGACACCTGCTCGACGACGTCGAACACCTCCTGCATGGCCGGGCTCGAGCCGACGATGTTGTCGAGGCTGAGCCTCTGCTTCAGGCGGCCCCGGAGCTCCGTGGCCTCCTGGCGCAGGCTCCGGCGCTCGAGGCCTCGCCGGAGGATGACCAGAAGCTCGTCGAGCTGCAGCGGCTTGGTGACGTAGTGCTCCGCTCCCTCCTTCATGGCGCGGACGGCCGTCTCGATGTCGCCGTGGGCAGTCATCACGACGACGACGAGATCCGGGTACAGCTCGCGGGCCTTGCGCAGCAGCTCGATGCCGTCGAGCCCCGGCATCTGTAGGTCCGTTACGAGGGCGTCCGGCGCCGTCTCCTGGACTCGGGCGAGGCCAGCTGCTCCGTCCTCTGCGGCGACGACCTGGAAGCCTTCGCCGGTGAGGAAGGAAACGAGGGCAGAGCGTGCGCTCGCGTCGTCATCGACGACCACGATGCGTTCGCGGTTCTTGGGCGAGTCAGCGGCATCCGTCATGGGCGGGGCGCATTCTGCGGCCCTTCGCCCTGACCGTAAAGTCGGTCCGCGCGCAGGCGCATCGAATGCGAAGCGGCGCAAGCCATGCGCCCGCGGTCACTGCGTCGCGCACGCTGCATGCCTTTCGGCTCGCCATCCGGGCTGGCACACGGGCTGCGTGGCCGCCGCCCATGAGCAAGATGCGAGCGACCGTGTTCACCGGAAAAGGGAAGGTCGAGTTGCAAGAGGTCGAGCGACCCTCCCCCGGTCCGGGCGAGGCCCTCGTCCGGATGACGCTGACGACGATCTGCGGCACCGACGTCCACATCCGCAAGGGCGAGTATCCCGTGAGGCCGGGCCTCACGATCGGACACGAGCTGGTCGGGCGCATCGACGCTCTCGGGCCCGGCGTCGTCGGCTACTCGCCGGGCGAACGCGTCATCGTGGGTGCCATCACGCCGTGCGGTCAGTGTCGAGCATGCCTCTCGGGCGACGGCGCTCAATGCAGCCACGGTGGCGACGGCTTCGAAGCAATCGGCGGCTGGCGGTTCGGCAACACCATCGATGGCTGCCAGGCCGAATACGTCAGGGTGCCTGACGCCCAGGCCAACCTCGCCAGGATCCCGCAGGACCTGAGCGACGAAGACGTGCTCTTGTGCCCAGACATCATGTCGACGGGCTTCTCGGCCGCCGAGCGCGGTCGCGTGAAGATAGGCGACTCCGTGGCGGTCTTCGCGCAAGGTCCCATCGGCCTCTGCGCCGCCGCCGGCGCCCGCCTGTGCGGCGCCTCACTCGTCATCGGTGTCGACTCGGTACCGAGACGCCTCGAGATGGGCAAGCGGATGGGCGCGGACGTCGTCCTGAACTTCGCCGAGTGCGACGTGGTCGCGGAGATCCGGCGACTCACGGGCGGCGGTGCCGACGTCGCCATCGAGGCGCTCGGGCGGCAGTCGACGTTCGAGAACGCCTTGCGGTCTCTGCGGCCGGGCGGAACGCTGTCCAGCCTCGGCGTCTATTCCGGACATCTGACGATGCCGCTCGACGCAATCGCGGCGGGTCTGGCCGACCAATCGATCTTGACGACGCTGTGCCCCGGCGGAAAGGAACGCATGCGACGCCTGATGGAGGTCGTGCGTGCAAAGCGGTTCCCGTTCCGGGAGCTCGTGACGCACGCGTTCCCTCTCGACCGGATCGTCGAGGCCTACGACCTGTTCGCCGATCAACGCGACGGCGTGCTCAAGGTCGCAATCAAACCCTGAGGTTCTGCACGCCGGGCGTTCTCGCGTCCGATGCCGAGGACGACGACGACCCATGCGCAGGCAATGACGACGCACACGAGGGCGACCCCTGGAGCGGTCAGCCCAGCGCGGAGTCCGACCCACACGACCGCTGCCGACACGAGATCTCCCGATCGTGCGCCCACTGTGTCAACGAGCGTCTTGCCGACGTACTTCTCCGCTCGCGTGGCGACCAGGAAGAGCGCGTGGCGAGAGGTGTTCGTCAGCGAGTAGTCGAGGGCGCGGTTCGCGATGACCACCGCACGGATGACCGCGAGCGCGGGCATGAGCACGTACGCGCCGTAACCTGCGAAGGCCACCAGCGGCAGGACGAGCAGCGCGCCGCGGACGCCGACGCGCGCGAGGATTCGCGAGACGGCGAAGAGCTGCAGCAGCACGCCGAGGGCGTTGTACCAGGCGAAGAAGGTCGCCTTGAACGATCCGACGAAGGCTTTCGCATCGGCCCCCACGGAGTGGGCGGCGGCAACGTGCGCGAGCAGCGTCCGATCCAGGATGTAGTCGCCCAGACCGCTCACGCAGTTGAGCGACAGCGTGAGAGCACCGATGAGGATGAGATAACGGTCCCGGAGGAGCAGGTCGAGCGTCGCTTCCGCAGCCACCGGCTCGTCTGCGGGACGGACGTCGCGCCCGACGCGCGTCCCGGCGCGCCGGTCCACCCACGCGAGCACGAGCACGCACGCCGTGACGAGGACCGCCGCACCGAGCATCAGCGAGTGGGGTCCGAGCGGCACCAGCAGTCGCGCGCACGCCGACCCGGCGACCGAGCCCACCGAGCTGCCAACGCCGACGAGCGCGAAGAGCCGCTTGCCCTGCTCCTCGGTGTAGATGTCGGCGGCGAACGCCCAGAACTGCGCGATGGACGTGTAGCTGAAGATGCCGACCCACAGGAAGAAGGCGAGGCCGACGTGAGCGCCCGTCTTCGCGAGGAACGCGAAGGCGACCATGTTGGAGACGAAGAACAGGTACACGAGCGCGATCAGCCGCATGCGCCCGACGCGGCGTGCGATGGCCTCGTACGCGCGCACCACGCCCAGGAGCATCACGGCCTGCGCGGCCTCGGCGTAGAGCTTTGCCTCGGCTCCCCACTCGATGAGGATGAGCGGCTCGCGAGCCGTCTTGAGCAGGTAGTAACCGCTCATCAGGACGAACGCGACGAGCGTCATCGTGAGGACGACGGGCACTTCCTCCGGCGTCACCCGCGTGAACGGTCGCAGAGCCCGAGCCAGGAAGCGCCCGGTCTCACGCGCTTCCCTGGCCATCGTGCGTCTCCATGTGCAGCCGCCGTACCGCCTGGCGCGCCCGGTGCTTCTGTAGCGGGGCAAGGCGTTCGGCGCATGAAGAGGGCCTCTCGGAGCCGCGCACCCATTGCGCCTGGACGCACCCCCTGCACCCTCATGAGCGAACCCTTCATTCAATTCCGTCACGTGCGGAAGGCGTTCGGGCCGAAGGTCGTCTTCTCCGATCTGACGCTCGACGTGTTTCGCAGAGAGACCATCACGATCCTCGGTGCGTCGGGATCCGGAAAGAGCGTGATGCTCAAGATGCTCATCGGGCTGCTGCCGGCCGACGGGGGTGAGATCCTCTTCGGAGGTCGTGACGTCGTGAGGATGAGAGAGGAGGAGCTCACGGACGTGCGCCGGCGCGTCGCGTACCTGTTCCAAGGCGGAGCGCTGTTCGATTCTCTGTCCGTGGGAGACAACGTCGCCTACGGGCTCCGCGAGCAGTTCTGGAAGAGCATGACCGAACAGCAGATCCAGGCCCGCGTCGAAGAGTCACTCGCCATGGTCGGGCTCCCGGGGATCGAGGCGATGCAGCCGAGTGATCTCTCGGGCGGGATGAAGAAGAGAGTCGGCCTGGCACGTACACTGGCGTTGCATCCCGAAGTAATCCTGTACGACGAGCCGACGACCGGGCTCGACCCCGTCAACACCGCGCGCATCGGTCACCTCATGAAGAGCATCCAGCGCAGCCTCGAGTTGACGAGTGTCGTCGTGACGCACGACATGGGGACCGCGTTCGACGTGTCCGATCGCCTGGTCATGATCGGGCACGGGCGCGTGCTCTTCGTGGGCTCCAAGGAGGAGTTCAAGAGCACCGAAAACGCGGCCGTGCGCGACTTCATCGAGGGGCGAGCCCCGGAGAGAGAGGACGTGGCGGTTCTCCTCGCACCTCCGTAGCGTGCAGCGGCATCGCGCGTGCTTCCACCGCGCCACCATGCCCGAGACAAGCTCTTCCCACGAAAAAGGTGCGCGAGCGCGCATCCTCATCGTCGAGGACGACGCCAACACGCGCACCGCGCTCGCCCGATGGTTCGAGCACGACTACGACGTCATCACCGCGTCCGACGGCCTCGAGGGACTGGAAATCGCGACCACGAAGTACCCTCCACCCGACTTGATCCTGACCGACGTGTGGATGCCTCGCGTCGACGGAGTCGAGATGGTGATACGCATCAAGCGCATCGCGTCTCTCCGCAAGATCCCCGCGATCTTCCTCACCGGGCAGACGTCGCCGGTGAGCATGATGGCGGGCCTGTCCGCGGGAGCGAGGGCCTATCTGCCGAAGCCCGTCGACCTCGAAGTGCTGGATCGCAAGGTACGCAGCGCGCTCCGGCGTTCTTGACCCGCAGCGATCGTCGGCACTCGTCCTGAATGGAATGGAGGCTGCTTGGCCTCGATCCAGGTAACCCGTGAAGTGGCTGGCTTGCGGACTGATGCCGGTGGTCGTCGCGTTCGGGGCGCCGCACGTGCACCCCCTCGCCGACCACGAGCTGCTTCATTCGTGGCAGCTCTCCGACGGCAAGCACTGGCAGGTCGTCTCCCCGGCACCCCCCGAGCCGACCGAAATGACCGACGCCACCGAAGGCACACGCGGGTCGTGTGGGCCAGGAATGGTCGAGGTCCGTGGCCGGATGATGCTCGATGGTCTGGGGTCGCTCGACTTCGTGGACACGCTGCAGCGGAGCGTCTGCACCGAATGGATCGACCGCGTCTTTCCCGAGCGCTGTGCGCGCTTCGACGCTGCTCGATGGCGCGCTCTCTCCAAAGACATTCCGCGGCGCCTCATGCACTTCTGCATCGACCGGTTCGAGTACCCGAATCGCCGCGGCGAGTACCCGTGGATCATGGTCGACTGGAACGACGCTGGGGCTCTCTGCGCCAGCGCCGGCAAGCGGCTCTGCACGGAGGCGGAGTGGACGTTCGCGTGCGAAGGCGAAGAGGGGCTGCCGTACCCGTACGGCTACGAGCGTGACCCGCACGCGTGCGTCATCGATCGCGCTTGGCGACACGTCGACGAGGACGCGCTGTCCCCGCCGGACGGCGAGCGCGCGCTGCTCGAGCTCGACCGTCTCTGGCAAGGCGAGCCCTCCGGGTCGCGCCCGCGCTGCCGCAGCCCGTTCGGCGTCTACGACATGACCGGCAACGTCGACGAGTGGACCACGTCGGTCGTGGCCGGAGAAAGGCCGTCCATCCTCAAAGGTGGCTACTGGGGCCCCGTGCGTACCCGCTGTCGCCCGTCGACGCGTGCCCACGGGGAGTCCTTCACGTTCTACCAGCAGGGGTTCCGGTGCTGCGCCGACGGGTGATTGGCACTCGTGATGCTTCGTGGAGGGGCATGAACACGCTCGTCGTCTTCTATTCGCGCTCGGGAACCACACGGGAGGCCGCGGAGAGGATTGCGCGGAAGCTGGGCGCGGACATCGAGGAGATCGTCGACCCGACAGACCGCCGCGGCATCCGCGGATGGATCAGGAGCATCCTCGACGCGAGACGCGGGCGGAAGCCGCCCATCTCGCCCGCACGAAAGGATCCGTCACGGTACGACCTGGTGGTCATCGGAACCCCGGTCTGGGATGCCCACGTGTCGGCACCCGTGCGCGCCTACCTATCGGCTCACGCCGGCTCGCTGCGGAGGGTCGCGTTCTTCGTCACCGAGGGCGGGCGGGGGGAATCACGGGTGTTCCGCGAGATGCGCGAGCTCGCCGGCAGGTCCGCGGTGGCGACGTTGCTCCTGCTTCAGCGAGACGTCCAGCGTGGCCGCGACGCAGCGGCCATCAACGCGTTCGTGCGCATGATCCGCGTCGAGGCCGCCCCCTCGGAGCGCTCCACTTCGCAGGTGCACGCATGAACGTCCTCGAAGCCATCCAGATTCGACGAGCCGTTCGCGCCTACACCTCCGAGGTCATCGATGAGGCGACGGTTCGCCGCTTGCTAGACGCCGCCGTGCTCGCGCCCAACGCGATGAACGAACAAGCGTGGCTCTTCTCCGTCGTGCAGAACAAGGACACGTTGAAGCGCTGGTCCGATCGTGCGAAGTCGCTGCTCCTGGACCAAACCTCGGCCGATCCCAAGACGCAGCACTACAACCCGCTGCTCATCGACCCCAATTTCAACATCTTCTACGACGCGGGCACCCTCGTCGTGATCGCTTCGAAAGTACGCGGGACGTACACGGACGCTGACTGCTGGCTGGCTGCCGAGAACCTCATGCTGGCCGCGTGTGAGATCGGCCTCGGCTCGTGCCCGATCGGATTCGCGGTTCCCGTGCTGAACACGCCTCAGGTGAAGAAGGAGCTGAACCTGCCCGAATCGGCCGTCGCCGTGGCGCCGATCATCGTCGGGCGCCCGAGGACCATGTCGGCGCGGCCCCCGCGTTCGGCACCGCAGGTCACGACCTGGCTCCGATGACGGCGCTCCGCGGCACGCCGTTCGCCTCTTCCGATCGCATGCCTCCGAGAATCTCCTTCAGCGCCCTCGCTGTCGGTGCGACGATCCTCGCGCTCGCGGGCGGATGCGTGAGGAAGGCGTACGTCCCTCCCGCCGCGCCTCTCCCGCCCGGCCCGCCGATCGTCCTGCGCGAAACGGAAGAAACTGCGCCTGCCGATGCCTACGGCGACACCGATCCGAGCGCGCTGACGGCGTTCAGCGACACGCTGAACGGACACGGCACGTGGTTGGACGACGATGACTACGGCACCGTGTGGGCTCCGGACCCGGGAGACGTGGGGACGGGCTTCGCCCCGTACGTGTCGGCCGGGCACTGGGCGTACGACGACGTCGAAGGCTACGTGTGGGTCAGCGACTACCCCTGGGGCTGGGTGACGTTCCACTACGGCCGCTGGATCCTGACTGCGGGACACGGCTGGGTGTGGATCCCTGGACGCGCGTACGCGGGCGCATGGGTGATCTGGCGCATCGGAGACGACGACTTCGATTACGTCGGCTGGGCCCCCGAACCGCCGATCTGGATCTGGCAGGCAGGGATTGCCGTGAGCCTCGGCTTCGTCCCGCCGACCGCCTACGTGTTCTGCGGGCGTGGCGAAGTCTTCGCCTCGGACGTGGGCGTACGCGTGGTGCGCGGAGACACGGCGTGGATGGAGAAGCGCACGCGTCCCTTCGGGCCCGCGTGGGCCGGCGACGAGCAGCGTCCGTTCGAGCCTCGACGTGTTACCGGCCCCCGCCCGGAAACGCTTCACGTGACGCGTGATCGCGTTCCAGCTCCTCCCGCGCCGGTTTCCCACGCCGTCCGGAGCGTTCCGCCGGGGCCGGTGCCCTCGCGAGGCGTCACCGCGCCGCAGCCGCCGTCACTGCCTTTGCGCCACATCGCGCCGGCGTCCGCTCCCGCGCGTCGCCCGAAGCCGCCGCCTGCGCCGGCACCCGCGCCGAAGAAGGTGTCTCCGAAACGATATCGGCCGGCGATCCCTCCTCCCGGAGCACCGGTGCGACCGAAAGTGCAATGAGTCATGCGCGCTCACGCCGTCACCCTCTCGCCGCCGCACCAAGGGCCGGCGCGCTCGGCCCATCACGGGGGGCGCTCGCGGCGCATCATGGCGCTCCTGATCGCGCTCGCACTCGTCTTCGTCGTGGCCAGAACGTTGGATCCAAATCGACCGTGGATGAAGCGGCACGTGCAGGCGCTCGTGATGTCCAGGACCGGCCTAGACGTCGACTACCGGTCCATCCGCGTTCATCCACTGTCGGGGATCGAGGTCGACAACTTCGTCGTCCATACCGCAGCCGAGTTCCGCGCCATCGCTCCGGACATGTTGCGGGCCTCTCTGCTCGACGTGCAGTGGTCTGCGTCGTCGCTCTTCGGAGGTGGGCCGCGCCTGGAGCGGATCGCCCTCTCGGACGTCACCGTGGCCGTCGTCGCCGACGAGCACGGGCGAACGTCTCTCGACTCCATTTTCGTCACCCGGGTGCCCCTCTCGCGCAGGCCGGGGCAGCTCCTCGCATCGACACCGTTCGCGTCTCGCATTGACGCCACGCGCGCCAACGTGGAGATCCTCCGGACGCAAGGGAGCCGCGTCGTCGAGCGTGACTCGATCCGCGGCCTCGGGGCTGCGGTGAGGGCCGAACCGTCGGGGCAGGGCTGGCGTGTGGAGGCCAGCGCCGGGACCATCGCCGAGCCGCTCGACGTCCACGTCACGCAGGAGTGGGACGACGGTCAGCCGGCGCGCGAGACGCAAGTCGGCATCTCGTTGGCGACCTCTCTGACGGCGTCGATGCTCGATGTCTCGGTGAATCTGAGCTTCCCCGACGTCGGCAGATGGCACGCCGACGCGAGCGCGAGCTTCGACCCCGCCGCCAGTCGCACCAGGGTGGCCATCGAGCGTGTGGCATCGGCGTCGGGATCGCTCATGCTCGATGCGTCGATCGAGTTGCCGGACGACGGCACCCCCTTCGTGCGACGAGCGCAGGGCGACGTCGACGTCGCTCCGCTCCTCGGGGGGATCCCCGCCAGCCTCGTGCCCGTCACCGCCCAGGGCGGAGTCCTTCACGTGGAGGTCGAGTCCGCGACGCTGGAGCCGGTGCCCCGACTCTTGGAAGGTGGCTTCATCCACGTCGAATCAGAACTGACGAACGCGCGCGTGCGCACGTCCGAGGGCACTGTCGAGGCCGAACGCTCGCGTGGCGAGGTGGATGTTCGGCCCGAGGCGGGGCCCGGCGTCGCCGTGAAAGGCTGGCAAGAGCTCGATGCAGCGACAGGCCGGTTCGGGCGCGTGCGCGTCGAGGTCCGAGATGTGGCGGTCGACTTCGACGGAGAGCGCGCCGCCGATGGGGCGCTCTCCGGGCGACTGGAGGCGCGCTCCCGGGGTGCGCAAGTCGTCGACGGAGGCCGGCGTCTCCTCGCGGGAGCGCATGCGCGGATGAAGCTCGAGCTCCGGGACCTCTTTCCGGATGCCCGTCTTCTGCAGGCCAGTCGAGGCACGGTGCGGGCGTCCGTGGAGGTCGACGGCAACAGCGCATCGCTCCAGGCCACCGCTCACGCCGGCGCCATCGATTACTCGCTGCACGCGCTGGCTCCGAGCTTGAAAGCGGTGCGTCCGTTCCTGCCCACCGCGCTCGCCGATGCGGGCAACTGGGATGCGATGGCCCTCGAGCTCCGCTCGAACGGACGCTTCGAACGCATCGCAAGCCGTGAGCCTCGCCTACGACAGGACACCTCGCTGACGATCGATGGGCTCGCGTTCCGGGGCCTCTCGGCGCGTTCGCTCTCTCTGAACCTGCACTCGGACGGCAGCGCCTCGCGCCACGAAGCAAACGCGGGCCTGCGCGCTTCGGGCCTGACCATCGACGGGACGCCCGCGAGCGACGACGTGCTGGCCCTCTCGGAGTCGTGGAATCGTGATGCCAGGTCGCTGCACCTGACGGCCGGAACAGCCGGACGTGCCAACGCCCAGGTCGAGGTCTCGGCTGCGTTCGATCCCGACGAGCGCGTCGTGATCTACGACGCGGGCGGACAGCTCTCGGGGCTCGCCAAACTGGCGCCCATCGTTGCCCGTGTCCGCAGCCTGGACGGGCTCGACCTCTCGCGTCTGGAGCTCGTCGTCGCGGCTCGAGGGAAGCTACTCGGCGTGATCTCGGGCGTGGGTTCCGATGGCGCGCTCGAGCTCACGCCCGATCCGTGGCGCACGGGCGACATCGAAGGGGTGGCGGACGTGCGCGTCGCCAACCTGCGCTGGACCCGGCCCGACGTCGCACTCGACGTCCCGTCGGCAGTCTGGCACGGGGACATGCACACGGACGGCGAAGAACGGGTACTTGGCATGCACGCGGACCTCGCCTCGCTGCGTCTGGGCCTCGGGCGCCACCAGATCGACATCTCGGGGATCTCCGACGACACGACGGCGACGCTGAGCGGGGACCTGCTGAATCCGAAGGTCGATCTCGTCCAACGCCTCGCCGTTCGCGGCTTCGCGCAGGACTTCGTCCCCGACTATCCGTCCGCGGACGCGACCATGGATCTGTCGCTGCGTCGGGAGCCGGAGGGGCTCGTGCGTGTCTCTGCCCTTCACCTGCGCGCCGGCGCGGGGACGACGATCGACCTCCGGGGCGGGCTCGATCTCGGCGCTCGCGGCAACCGGAAGCTGTCGATGGTGGCCGAGGTCGTCCAGGACCTGCAGCCTCTCTCGTTCTTCCCGGAACGTTTCTCTGGCAGCGGTCAGGTGAAGGTCGCAGCGAACGTCGAATCGCCCGACCTGACCTTCTTCCGGACGCGCTTGGACGTGACGGTCTCCGGCGTCCAGTTGCGAGTCCCGATCCTCGGCATCGACGCGCAGTCGGTGGACGCGCAGGTCCCGGTGCGTATGGACTTCGATGCGCTCGACGATGGCGTGCGCATCCGCCGCGACGGACACAACCGGTACGCGATGCTCCGGTTCGCCGATCAGCACCCGTTCCTGGGACGCAGCGGGTTCGTCACCATCGGTCGCCTCACGACGCCGCAGCTCCAGATCGTCCAGTTCGTCGGCAATCTCGCGGTCCAGCAGAACGTCGTATCGCTGGGGCAATTCGAGATGGGCGTGCGCGGCGGAAGGCTCGCCGGGGATTGCTCGTTCGACTGGAGTGGCCCGAGCTCGAGCCTCGTCGCCCACCTGCGCGCGAACGGCGTGCAGTCGACCTACGGCGAGCCTCTCGACGGGAGCATGGCGGTCGTCATTTCGGCCAGCGACCGGAGCATCGAAGGGCGGGCGGAGATCCTCCGCATGGGCAAGCGCCACCTCCTCGACCTGCTCGACGTGGAAGATCCGCTGCGCGTCGACCCCGCGATGAATCGTATCCGGAGCGCGCTCGCCTTCGGTTATCCGTCCCGAGTCCACGTCGCCTTCGGCAACGGTTTCGCGCGTGCGCGGGTCGAGCTCGGCGGCCTCGCGCGGTTCATGAGCATCGACGAGCTGCGAGGGATCCCGACCGGCCCGCTGGTCGACTGGCTCGTCAAGACGGTGCTCGGCGGGAGAGTGACGTCATGAAGAGGGCCGTCGTCGTGTTCTCGGCCCTCGGCTCGATGGCGTGCATCAAGCCACCCGACATCGTGATGGTCGATCGCGGGACGGCCCTGGAGCAGCAGGCTTCCGGATCGTTCGACGAAGTGGAGCGCCGGCTCGAACGAGCCGCGGTCGAACCGAAGCCGGTGCCGATGACGCCGGAGCAGCTCGAGGCCCTGGGCATCCGGCCGGTGGCCTCCGCTGACGCGGGCCAGCTGACCGAGGCGGATCGGGTGGACGCCCTGCTCGTGCAGCATTGCATCGGCGAGGCCATGGACGGCTTGCTCGTCCCGACGCCGGATGCGTGCCGCGGGGCCGCGAACGCCGACGAAACGGCGCGCGCCGTCGAGCGGGTCAATCTGGCGCGACACCAGCTGTGGCTGTGGATGCACGCGCAGCGAACGGATGTGCCCACGAACGACCTGCGGCGGGCCTGGCGCACGCTCCATGTCGACGGCGCCGCCTGCGGCTCGTGGATCCAGGGAGACGACGGGCAATGGCGCGCCAAGGGATGCTGAACGCGCTCGCCCTCGTCGCGATGGTGGCCGTCGCCGGCACGGCGCGAGCGCAGACAGACGAACCCGAGGGCCTCCTGCGTCGTCCCGAGCGGCTGACGGTCGCCGTCGCCGACGAGCTCCTGGGCCAGCTCTCTCCCGACGGCCGGACGCTCTACTTCGTGTCCAGCCGAAACACGATGAGCCAGGTCTTCGCCGAGATCGTCGCCGACGGTCGCGCGAAGCCGCTCTTCGACGACGACGCCGACGTCACCTGGCCACGCGTCAGCCCCGACGGACGGCGGCTCCTCTACATCTCCTTCGCCGACAGCGTGCTCGGACAGCTGTGCGTCCGGGATCTGCCCGACGGAAAGGAGCGGCGCTGCCTGGCTCGGGCGTTGGCTGCGGTCCAGGCGGAGTGGGTCGACGGTTCGCGCATCGTGCTGGTGTCTCGCGAGTCCATCGAGGGCGACCTTCGCGTGCTCGACGTGAACGTCGGGTCCGCGCTCTCGGCGCGACCGCTGCTCGACCGCAACCTCACGGGTCCCGCCGTCTCCCCGGACGGGCAGTGGCTCGTGTACGTGCCCATCCAGCGCGACGTCGCGACGGTCGGTCCGGCGTTCGCCGCGCACGCGGGCCGGCGGCTCGAAGTGGTGCGCCTGAAGTCTCCAGGCGCGCCTGCGACGTCGCTCTCCATCGATCTGCCCGGCCTGACGGGACAGCCGGCGTTCGCCCGCGATGGCCGCTGGATCTACTTCGTGCAATTTCTCGACGACTCGAATCACGACGGCGTCGTCGACGCGAGCGACGACGGCATCCTCTTCCGCGTCCCGTTCTCGGCCGAAGGGGATCGTCCGGCGGTGGGCGCGCCGCGCCAGCTCACCGAGACGACGTACAACTGCGAGTATCCGGCGCCGGCCGCCGATCGGCTGGTGGCGACCTGCGCGCAGGACCGTGCGCTCGCAATCTACGCTCTTCCGCTCGATGGTGAGGTCCCCGACGTGTGGGGAACGGCGCGGCTCGCCGCCGAGATCGAGACGGCCGGCACGAAGGCCGAGCAGCAGCTCCTCTCCAGTCGGCGGCTATCCCTCGAGACGACGACCAGCGGGCGCCGCATCGCCCTGCTCGATCTCCTCACGCGTGATCTCGACCTCGAATACAACCGAGCCGCCGAGTTCTACGCGCAGCACGTCGTCGATCAGCGCGATCGCTCGACGATGGGTCTCTCGAGCGCCGTGCTCGCGCTCGTGGCCCAGCGCCGCGCCGAGCGAGAACGCGAGCGCGGAGTGATGGTCCAGGAGTTCAGGGATCGTGCGCGCCAGCGATTGGACGACCTGCGCCTGCCGCAGGGAGCGAGCCCCGTTGCGACCGCGCTCGCGCACGTCGTGCGCAGCGAGATCGCCGATTCCATCGGCGACGAGACCCGAGCACGGTCCGAGCTCGAGGCCGCGTCCCTCGACGCGAGCGCGCCCGCACCCGTTGTCGATGCCTACTACGAACGCGCCGACGCTCTCTATCGCGAGCTCGACGATCGCGAAGCCCTCGTGGCTGCCTGCCGGCGGCTCTCCGAGAACGATGGACTCGGTGCCGATCAGCGGCTGCGCTACGCACAGGCTGCGGTTCGTGCGATGGTGCGGGGGTTGCCGCGTGATGCTGCCGCGGCGCGCCTGGAACACGAGCACGCGGGGACTCCGGCCGGTTCGGAGCTCGCGTTCGCGATCGACCTCGCGCACGCGCTGCTAGCGATGCGCGACTCCGATCCGCTGCCGGCCGTCACCGAGGAGATCCTCGCCCTGTACGCGCAGCAGGTGCGCCCGGAGCGACGCGCTTCGGTCGTCGACGAAGTCGTGCACCGCGCGCGCGAAGTAGGAGCCGGTGGTTTCGTCGAATCGGTGGTGCAGCGCTACCTCGACGACTCCCGTCCCGGAACGCGAGAGCGGCTGGATGCGGAGCGGCGGTTCCGTGGCGTGATGACGGCGAGGGCGCTCCGGCAGGCCGCCGAGGGGCACTCCGACGAGGCGCGTGCCGACTTCGATGCGATCGTGGGGCAGACGGGATCTTACGAGTCGGCGGTCGCCTCGATTGACCTGCGTTTGAGGGCGGGCGAGTCGCCGGCGGTCATCGACGCGTCCTACGTGGGGACCACTACGGCCAAGCCTCTGTCGGACTTCGCGAAGGCCTACGTGCTCGCGAGAGAGCTGCCGGCGCTCGGAGGCGACGACGAGGCGAGAGCCACCGCCCAGGCGCTCGCACTGGTGCGCGCTTCCTGGGTGGAGCTCAGGAACCAGAGAGTGGCGCAGGCTCTCGACGGAGCTCTGCTGCACGAAGAGTACATCCGGGCGGGCAATCCCGCGCTCGCCGAGCAGGCCAACGCTCACTACGTGGTCGCCCTCGAGGCCGCGCGCCCCGGGACACCCTTCCGGGCGATGGTGCTCGACCTGCTCGGCATCCTGCACACGCAGGTGGGCAACTGGCGTATCGCGCTCGACTACCTGGAGGAGCGCGACAAGCTTCCCTACCCGGATGACGCGGCGGCGCTCGGCGTCCGCCTTGCCCTCGCGCGTTCGCTCCTGCACGTGGACCGCGCAGGAGATGCTGCCGGCGTCGCCGACGCGGCCATGGCGATGGCAGAGCGCACGCCAGACCTCGCGGCGTACCGCACCGTCGTGCGCGACAGGGATGCCGTATCCAACCTCGCAGCCGGTCGGTTCGGCCGGGCGCTGGCGCTGTACGACGCGCAGATCCCGTCGATCGACGCGGCCACGGGGCCTGCCGCAGCGCGCAATCGATTCGTGGCGCATCTGGGGCGGGCCGCCGCCGCCGTCGGAGCTGGACGCCCGAACGTTGCGCTCTCCGAGCTCGATGCACTGGAGCGGCAGTTCGGCGATCCCGCGCGCGCCGCGGAGCTTCGGTGGGGCCACGCGCCGCTCACCGTCGTCATCCGCGGCTACCGGCTCATCGCGGAGGGGCTTCGGGCGAGCGCCTACCGGGAGCTCGGTCGTCCGGACGACGAGGCGCGAGCCATCGAGGAGCGCCGCGCGATCCTGGCCGAGCGGTTCGCCGCCACGAAGCGCACGGAATACGAGCTCGCCACCATGCTCGCCGAGACCCAGCTCGCACTGAACGCGGCCGATCGTCGTGATGCCGCGGCCGCGGCGTCATGGCTGCAGCAGGCGCTCGCGCACGCCGACGACCTGCTCGCGCGCGCCCATGGCCAGGTTGACGGGCCTGAACTCGACGTCCTTTGGGCCGCAGCCCAGATCGGCGTGTCGATGGGCACCAACCTCGTTCCGGACCTCGCGCCGCGATTGAAGGCCGCACTTGCTGCGATCGCCTCGCGGCCCCAGACGGACCTGGGCAGCTACTCGCGACGATTCGAGGTCTTCCTTACGCTCACCGCGCCTCCGCGAGCTTCGCGCTGACGTGCAGGGACACGCGTTGCCAGCGCTGGGCGCAAGATTCGCGTCGAGTGTGCATTTCCGGCGCGTTCGATTTTCAGTTCCGCGACCCTCTCCACACGCGATTCGCGGTGTTACCTGAACAAGGAGAGCTGGACGCCATGAGCGCGGTTCTCGAGGCGATCGATCTTGTCGCGGGCGAGCCGACCGGCGTCCAACCCCTATCGCTGCAGGTGGGCAACGCGGAGATCGTGGGCTTGCTCTTTCCGGGAGGCGCAGGCGCGCGCGCCCCTGCTTCGCGCTCTCGCGGGCTTCGACGCGCCCAGGGCGGGACACGTTCGCACGCCGCAGCGGCGCCGCATCGTCCTCGCCTCGACGCGAGAGACGCTCTCGGCAGCGCTGTCCTCCCAGCCTGACATCGTCGTTCTCGATGCGGACGCCAGCACGACCGACCGCAACACGTGGGCGCGAATCGCCAGCGAGCGCGCGCTCGGCACGAGCTTCGTCGTGGGCACTTCGAGTTTGGACCTCCAGCGCACGGCTGCCGACGTGGCCGCCGTAGCGGTCGACGACGGCGTGCTCCAGTCGGTCATCGCCTGCGGGGAGAACCAGCTGTGGGGAAGATAGGCGACGAAACCGGCCGACTGGGGAGCTACGACTGCTCCACATGCACCATCGGCCCGGTGGGGGCAATGCATGGCCTGGCGGAGGCGACCGCCCGCGCTCGGCGCAGCTCGCGCCCACGTCGACACTCCGCGGCGCGTGTGATGCTGCGGATGGATCAGTCAGTCATTCCGCCCTGGGGACAATCATGCTCGGGTGCTTCGTGCGTTCGAGCGCAGGTCCTGCGTCGACGGCGGTACGGGCACGCCGTTACGAGCGTTCTCCACGCGGACCCGATCTTGCTGCACCCAGCGTCATGCGCAGGCTGCTTGCGACGCTGTGCCTGGTGACGGGCCTCACCGCCATCCTCGGTGGAATGGAGCTCGTGCTGGCGCCCGACGGCTCGCTCATCGGGCTGCAGCTGTCGCTTCTTCGATACTCGCCGTTCGCTGACTTCCTGGTCCCGGGGCTCCTTCTCGCGGGCGTCGTGGGCGTGATCAACACTCTGGCTGGAGTCCTCGTGCTCGCGCGCAAGCGTGCCGCCGGCGGCGAGGCGCTCGTCGGAGGTGTCGCGATGGCGACTTGGATCGGCGTCGAGATTGGGCTGTTGCGCACCTTTCACTGGCTGCACGGTGTCTACATGGCCCTTGCGGCAGCAATCGTGGTCGTCGCGTTGTCGTACGAGCACCGCGCGGGGATGCTCGACGTGACGGTTCGAAGGCTCGCCCGCGTGACGACGCACGCGTTCATCGGGTGGGCGATGTGCGCCGCGGTGATGGCCGCCGCCCTCGCTGGGACGAATCTCCAGACGGCTCTCCTTCTGCACGGCATTGCGGCACCGTTCCTCTTCGTCGGGGTCTCATCGAGCTACTTCGCCCGCCCCACGGCGTTTGCCCCCCTGCGCGCCGCCGCCGTCATGGTCGGAATCGTCACCCTGCTGGACCTGATCGTCGTCGCCTGCTTCGTCGAACACAGCCTCGAGATGTTCAGGAGCGTCGTCGGCACATGGTTCCCGCTGCTGCTCGTGTTCCTGGCCGTATGGGCGACGGGACTTGCCTCCACGGTCCGCGGCGGGCGCCTCAGAGCGCACCCTTAGACACGCCTTCCGGCGCGGTCATCTCGCGCGGGGCACGTCGCATGCACGACCGCGCGAGCCATGAGCACCTTCTCCACGAGCCGGCTCGAACGCATCCACGACTTGATGCGCCGCGAGGTCGATGCCGGGCGACTGCCCGGTCTCGTGAGCCTCGTGAGCCGTCGCGGCGAGGACCACGCCTGCGCGATCGGCAGCCTCTCCTTCGGTGGCAGCGCACCGATGCGGCGGGACACGATCTTCCGCCTCGCCTCGAACACGAAGCCGATCACCGCCGTGGCGACGATGACGCTCGTCGAGGAGGGGAAGCTCAGGCTGGACGATCCCGTGGACGCATGGTTGCCCGAGCTCGCGGACCGGCGCGTGCTGTGCACGGCAGCGAGCGCCCTGGACGACACGGTGCCGGCGAAGCGCCCCATCACGGTGCGTGATCTCCTCACCTACCGCTGCGGGTACGGCGAAGTCTTTGCGCTCGCGCCGGGCTCTCCGATCCATCGCGCG
>DASVWO010000010.1:0-11292 GCA_036393165.1 Polyangiaceae bacterium | reverse complement strand
CCCGGCGTGATCAAGGCAAGCTGGTGATGCCATGATGACCGATCCCATTGCCGACATGCTCACGCGCATCCGCAACGCGGCCCTCGCGCGTCACGACCGCGTCGAGCTTCCGCACTCCCGCCTCAAGGAGAATCTCGCCGGCGTCTTGAAGTCCGAGGGCTACCTCGACGACGTGCGCGTCAGCGAGGGCGAGGACCCGAAGACGCTCACGCTGGTGATGCGCTACGGGCGCGATCGCGCGAGCGTCATCGACGGCCTGCGCCGCGTCTCCACCCCCGGTCGCCGCGTCTACGTGCGTCACGACCGCATCAGCCGCGTCTGCTCTGGCATGGGGGTCTCGATCCTCAGCACGAGCCGGGGCGTCATGACCGACCGCGAAGCGCGCAAGCAGCGCGTCGGCGGCGAGCTGCTCTGCGAGATCTGGTGATGCCATGACGACGCAAGCACACACCGCGAACCAGGCCGGCGCCGAGCGCGTCTGGCAGTCGCGCATCGGCAAGCGGCCGATCGCGCTGCCCAAGGGCGTCTCGGCGACCGTCAAGGACGGCAAGCTAGAGGTGAAGGGCCCGAAGGGCACCCTCACTCGCGTGATTCCGCCCGGCATCACGGGCAAGGTGGACGCGGGCGCCATCGTCTTCGCGCCGGTTCAGCCGGGCCGCGACGGCGCGCGCATGCAGGGCCTCGCGTGGTCGCTCGCGCGCGGCATGGTCCACGGCGTCAGCGAGGGGTACACGAAGACGCTTCAGCTGGTCGGAACCGGCTACCGCGCGGAGCTCAAGGGTCAGACGCTCAATCTGGCGCTGGGCTTCTCGCACCCGATCGCCTTCCCGCTCCCCCAGGGTGTCAAGTGCGAGATCCCCGGTGACTCCAAGGGAACAATCGTCATCCTGACGGGTTCGGACAAGGAAGTCATGGGCCAGACAGCCGCGAAGATCCGCGGCTTTCGTCCGCCGGAGCCCTACGGCGGCAAGGGCGTTCGTTACCAGGGCGAGAAGGTCCGTCAGAAGGCGGGCAAGGCGGCGAAAGCCGGCGGAGCAGCGAAGTAGCCATGGCCATGCGAATTGTCGGGCGCGAGCGCAGGAAGCTGCGCATCCGCCAGAAGATCAGCGGGACCTCCGAGATGCCGCGCCTGAGCGTCTTCCGGAGCGCGAAGCACATCTATGCCCAGGTGGTCGACGACGTCGCGGGCAAGACCGTGGCGCACGCCTCCACCCTGTCGAAGGACGTGAAGACCGAGGCGGCCTCGCCTCGCGCCAAGAAGCTCGACGCCGCCAAGAAGGTCGGAGAGGCCATCGCCAAGGCGCTCATCGCGAAGGGGATCAGCAAGGTGGTCTTCGACCGCAACGGTTACCTCTACCACGGGCGCGTTCGCGCCCTTGCCGACGCCGCGCGCAAGGCCGGCCTCAAGTTCTGATCGGAGATTGCCAGCCATGCCGCTCGAGACGTTCCAGATTGACGAAGAGAAGCTCAAGGAGCGCGTCATCTACATCAACCGCGTCGCCAAGGTCGTGAAGGGCGGCCGGCGCTTCAGCTTCAGCGCGCTCGTCGTCGTCGGCGACGAGGCGGGGCACGTGGGCGTGGGCCTCGGAAAGGCCAACGAGGTGCCCGAGGCCATCCGCAAGGGCAACGACCAGGCGCGCAAGAACATCTTCGCGGTCCCGCTGGACGGCGTGACCATCCCGCACCAGACCCTGGGTCACTTCGGGAGCGGAAGGGTGTTCCTCAAGCCGGCATCGCAGGGAACGGGCGTCATCGCGGGCGGCGCGGTGCGCGCCGTCGTCGAGAGCGCGGGAATCCACGACATCCTCACGAAGTGCCTCGGCAGCTCGAACCCGCACAACGTGGTGCGCGCCACGGTCACGGCGCTCAAGTCGCTGCGCAGCCTCGAGCAGTTCGCCGGCAAGCGCGGCAAGCAGACCGAAGACCTCGTCGACCGCAAGTCGACGACCAACCTGGCCGCTGCCGCTCAACAAACGGCTGCGGCGCAAGGCTGAAAGAGCTGAGGACGGACGTCATGAAGGCGAAGCTCAAGGTCACCCAGACGCGGAGCACCATCGGGCAGGACCACGGCATGCGGCAGACCATCCGCGGCCTGGGGCTGCGCGGTCCGGGGAGCACCGTCGTCGTGGGCAACACGCCGTCGTTCCGCGGCGCCATCAAGAAGGTGCTGCACCTGGTGCGTGTCGAAGAGGTGGATCATGGCTGATACGTTGAGCAAGCTCGCGAAGCCCGAGGGCGCGACGCGTCCGAAGACGCGCGTGGGCCGCGGGGTCGGATCCGGCCTCGGAAAGACCTCCGGCCGCGGGCAGAAGGGCCAGTACGCTCGCACGCGCGGCTTCAAGCGTCACTTCGAGGGCGGTCAGACGCCCATCCAGCGCCGCCTGCCGAAGCGTGGCTTCAAGAACCCTTTCCCGGCGCGTGTCGCCGAGGTGAACGTCGGCGCCCTCGAGGTGTTCGCGGCGGGTGCCAAGGTCGACGCCGAGGCGCTCGCGTCCAAGGGACTCCTGAAGGGGCGGTGGGACAAGATCAAGATCCTCGGCGACGGGGAGCTCACCAAGGCCGTCACGGTGACGGCGCACGCGTTCTCCAAGAGCGCGGCCGAGAAGATCAAGAAGGCCGGCGGCAAGGCCGTCCTCCTCGGCGGCGGCGCGCAGTAAGGGCCCGGAGCGAGGATGTCCGCGCTCTCCGCTCTCTCCAACATCGGGAAGGTTCCCGAGCTCCGCAAGCGGATCATCTACACGGTCGTCATGATGGCCGTGTACCGGATCGGCGTCTTCGTCACGATCCCGGGCGTCGACCGCACCGTGATGAACGCGGTGATCCACAAGCAGGGTGGCAACGGCCTCCTCGGCCTGTTCAACATGTTCAGCGGAGGGGCCCTCGGGAACCTCTCCATCTTCGCGCTCGGCATCATGCCGTACGTCAGCGCGAGCATCATCCTGCAGCTGCTGACGATGGTGTTCAAGCCGCTCGACGAGCTCCGCAAGGAGGGCGAGCAGGGCCAGCGCAAGATCAACCAGTACACGCGCTACGGCACCATCATCCTCTCGCTCATCCAGGGCTTCGGCATCGCGATGAGCCTCGAGGCGATGAACAACGGCGACCTGTCCGACTCTGCGGCGGTCGGCGACGTCGTGACGCACCCGGGCTGGGGCTTCCGCCTCATGAGTGTGCTGACGCTCACGACGGGCACGGCGTTCATGATGTGGGTCGGCGAGCAGATCACCGAGCGCGGGATCGGCAACGGCATCTCGCTCCTCATCTTCGCCGGCATCGTCGACGGAGTGCCCGACGGCATCGCCAGCTACTTCGCAACCAACAAGGGCAACATCCAGCCGCTCAACCTCGCGGCGGTGGTCTTCATCGTCCTGATGACGGTCGCGGTCATCGTCTTCTTCGAGCGCGCGCAGCGCCGCATCCCCATCTACTACGCACGCAGGACCGTCGGCCGGCGCATCTACGGCGGCCAGACGGCGCACCTGCCGCTGCGTGTGAACACGAGCGGCACCATCCCGCCCATCTTCGCCTCGTCGCTGCTGATGTTCCCGGCGACGCTCGCCAACTTCAAGATCCCCGGGATGTCGGCGCTCCAGGGAGTCCTCAACCGAGGCGACTGGGCGTTCAACACATTCTATGTCCTGCTGATCATCTTCTTCTGCCACTTCTACACGGCGGTGACGTTCCAGCCGGTCGACGTGGCCGACAACCTGAAGAAGCAGCAGGCGTTCATCCCGAGCGTCCGCCAGGGCAAGCAGACGGCGGACTACATCGACTACGTGCTCACGCGCATCACCTTCGGCGGGTCGCTCTACGTCGCCGTCGTGTGCATCGTGCCGAGCATCATCAGCCAGCAGTTCCACGTGCCCTTCCGGTGGGGCGGCACGTCGATCATGATCGTCGTCGGCGTCGCGCTCGACACGGTCAACCAGATCGAGGCCCACCTCATCACGCGCAACTACGAAGGGCTCTCGGGCGGCGGAGGGCGCACCTCGCGCATCCGCGTGCGCAAGGACTAGCCGGCCGGCCCATGGGACTCCGCATCGTCTTCGTCGGCCCTCCGGGGGCAGGGAAGGGCACGCAGGCCAAGGCGGTCTGCGCGCGCTTCGGCATCCCCCAGATCTCGACGGGCGACATGCTCCGGGCGGCGAAGGCCGAGGGGAAGCTCCCGGCCGACCTCGTGGCCAAGATGGCGGCAGGGGCCCTGGTCCCGGACGAGGTCGTCATCGGACTCATCGACGAGCGGACCCGCGCGGCCGACTGCCTCCCGGGATTCCTCCTCGACGGGTTCCCCCGGACGGTGCCCCAGGCCCAGGCCCTGGGCGACATGCTCAAGGTCCGCGGCCAGAAGCTCGACCGTGTCCTCGCCCTCGACGTGCCGCGAGACCTCCTGATCGAGCGCGCAGTGCTGAGGCGCACGGACAAACGTACTGGACAGATTTATCACTTGAAGTATAGCCCTCCTCCCCCCGGGGCCGACCTCGAGCACCGGGCGGACGACAAGGAGGAGGTCGTCCGGAAGCGCCTCGATACCTACGAGGCGATGACGGCCGAGCTCCTCCCGTATTACGAAGGCCTCGGCATCTTGAGGCGAATCAACGGAGTCGGCAGCGTGGACGAGGTCACCGCGCGCGTTCTAGACGCGCTCGGCGCCAAGTGACGACGAAGGAGAATGCGTTTGATGAGTGAACGTCGCGAGCGAAGGGAGCCGAAAGGCGACAAGCTGGAATTCGACGGCGTCGTGCAAGAGGCGCTGCCGAACGCGATGTTCCGCGTGAAGTGCGACAACGGCCTCGTCGTCCTCGCTACGATCAGCGGCAGGATGCGTCAGTTCTACATCCGCATCCTCCCGGGTGACCGGGTCACCGTCGAGGTGAGTCCCTACGACCCCAGCCGCGGCCGCATCACGTACCGCCACAAGTAAGCGAGCAAGCCCATGAAGGTCCGTCCGAGCGTCAAGAAGATCTGCGACAAGTGCAAGGTGGTTCGCCGCAAGGGCGTCGTGCGGATCATTTGCGAGAACCCCCGTCACAAGCAGCGTCAAGGCTGAGAGTAGAGAACGACCATGGCCCGCATTGCAGGCGTCGACCTCCCCCGTCACAAGCACATCGTCCACGCGCTGCCGTACCTCTTCGGCATCGGCAAGACGACGGCGCGCCGGATCTGCGCGAAGACCGGCATCGCGCCCAACAAGATGACCGAAGAGCTCACGGAGAACGAGATCAAGAAGATCCGCGATGCTCTCGAAGAGGACTACAAGGTCGAGGGCGACCTGCGCCGCGAGATCCAGATGAACATCAAGCGCCTGATGGACCTCGGCTGCTACCGCGGACTCCGTCACCGCCGCGGGCTGCCGGTGCACGGGCAGCGCACGCACACCAACGCGCGCACGCGCAAGGGCCCGCGCAAGGGCCTCATCTCGCGGGCCCGCAAGTCGCCGACGACGCCCTGAGGAACGAGAAGGACTAGAGAGCCATGTCGCAGGACAAGACGAACATCCCCGCCGCGCCGGGAGCCGGTGGCGAAGCTGGGGCCGGCGGCCCGAAGCCGAAGGCCGCCAAGAAGAAGGTCAAGAAGAACGTCGCGACCGGGATCGCCCACATCCAGTCGACGTTCAACAACACCGTGGTCACCATCACGGACGTCAACGGCAACACCGTGGCGTGGTCGAGCGCCGGGTCGCGCGGCTTCAAGGGCTCGCGCAAGAGCACCCCGTTCGCGGCGCAGCTCGCCGCCGAAGAGGCCGCGCGCAAGGCGATGGAGCACGGGATGCGGTCGGTCGCCGTGTTCGTGAAGGGTCCCGGCGCGGGTCGCGAGAGCGCGCTCCGTGCGCTGCAGAGCGTAGGCTTCCGCGTGACGCTCATCCGGGACGTGACGCCCGTGCCGCACAACGGCTGCCGGCCCCCCAAGCGGAGGCGCGTCTGATCGGCTAGTAAGGACAACCCCGGCGGGGCTCACTCGAGTGTGCCCCACCGGTCCGGGACGAAGCGTCTCCGCGACGCGTAAACCGGTCTTCCTCGCAACTGAAGGAAAGAGAAGACAGAGAATGGCTCGATACCACGGTCCCGTTTGCAAGCTGTGCCGCCGAGAGGGCATGAAGCTCTATCTCAAGGGCGAGCGCTGCTACTCCGAGAAGTGCTCGTACACGCGCCGGCCGTATCCGCCGGGGCAGCACGGGCAGGCTCGCATCAAGCTGAGCGAGTACGCGATCCGCCTCCGCGAGAAGCAGAAGCTCCGCCGCATCTACGGCGTGCTCGAGCGGCAGTTCCAGAAGTACTACTTCGACGCCGCGCGCCGGAAGGGCCGCACGGGCGAGCAGATGATCGGCCTGCTCGAAGCGCGCCTCGACAACGTCGTGCATCGCCTCGGTTTCGCCTTCACCCGGTCGCAGGCACGCCAGCTCGTGCGCCACGGCCACGTCGCGGTGAACGGCAAGCGTGTGGACATCCCGAGCGTCATCCTGAAGCCGGGCGACAAGGTGGAGATCCGCGGCAAGAGCCGCGAGATCAAGGAAGTGGTCGCATCCCTCGCGGTCATCGACAAGCGTCCGCAGCTCTCGTGGCTCGAGCTCGACAAGGCGAACTTCACGGGCACCTACAAGGGCACGTCGGTTCGCGAAGAGATGAACGAGCCGGCCATCCGCGAGCAGTACGTGGTCGAGTATTACTCGAGGTGATTCTGACGATTTGACGTGACACGGGCAGGCGACGGGTACCACCGGAGAGTGGGTTCGAAGGAGTGCCGGGATCGCCGCGTGAACCTGGAGACAGAGGAGACGAGAAGACAATGAGCATTTCGAACATCGTCACGCGCAACTGGCGGGACCTCATTCGTCCCCGCGGCATCCACATCGAGAGCGAGACGCTCACGGACTTCTACGGGAAGTTCACCGCCGAGCCGCTCGAGCGTGGATACGGCATCACCATCGGCAACTCGCTTCGCCGCATCCTCCTCTCGTCGCTCCAGGGCGCGGCCATCACGGCGATCCGCATCGACGGCGCGCTCCACGAGTTCACGACGGTCACCGACGTGGTCGAGGACGTCACCGAGATCGTCCTCAACCTCAAGGAAGTCGTCCTCAAGGCTGCGCAGGCGAAGACGTACACGGTCCGCATCGACAAGGAAGGCCCCGGCACCGTCTACGCGCGCGACATCCAGCTCGTCGACGGCCTCCAGATCCTCAACCCGGATCACGTCATCGCGACGCTCGACAAGAAGGGCCCGCTCGCCATGGAGCTCACGGTCAACGTGGGCCGCGGCTACGTGCCGGCCGAGCGCAACAAGACGCCGGGGATGCCCATCGGGACGATCCCCATCGACTCGCTCTTCGCGCCGATCCGCAAGGTCAACTACACGGTGACCAACGCGCGCGTCGGCCAGCAGACCGACTACGACAAGCTGACCCTCGAGGTCTGGACCAACGGCAGCGTGAAGCCGCAGGACGCGGTCGCATTCGCCGCCAAGATCCTCAAGGAGCAGGTCTCGATCTTCATCAACTTCGAGGAGACCGAGGAGACGCAGTACGCGCCCGCGGGTGCCGAGGAAGAGCCGCTCAACGAGAACCTCTTCCGCAGCGTCGACGAGCTCGAGCTCAGCGTCCGCAGCGCCAACTGCCTGCAGAACGCGAACATCC
Organism: Polyangiaceae bacterium; assembly: GCA_036393165.1. GTDB lineage: Bacteria > Myxococcota_A > Polyangia > Polyangiales > Polyangiaceae > Palsa-1150. The sequence continues at coordinate 3,662 of DASVWO010000010.1, read as the reverse complement.
AGCTCATCGGCGAGCTCGTTCAGCGCACCGAGCAGGACATGCTCAAGACGAAGAACTTCGGGCGCAAGAGCCTGAAGGAGATCAAGGAGATCCTGGCGAACATGGGTCTCTCGCTCGGCATGAAGATCGACAACTGGCCCCAGATGCTCGAGCGCTGGAAGCAGCAGCAGCAGCAGAACTAGCGACAAGGACACTCCGCCATGCGCCACAAGAACGCAGGTCGAAAGTTCGACCGAAACACGAGCAGCCGCCGCGCGATGCTGCGCAACCTGACGGCGAACCTCATCCTGCACGAGAAGATCGAGACGACCGACGCCAAGGCGAAGGAGCTCCGGCGCGTGGCCGAGCGCCTGATCACCAAGGCGCGCCGTCTCGGCCCGATCGCGTACACGGTGCAGTCGGAGCTCAAGCCGGCGGATCGCGCGCGTCGCCTCGCGGCGGCGCGCGTCATCTCGGCGTACATCCCTCGGTTCGGCGTTCGCGTCGAGACGGGCGGCGCCACGACGCGGATCGACCTCGTCGAGAAGGTGCTCCTGGATCTCGCGAAGCGCTACGCCGACCGTGCGGGTGGCTACACGCGCATCATCAAGTTCGGCCCGCGCCGCGGCGACGGAGCGCCCATCTCCCTCATCGAGCTCGTCGAGCAGACCGAAACGGCTGCCGCCGACGAGGGCGAGAAGAAGAAGGGCGGCGCCAAGGCCAAGTCGAAGAGCGGCAAGAAGGCGACCGCCGCGGCTCCGACCGAAGGCTCGAAGACCGAGTAGGTTTCCACAACAAGATCAGAAGATCAGAAGGTTTGTGGGTGTGGGTCCACAAACAAACCTTCTGGATCTTATGATCTTCTTGTTTTCTCAAACCACAGCTGGCTTCTTTCGTCGTCCCCCCACGACGAAGATCCCTGCGACGGCGAGCAAGAGCACGATGGCTGCTGCGAGCAGGCGCCAGGTGCGAGCGTGTCCCGCCAGGTCCTGCGCGTGGATGCGGTCGAGGTTCGACTTGGCGCGTGCGTTCCCCGGGTCGAGGGCGAGGGCCTGCTCGAAGGGCTCGGTGTCGACGATGCCGCGGGACACGAGGTCCTCGCCCTCGAGGGCCAGGATCTCGGCGCGCACGTGGCTCGAGGCGGGGCCGGCCTCGTCGAGACGCAGGGATCGACGCAGGGCTGCGAGCGCCGCGGGGCGATCGCTGTCTTCGAGCGACTCGCCCCACTTGGCGTAGACCGGAGCTGCCTCGGCGCGCCGGTCGAGCATCGGCTGGCGAGCGAGCACCTCGTCGAGATCGTGCACGGCGTCCGGCATCTGTCCGGCCTGCGCCTCGCCGAGCCCCTTGTCGAGCAGCGCGTACACGTCGTGCAGACGGTAGCGGTCGTAGGCGTCGAAGAGCTTCTTCGCGAGGTCCACCGCCGGCGTTCCCTCGGGCGCCTGTTCGCCGGTGAGCACCGAGTACGCCTCGCGCAGCTTCCAGAGAGCCTCCTGACCGTACGCGAGCGTCGCCTCGCGTGCCGCGGCGCGCACCTGCGCGCGATCCGAGTTCACGAACGAGAGCACCACGGGAAGCGCATCGAGGTCCTTCGTGGCTCCGTACGCGTGCAACACGTCGGCCAGGACCTGGTTGTCCTTCGTCTGGACGACGTCGCCCGGCATGCGCTTGCCCATCGTCTCGAGCAGGTTCGCCGCCCAGGTGCGCGTCTCGGGGGATGCGTCGCGCCGCGCCTCGATGAGCACCGGCAACGAGCGATCCCCGAGGGCCTTCATCTGCCGCGAGAGCTCCGGGCGCATGATCCCGGCCGCGTCCGACGCCACCGGGATGAGCAGCCGCAGCGCGGGCGTCGTCCCGGCGTGCACGAGCGCGCGCACCAGGGCCGTCGTGACGAGCGCGCGCGTGACCCCCGGCTCGGGCCGCAGCTCGACGAGCGCCTCGAGCTGATCGAACGTCCCCTCCTTGCCCGCGTGCTCGCGCGCCGCCTTGATGGCCGCGAAGGATCCCCCGTCGCCGCTCTTGCGCAGATCCGCGAGCTTGCGACCGATGGCCGGGGCCGCGTCCTCGTCGAGGGAGGTCACGGCCTTCGCCGCGGCACGCCGTTCGTCGATCGACCCGCTCGAGAGAGGCGCGAGCATGGCCTCCAGCTCCGCCTGGGACATGCCCGACTCGGTCTGCGCCGCCGACGGGGCGCTGCTGGCCGAAGGAACCTGGGCGGACGCCGCCGGCGCGATCGCCACGAGGGCAATCGCCGCCACTGCGAAGGTGAACCTCATTCGGTGATGCGGAAGTCCGAGAACTCCCCCGTGTACCCCCGCCAGCGGACGTCCACGTCGTCGACCCGCGCCGCCGACGGCCCGTGGTTCGCCCACGAGAGCATCTCCTTGATGGCGTCCTCTTCCCCCTCGCAGAGCATCTCGACGCTGCCGTCCGGCCGGTTCTTCACCCATCCGGTGATCCCCAGCCGCCGCGCCTCCCGCTGCGTCGCCGCGCGGAAGAAGACGCCGGTGACGCGTCCACGAATGACCACATTGACTCGCTTGGTGGACATCGGCTTCCGTCGCAATTGCGTAGCGAATCATCCGCCCCACGGCAACTTTCGCTACGCTCCGGCCCCGCCGTGGATTCCCGGGTCGTCGTGCAGGGAAGGGGGCTTCACTCCGGGGAGCCCTGCACGGTCGTGCTCCTCCGCGAGCCCGGTCCGGTGGCGCTGTCGCAGGGCGATGCTCGTGCCGTGCTCCCCGAGCTCCAGGTGGCTTCCACGGCGCGGGCGACCACCGTCGAGGCCCCGGGAGGCCGGCTGCGGGTGGGGACGGTGGAACATGCCTTCGCGGCGCTGGCGGGCCTGGGGGTTCGCGAGGGAATCGAGCTTCGCATCGACGGACCCGAGCTGCCGTTGCTCGACGGCAGCGCCCTGGCATGGTGCGAGGCCGTCGCCCGGCTCGCCCTCCCGGTGCGATCGCCTCTCCTCCGCGTGGCACGGACGGCCACGTACGAGGTCGGACCGAGCCGCTACGAGCTCGCACCGGGCCAGGGCACCGATGTCTCGGTGCACGTCGAGCTCGACGCGCGATTCGACCCGCATGCGCGCTGGGTCGGGGACCCGCAGGACTTCGTCGCACGCATCGCCCCGGCGCGGACCTTCGCGCTCGCCCACGAGGTCGAGGAGCTCGCGCGCCGCGGCCTGGCGCGGCACGCGGATCCCTCGAGCGTCGTGGTCCTCGCGCCGGACGCCGTCCTGTCCTCCGGCCGCCCCTTCACGCCCGACGAGCCGGCCCGCCACAAGCTGCTCGACCTCATCGGCGACCTCTACCTCCGCGGCGGCCCGCCCCTCGGCCGATTCCACGCGGTGCGCCCGGGGCACGCGTCCAACGCGCGCGCGATCCGGCGGGCGATCGAGGACGGCGCCCTGGTCCCCCTATAGCGGGTACCCGAGCGTGCTCCCGAGCACCGTGACGAGTACCAGCACCAGCGGCGTGAGCACCAGGAAGACCACGAACGTGAACCCCATCACGTCGCGCGCCTTCAGGCCGAGAACGGCGAGCGTCGGCAGCATCCAGAACGGCTGCACCAGGTTCGCGAGCGCCTCGCCCAGGTTGTAGACCGCGACCGTCCACCCCAGGTGCACGTGCAGGTCGTGCGCCGCCTGCACCACGTACGGCGCCTCGATCATCCACTTCGACCCG
>DASVWO010000009.1:0-13860 GCA_036393165.1 Polyangiaceae bacterium | reverse complement strand
GCCAGGACGAGCAGCGCCGAATTGAGGAGCATGGCGCCCCCCAGCCACAGCACGGCGTCCAGCGTCGCGTGGCGAACGGCTTCGCGGCGGCCATCGTCGGTGCGCACGACGACGCGGTCGGCGACGAGGTGCGAGTGCAGGTACAGGTTGTGCGGCATCACGGTCGCGCCGAGGATGGCGACGGCCACGAAGAGCATGTCGCCGTTCCTGAGAATCTCGAGGGACGGCGCGTACCCGTGAAGGATGGCCGAGGGGGGCGGCCGCGACAGCGCCAGCTCGAGGGCGAACGCCGCCGCGATGACGAGGAGCAGTCCGGCCACGAGCCGCTCGATGGTGCGCTCGCCGCGGCGCTGCCCGGCGACGAGGAGCAGCACGTCGGCGCCCGTGGCCACGACGCCCATGCGGAGCGGAATGCCGAAGAGGAGCTCGAGCGCGATGGCCGACCCGAGCACCTCCGCCAGATCGGTCGCGATGACCGCCACCTCGGCTGCGACCCACATCGGCAGCGCGAGCCGTGGATAGGCGTCGCGGCACGCACTGGCGAGATCGAGGCCCGTCGCGATCCCCAGCCGAGCCGACAGCACCTGCAGGAGCATCGCGACGAGGCTCGCCGCGAGAACCACGGAGAGCAGCGCATAACCGAACTGCGAGCCGCCGGCGAGGTCGGTCGCCCAGTTGCCCGGGTCGATGTATCCGACCGCCACGGCGCCGCCCGCCCCCGCGAATCCGAGGAAGCGCCGCCAGCTCACGCCGGATCACCCCTTGGGAGAAGGCTTCTGAGCCGCCCTCGACCCGTTCGTTCGCGAGGCGGTGCGCGTCGCGAGCTGCTTCGCGGCCTCCGCTTCGTCGCTCGACATCTTGACGGAGGCGCCGCCGTCTCCACCGTCGACCGCCGCCATCTTGGCCGGATCGCTGATGACGACGAACTCGGGCGACTCGTTCCACGGGCCGCGCGGCGCGGGCCCGCCGTCCTGCGACATGTCGAAGTAGCGGTTGGTGAACTCGGTCTTGCCAGGCAGCTTGCCGGGCGGGAAGTTGGGCTCGATCGAGGAGAGGGCCTTCTCGAACGACCTCTGGTGCGCGATCTCTCGCGTCATCAGGAACCCGAGCGCGTCGCGCACGCCGGGATCGGACGTCACGTTGATGAGGCGCTCGTAGATGATCTTGGCGCGGGCCTCGGCGGCGATGTTCGAGCGCAGGTCGCACGTGGGGTCGCCGATGGTGTCGATGTACGCCGCCGTCCACGGGATGCCGCCGGAGTTCACGAGCGCGGGGCCGCCGCCGTAGAGGACCTCGGTCACGTGGCTGTCGTTGCCGCCGCGCGTGATGTCGCCATAGAGCTCCGCCTGCTGCTCCGCGGCCTCGGCGAGCATGCCCCTGGCCCCCTTGTTGAGCATGGCGACGATGCTGCCGATGACCTCGAGGTGGCTCAGCTCCTCGGTCGCGATGTCGAGCAGCATGTCCTTGCGGCCGGCATCGTCCTCGGCGAGCGCCTGCGTGAAGTAGCGCATGGCGGCTGCGAGCTCTCCCTGCGGCCCGCCGAACTGCTCGAGCATCAGGTTGGCGAGCCCCGGATTGGGTTCCGACACGCGCACGGTGTACTGCAGCCGCTTGTTGTGCATGAACATGGGCGTCGACCTCCTCGCACTTCCGCACCCGGGCGGGGGCGGTCGCGTCGTGCAGCGCCCGTACCGGCGCCAGTGGTGTCGACGGCGCGCGCGAAGCGTCGCCGCGTTCGTCTTCGCGGGCGTGGCACGTTGCCACGTCGCACAGTCACCCCTTGTAGCGAGCCTCGGTGCCCGGCGGGGGCCCGAGCGGCGCGGGGCTGCGCGTGAGGACGTCGGCGACGAGCAACGAGAGCATCAGGGCGAAGAGAGAGAGGCACGCTGCGAACGCGAAGCGCACCGTCGGCTTCTCGAGGGTGATCTCCATGAAGACGGTCGCGACCAGGATCGCCTTGATGAGCGCGATGCCGAGCGCCACGAGGAAGCTGAAGTCGCCGAGGTGCGCGAAGCGAAAGACGAGGCTGGCGCCCGCGAGCATCAGCAGCACGAGGAGCGTGAGCAACAAAGCGCGCGGCGAGGGCTCTTTCATCCGGCCCTCCCGGGGACGAGGTAGAAGAGCGGCCAGAGGAAGATCCAGATGACGTCGACGAGGTGCCAGTAGATGGCGGCGATGGCGAGCGGGTGCGGGGCCCACGCGCCGATCTCGCGACGAGAGATCTTCCAGAGCATGAAGCCGAGCACGCAGCAGCCTACGAAGACGTGGATCGCGTGCAGGCCCGTCATGCAGAAGTAGAGCGTGTAGAACATCTTGATGCCCGGCTCGGTGTGCTCCTCGAAGAAGTGCCCGGAGCCGCCGGGGAAGATGCCGTCCGAGAAGTGGTGCAGGTACTCGGCGGTCTTGATGCCGAGGAAGCCCAGGCCGAAGAGGATCGTGAGCGCGACGAGCCACCCACTGACCCGGTTGCGCCCGAGCCGCAGCTCGTGCACCGCGAGAGCGACGAAGTAGCTGCTGACGAGGAGCACCGCCGTGTTCACCGAGCCGTACACGATGGTGTTGTGCTCGACCCCCACGTCGAAGCCGCTCGGATGCTCGATGCGGTAGGCCGTGTAGAGCGCGAAGAGCCCCGAGAAGAAGAGGACCTCGGTCCCGAGGAAGACCCACATGCCGAAGCGGGCGGCATGCGCCTGCTTCTCCATGTCCTCCCACTGCTCTCCGACGGAGACCGGGTGTGCGGCGGGGCTAGGCACGGATCTCCTCCGCCGGCACGGTGTAGTCGTAGGGGTCGCGGGTGAATACGGGCTCGCGGAAGAAGTTGTGCTTCGGCGGCGGCGACGGGGTGAGCCACTCGTAGCTGCGCGAGTCCCAGGGGTTGGCCGGCGCGCGCGCGCCCTTGAAGAGGGCGACGAGGAGGTACGCGAGCGTCCAGATCATCGCCGCGCCGAGGATCCATGAGCCGACCGTCGAGATCACCATCAGCGGCTGGAACTTCGGGTCGTAGTCGTAGTAGCGCCGCGGCATTCCCGCGTTGCCGAGGAGGAACTGCGGGAAGAACGTCATGAAGAACCCGGAGAAGACGAGCGTCGCCCCGACGTAACCGAGGCGCTCGGGGTACATGCGGCCCGTGATCTTCGGGAACCAGTAGTGCAGGGCCGCGAGCCAGGCCGTCAGCGTTCCGCCGATCATGATGAAATGGAAGTGGGCGACGATGAAGTAGGTGTCGTGCCAGTGCACGTCGAGGCTCTGGGTGGCGACGGCGACGCCCGTCATGCCGCCGAAGACGAAGAGGAAGAGGAAGGCGAAGAAGTAGAGCATCGGCGTCGTCACGACGACCGACCCTCGACGCATCGTGAGCACCCACGTGAACACCTTGATGGCGCTGAAGATGGCGACGAGCATCGACAGCACGCCGAAGGACGCCGCGTCGAAGGTGCTGATGCCGGCGACGAACATGTGGTGCCCCCACGTGGCGAAGCCGACGAAGGCGATGCCGAGGGTGGAGTACGCGATGGCCTTGTACGACGCGGGGTTCTTGTGGCTGAACGTGCAGACCACCTCGATGATCACCCCCATCGCCGGGAGGATCATGATGTAGACGGCCGGGTGCGAATAGAACCAGAACAGGTGCTGGTAGAGCACCGGATCGCCGCCGCGCGCAGGGTCGAAGAGGCCCCAGTCGAACCAGTGGTCCACTCCGACGATGAGCAGCGAGATGGCGAGCACCGGCGTGGCCAGCGTCTGGATGATGCTCACGCCGTACATCGTCCAGACGAAGAGCGGCATCCGGAACCAGCCGACGCCCTTGGCGCGCATCGTGTGCGTCGTGACGATGAAGTTGACCCCCGTGATGATCGTCGACCAGCCGAGGATGAAGATGCCGAAGACGGTGGGGACGACCGCGCTCGGCGAGTGATCGCTGTAAGGCGAGTAGAAGGTCCAGCCGGTGTCGCAGCCGCCGGCCCACAGCGCGATGACGACCCAGAGCGAGCCGACGAGATAGATGTAGTAGCTGAGGAGGTTGAGCCGAGGGAAGGCGACGTCCTTGGCTCCGATCATGATCGGCAAGAGGAAGTTGCCGAACGCCGTCGGAATCGACGGGATCATGAAGAGCCACACCATCACGATGCCGTGCATCGTGAACATGCGGTTGTAGGTGTACGCGTCGATGATCGTCGGCCCCGGCGACAGGTGCTCGGTGCGAAGGACCAGGGCGAACACGCCGCCGAGGGAGAGCGTGAAGATCGTCGTGACCAGATAGAGGATGCCGATGCGCTTGTGGTCCGTCGTCAGCGCCCAGGACTTCACGGTCCAGGCGATGTTCAGGTACGTCTCGCGATCGGCGGGCCGACGCGTCGGGACGGGAACGGCGATGTCGAGGGTGGTCATCGCGGCTCCTGGGGTTGCGCGGATCCCAGCGGCTGGGTGCGCGGGAGGACCACGCTGGGCGCGATCGGCTGGTCCTTCAGCGACACGATGAGCTCCACGAGCGCGGCCACCTCGGGCTCGTCGATCACGCCGCGATAGGTCGGCATCACGGGCTTGTAGCTGTCGACGATCTGCGCCTGCGGATCCATCATCGAGCGGGTCAGGTACGCGACGTCCGCCTTCACGATCGTGCCGTCACTGAGCTTCACGTCCGAGTCGTAGAGCCCCGCCCAGCTCGGGCCGATGTGCGGTTGCCCGTCGAGCGTGTGGCACGACAGACACCCGCGCTTCGCCGCGACGTCGCGCCCGCGTGCGGCGAGGTCGCCGGTGGGCGGGTTCTCGAGCCACTTCGCGTAGTCGGGCTCCGAGAGCACGTGCACCTTGGCGAGCATGCGCGAGTGGCTCACCCCGCAGTACTCGGCGCATTCGATCGGGAACTCGCCGGTCTCCTGTGCCTCGAACCACGCGGTGTAGTAGCGGCCGGGCACCACGTCCTGCTTCATGCGGAAGGCGGGGACGTAGAAGCTGTGGATGACGTCGCGCGAGTTCATCACCAGCTTCACGGGCCGGTGCACGGGCACGGTGAGCACGTCGATGTCCGAGCGGCCGTCGGCGTATGCGAACTTCCACATCCACTGCTTGGCCGTGACGTAGACGGGCATCGCGTCTTCCGGCGGGTGCTGCATGTGCGAGTACTCGGAGGCACCGACGACCCAGAAGATCAGGAACACGGAGAGGATGCCGCCGATGATCAAGAACTCGACGGGCACCGGCGTCACCACGCGCGCCGTCAGCTCGCCCGGGTAGCGCCGGCGGTTGCGGACGAGGAACCAGAGGGCGAGCACGAAGACGAACGTCGCGCCGAGCATCGTCGTCGAGATGACGAAGTAGTGGAGCAGGTCGACGTCGAAGGCGTACGTCGACGCCTGCGGGGGCAGATCGAGCAGCTTGAGCAGCAGACTGTTCATCGGCGGCCGGCCTCCTGCTCCACGACGAGGTTCATCGCCTCGTCGATCGGGATGCGCGCGACGTGGTGATCGCGGTCGGCCCAGCCCCAGCGCTCGAGCTCGGCGTGCTGCGCGTTGCGCAGGTCGATGCCCCGGGCGGTCCGCCAGATCTGCGTCTGCTCGATCTCGCCGATCTCCTTCGGCGCGGGCCTCGTTCCTCCCGGACCGGCGACGCGCGGCGCGAGATCGCCGGTCGCGGCGATGACGACGAGTCCCGCGAAGAAGACGCCGATGGCGCCGATGAGCACCGAGACGATCGAGACGCGCACGATCGGGCCGGTGGGCACCAGGTCCTCTTCCTGGCGCGGCTCGAAGTCGTGAACGGGCCCGTAGTAGACGCTCATAGGGCGGCCTCGTAGGAGAGCCCCTCGGCGAGCGCGGGGGCGTGACGCGGCAGCGGCGGAGCGCCGGCCCAGCGGCGTGCGATCCACGCGCAGGACACGCCGCCGACGAAGAGAATGGCCGCCACGTCCATCCAGTCGGGCTGCACGCCGCGCACGTCGTGCGCCGGCAGCACGAGCCAGTACACGTCGATGTAGTGCATCATGAACAGCCACGCGCTCACCAGCGCCAGGTAGTCGCCGCGCCGCTTCCACTGCCGGTTGAGCAGCAGGAAGAAGGGCGCCACGAACTGGCCGCAGACGAGCACGTAGGTGAGCCCTGTCCAGCTGCCGCGCGTGCGGTCGCCGAAGAAGGTCACCTCGGCGGGGATGTTGGCGATCCAGATGATGAGGAGCTGGCTGAACGCCATGTACGCCCAGAAGGCGACCATCGCGAACAGCACGCGCCCGAGCGCCTGCGCGTGATCGGGCGTGGCGTGGACGAGCGCGCCGACCCCGAAGGCGGGCACGTAGAGGACGATCGACACGAGGGCGACGGCGGCGATGAAGGCGCCGGCGAAGTAGTAGAGGCCGAAGATCGTCGACCACCAGTGCGGGTAGAGCGACATCGTCCAGTCGAAAGAGGCCCACGTGAAGGTGAGGGCAACGAGCGGCAGCCCGCCGCCGCTCAGGCGGCGCATGCGAAGGACGCGCGCGAGGCTCGGTGCCTCGTCGTTGCGGCGCGACCAGAGCCGCAGGAGCGATCCGATGCCGATGAAGACGACGAAGTAGAGGACGGTGCGCGCGATGAAGAAGCCGCGGCTCAGGTAGTGCGCCTTGTGCGGATCCGGGTGGTCGACCCACGGGTAGATCTCGCGCAGCCCGAAGGCGATGGGGATGAAGAGCAGGGCGAAGACGGGAAGGGCGCCGACGATGGCCTCTGCCGGCCGGAGCGTGACGAGCATCCAGCTCCCCTTGGAGGCGTGTCCAACCATCACGAGCAGCAGGGCGCCGACGCACACGGTCACGCCGAAGGTCCACGCCGCGAGGTAGGCGAACCATGCGCGCGAGGGCTCCACGAGGAGCCCGATGAAGAGCGAGACGACGCCGATCAGCGCGGCGACCAGCGATCCCACGACCAGCGTTTGCCTTTTCACGGGGCCTCCTTGGCGAGCTTCTCGCGCAGCGCCGGCGGCAGCCGGTACACCCACGTGCCGCGTGCGATCTGGAGCGCCCGCACGTAGGCGACGACACCCCAGGCGTCCCGTTCCGAGAGCTGCACCGCGTACGACGGCATGAGCCCGTAGCCCTCGCGGACGGTCTGGAAGACGCGCCCCGGCGGGTAATCGCGAACGTCCTGGTCCGTCAGGTTCCTCGGCCGCCGGAGCGCCATCTTGTCGGCGACGACGCTCTGTCCGTCGCCGAGCACGCCGTGGCACGCCGCGCAGTACCGATTGAAGTCGCGCTGCCCCCGCTCGATCATGGGCCGATCCACGGCGATCGGGATGCGGTCCACCCATCGCCCATCGACCACCCCCGTGCGCACCGCCGGAGCGTCGAGCGAAGCACTCGCCGGCAACGTGCCCTCGGGCGGTTGCATCATCGGCTGGCCGTAAGGCACCACCTTCGGCTGATCGAGCATCCGCTCCAGATGCGGATCCGGATTCACCAGCGTGTCGCGCGTGCGGCACGAAGGGAGCAAGAGAAGGGAAAAAAACAAAAAGATCAGAAGATCAGAAGGTGTTGTTGTGGATCCAACAAACAAACCTTCTGATCTTCTGATCTCGCTGTGAATTCTCCTCATGGGCGCCTCGCGATTCGCTCGCACCTCAGTGCGCCCATCTCGGCGAGCTGTTCGCTCACCTGGTCGACGTATGCAGGGTCAGTGTCGTCCACGCCGATCCAGAAGCGGTCGATCATCGCGCGTTCGAAGCCGGCGATCTCGAAGACCGGGTGGTGCAGGCGCGGCATCCCGCAGAACCCGAGCAGCACGAAGAAACCGACGAGCGAGGACGCGAGGACCGCCGACTCGAAGGTGATCGGGATGAACGCCGGCGCCGAATGCAGCGGACGCCCTCCAACGTTGATGGGGAACGACCGCGCATTGCACCACCACTGGATGAGGTACCCCGCGCCTCCTCCAATCAGCGCCGCGGCAAGCATGATCCACGGCACCATCGACTCCGGCATCCTCTTGAGCACCTTCCTCACGGGGAAGGGCGTCCACGTGGTCAGCCGCGTGTAGCCGGCGCGCGCGAGCGCCTCGTACGCGTTCTCGAGCGACTCCACGGTCGGGAACTCGGCGACGATCCCGCTACGCACGACTCACCTCCGCCGCCGGCGCCTCGACGCGTCCCACCGTGAATCGCGCCCGCGCGTGCTCCTCGGACTTCGCGTGGCGCATCTCCTTGATCTCCGAGATCGGGATGAACGGCACGAACCGGAGGAACAGGAGGAAGAGGAACAGGAAGAAGGAGCACGTCCCGCCGAGGATCGTCCAGTCCACCCAGCTCGGCACGTACATGCGCCAGCTCGAAGGCAGGAAGTCGCGGTGCAGCGACGTGACGATGAGCATGAATCGCTCGCTCCACATCCCGAGCTGCACCAGGCACGCGACGACCCAGAGGCGAACGGGGCTCGTGCGCCAGCTCTTCATCCAGAGCGACTGCACCGCGATGCAGTTGCAGAAGATGACGCTCCAGTAGACGAACGCGTACGGTCCGAGCGGCCGGTCGACGAGCATGTCGTACATCTCGTACGTGTCGCCGCCCCACCACGCCATGAACGGCTCGACGATGTACGCGTACGTGACGACCCACCCCGTCACGAGCAGCATCTTGGCCATGTTGTCGAGGTGGTTGCGCGTGATGATCTTCTGCAACCCGAAGACGGCGCGCGCCGGGATCATGAGCTGCAACACCATCGCGAAGCCCGAGTAGATGGCGCCGGCGACGAAGTACGGCGGGAAGATGGTCGAGTGCCATCCCGGGAGCTGCGAGATCGCGAAGTCGAAGCTCACGTTCGTGTGCACGCTCAGGACGAGCGGCGTCGCGATTCCCGCGAGCACGAGGTAGGTGATGCGGTAGTGCTTCCAGTGCCACGACTCGCCGCGCCAGCCGAGGGCGAAGATCCCGTAGATGCGGCGGCGCCAGAGCGTCGGCGCGCGGTCGCGCGCGGCCGCGAGGTCCGGCAGCAGGCCCGCGTACCAGAAGAGGAGCGACACGGTGAAGTACGTCGTGACCGCCACGACGTCCCACGGGAGTGCCGACCGGAACTGCGGCCACACGTTCATCTCGGACGGGTAGGGGATGAGCCAGTACGCGAACCAGGGCCGTCCCATGTGGAAGATGGGGAAGAGGCCCGCCTGGATCACGGCGAAGAGCGTCATCGCCTCGGCGAACCGGTTGATCGAGGTGCGCCACTCGACCTCGAAGAGATAGAGGATGGCGCTGATGAACGTTCCGGCGTGGCCGATCCCGATCCACCAGACGAAGTTGATGATCGCGAACGCCCAGGCGACCGGGATGTTGTTGCCCCAGAGCCCGATGCCGGTGAGCACCGTGTACGTGAGCGCCAGCAGCAGCACGAGCGTGCCGAGCCCCGTGATCGCGAGCGCGTACTTGAACCACGGCCACTGGCGCCAGAGAGGCCCGAGCAGCCGGTCGGTGAGCTCGAGATCGCTCTCGTCGGTGAGCAGCACCTCTTCGCCGCCCGTCGGCTCCTCGCGGAGCAGGGGCAGCGCGACCGCCGGGATCTCGGCGTGCGCCGTCACGTGTCGAGCTCCGGGTTGGGGTTGACGATGCGCGCGAGGTAACGGGTTCGCGGCAGCGTCCCCAGGTCCTGCAGCACCTGGTAGACGCGCGGGTTCGCCATCTGGGCCGAGACGCGCGTCGTCTTGTCGGCGATGTCGCCGAACACGATGGCGCCCGTGGGACATGTCTGCTGGCAGGCCGTCTGGATCTCCCCGTCTCGGATGGGTCGCTGGTCGCGGCGCGTCCGAATCTCGGTCTGGCGGATGCGTTGCACGCAGTAGGTGCACTTCTCCATCACGCCGCGGTCGCGCACCGTGACGTCGGGGTTCATCGCGAGGCGGAGCGACGCCGGCTTGTCGCGGTTGTACTGGAAGTAGTTGAAGCGCCGGACCTTGTAGGGACAGTTGTTGCTGCAGAAGCGAGTACCGACGCAGCGGTTGTAGATCATCTCGTTCAGGCCATCGGCGCTGTGCACCGTGGCGTTGACCGGGCACACGTACTCGCAGGGCGCCTTCTCGCAGTGCTGGCAGAGCATCGGCTGCACCACGGTGGCGCCGCCGCGCATTTCCCCTGCGGCGTAGCGATCGATGCGCAGCCAGTGCATGACGCGGCCGAGCGCCACGCCGGTCTTGCCCACGACGGGCACGTTGTTCTCGACGGTGCACGCGACGACGCAGGCGCTGCAGCCCGTGCACGCGTTCAGGTCGATGGTCATGCCCCACTGATGCTCGCCCGGGGGCTGCAGTTCGTAGAGCGTCACCGGCGTCTCGTTCAGCTCGCGCGCGAAGCCCGGGTCCTTGCGGTACGCATCGAGGCGCTTGTGGAGCACGATGGGGCGCCCCTCCATCGACTCGTGCTCCTGCACGCGCGCGAGCTCCCAGGTGCCCGAGGCGGCGCTCGGTTGCAGGTCGTCCGCCCATAGCGCCTTCGCGCGACGCAGAGCGTATGCGTTCGAGCCGACGCCGGTGGAGGCGCGATCGGGGATCTCGTGCCCGTAGCCGAGGGCGAGGGCGACGACGCCGTCGGCCATGCCGTCGAGCACGAAGAGCGGCGCGACGACCGAGCGCCCGCCGATCTCGAGGCGTACGACGTCGCCCGTGTTCGCGGCGATGCTCCGAGCCGTCGTGTCGTTCGCGAGCGCGGCGTTGTCCCACGAGATCCGCGTGACGGGGTCCGGCAGCTCCTGCAGCCACTCGTTCTCGGCGAAGCGCCCGCCGTGGACCTTGCCATCCGCGAAGTACACGATCTCGAACGGCGCCGGGGACACCGAAGCCGCCGTGACCGCCCGCGTGACCGGCCCCCAGCTCACGCGGACGTCGATGGCCGGCGTCCCTCCGCCCGGCACGATGCCGTGCACGAGCGCCTCGCGCCAGAACGTGGCGAAGTCCTGCCCGGTGGGCGCGCTCTGCCAGTGCTCCTCCACGAGCGCGTGCGAGGTCGCCTCGCGCCTCGAGAGCATTGCGGCGAGCATCTGAGCGGGCGTGCGCGCGTCGGCCACGAGGGGACGGATGATCGGCTGCGCGATCGAGGCAGTCCCGTCGAACGCCAAAACGTCGCCCCAGCTCTCGAGGTAGTGCGCTTCGGGCACGAAGTACGAGCACGCACGCGCCGTCTCGTTCTCGTGCGAGCCGAGGTACACGCTCGCCGGAAGCGACCGGATGCGCTTCTCGAGGTCCATGTCCGCCGGCGCCGCGTACACGGGGTTGCCGCCGGCGACGACGAGCAGCCCGATGTCTCCCGCATCGATGGCCGCGGCCAGCGCCTCGATGCCGTGGGACCCCTCGCCCGCCTCGAAGATGGGCGACGGCGCGTACGTCACGGTGTGCCCCACGTTGCCGAGCGCCTCGTTCAGCGCGTGCGCCATCGCGTGCACCACCGGGGGCTGCCCGTCTCCCGCCACCACGAGGCTCGCTCCGGGATGCGCCGCGAGATCGCGCGCCAGCGCGCCGACCCATCGCGCCCACGGGCTCTCCCTCCGTGCCGCTCCCCTCGGCGCGACCTGCGCGACAACGTCGGCCGCCACGCTCGTGACCTGTCGCGATTGCACGGCGAGTCGCTCGTCGGCACTGCTGCCGGTGATCGACATGCGCGGCTCGACGACGTAGAGGCGGCTCATCGCGCCATTCGGTCCGGCGATGCGACGGCGGGACGCCCACGCCCTCGCCCACGCCTGCGGCGTGCCCGCGGCGCCGAGGAAGTCGGCGTCCAGCGAGAGGACGACGTCGGCCCGGGAGAAGTCCCATCGCGGTTCGAGCACCCGGCCGAAGGCGAGCTTGGCTCCCTCCCACGCGTTGCGCCGATCGAGCGGCGTGTGGAATCCCACGAACACGTCGCTGCGCGCCCGCACGCGCCGCACGAGATCCACGAGATGCGGTGCGCTCGTCGGCTCGAGCAGCACGAACGTCTTCTTGCCGCCTGCCGCCGGACGTGCGAGCACGTCGGCGATCGCGTTCCACGTCGCCGGGTTCTCCCCGTGACGGATGCCCTGCGCGCGCTTCGGATCGTAGAGACCCCACAGGCTCCCTTGCTCGATGGTGCCCAGCGCGCCGAGGCTCGCCGGGTGCTCCGGATTGCCCTCGAGCTTCGTCGGTCGCCCCTCGTGGCTCGTCGCCAGGACGCCCATGCCATACCCGTCGACCGTCATGGCCGTCGCGTACAAGGTGGCGACCGACGGCGTGACCTCGGGTGGCTGGTTGACGTACGGGACGATGTACTCCTGCGGCCCGCGACTGCACGCCTCGGCGCCGGCGACGGCGGCGCTCGCCCCGAAGAGGCGTAGGACCACGCGGCGCGAGACGTCGGCCATTCTCTTCCTCCTCAGCGGTGGCAGCCCGTGCAGCTGACGGGTGGGTCGACGTGGAGCTGGCGGGCGACCGCTTCGCCTGCTTCACGCCGCGTCGTCCCCGGCGGTGGGGCCCACTCCATGTTCGTGATCTCGTTCGTCGGCCGAAGGCGCGGCGTCGGGTCACGGTGGCAAGCGAGGCACCACGACATCGTCAGCGGCGCCACGGCGTGGACCTGACCCATCAGGTCGATGCGCCCGTGGCACTCGACGCAACCGACCCCGTGCGACAGGTGCGCCGAGTGGTCGAAGTAGACGAACTGCGGGAGCTGGTGAACCCGCTGCCAGTGCACGGGCTCGTCGTCGAACCAGCTGGCGCGCACCGGGGCGAGCCGTTGCGACGTCTGCCAGACCTGGCTGTGACAGTTCATGCACACCGAGGTCGGCGGCACGGCGGCGAACGCGGATCGCTCCGCTTCGTAGTGGCAGTACAGGCAGTCGATCCCGTCGTCGCGCACGTGATGGCGGTGGTCGAACGCCACCGGCTGGTCCACCGGATCGTTCTGTTTGGTCACGTAGGGCGTGCGTACCCACAGCATGGCCGCGACCGGCATCGCGAGGACACCCGTGG
Source organism: Polyangiaceae bacterium (assembly GCA_036393165.1). Taxonomy (GTDB): domain Bacteria; phylum Myxococcota_A; class Polyangia; order Polyangiales; family Polyangiaceae; genus Palsa-1150. The sequence continues at coordinate 940 of DASVWO010000009.1, read as the reverse complement.
CTGCCAGCACCAGACACACGCGGAAGACGGTGTCCGACCAGGGAGGGAAGAGCGGTTCCATGCCGCGCGGTTCGCGCCGCGCGTCGTGCAATCCGCGATCCGGCCGAGCTGTTCGAGAACGCTAGGGATGCGCGGGACGAGCCCGTGACGAAACGACACCTGTGTGGCGCTGTGGTGCGGTCACGTTGCGCGCCGTGTTGACGAGAGACACGTGCGTGAAGGCCTGCGGGAAGTTGCCGAGAAGGCGCCCGCGCTGCGGGTCGTACTCTTCCGAGACGAGGCCCACGTCGTTGCACAGACCGACGAGCCGCTCGAACAGCGTCCGCGCCTCGTCATGCCGGCCCATGAGCGCCAGGTTGTCGGCGAGCCAGTAGCTGCAGGGGAGAAAGACGCCCTCGCCTTCGGGCAGGCCGTCGAGCTTCTTGTGGTTGCGGTACCGGCAGACGAATCCCCCGTCGGTCACCAGGTCACGCTGGATCGCGCGGACCGTGGACTGCACGCGCGGGTCGCTGGCGGGGAGGAACCCGACCAGCGGGATCATGAGCAGCGACGCGTCGAGATCCGTCGACCCGTAGTACTGCACGAAGGCGCCGACGCTCGCGTCGTAGCCGTGGCGGCACACGTCCTCGTGGATCTCGTCTCGCAGTGCCTTCCAGCGAGCGAGCGGGCCGCCGCCTCCGAGCGCCTGGATGCGTCGCACGGCGCGGTCGAAGGCGACCCAGGCCATGACCTTGGAGTGCGTGAACTGCCGCTGCGGACCGCGCATCTCCCAGATGCCGTCGTCGGGCTCGCGCCAGCACGTCTCGAGGTGCTCGAGCAGCGCCTTGCGCAGGTCCCACGCCGCGGGGTCCGGCGGGATGTGGTGCAGGTGCGCCTGGTACATGGCGTCCATGATCTCGCCGTAGACGTCGAGCTGCCGCTGCTTGTGGGCCGCGTTGCC
>DASVWO010000008.1:0-19444 GCA_036393165.1 Polyangiaceae bacterium | reverse complement strand
CCGCCACGCCGACGGCTCCCGGATCGACGCGTGACTACGCGGCGGCCGCTCCCGGCGTGCACGTCATCCGCGACCAGCTCTTCTCGAGCATCATCATGTACGTCGTCGTCGAGCCGAACGCGGTGGACTTCGCGATGCCCGACCGCGAGGGCAACTTCGCGCTCCAGGTGCCGCCGGGCGAGTACACGCTCAAGGCTTACTTCGATGGGAAGCCGACCGGGAAGCCGCAGGACGGCGTGAACGTCGGCGAGCGCGAAGTGGACCTCAAGGAACCGCTGGGCCTCGGAGGCACCTAGGCCGTGATGATCCTCTCGCGCGTCTGGTACGTCGTGCTCGGCCTCGCCGTGGCGGTGGCGATGTACATCATGTACGTCGCCGTCGGTCAGTACTCGCGGCAGGGGACGCGCGCGCTCAAGGAAGGGCTCGCGTCCGACAGCCAGACCGTCGAGTGGGCGATGAAGATCGACGCGCGGCGCCGGCTCGACGCGCTGCTCGTCGGCAGCGTGGACGCGACGCTCCAGCAGGCGCTCGTCGCCGCGAACGGCGTGAAGACGGGCAAGGTCCCAGGGCCGCCGCGCGACGCCGCCAAGAAGGCGCTCGGGTCGATCAACGACGCGATCCCGGCCGACTACCGGGCCGACTTGCTCTTCGCCGTCGACCGCGACGGACAGGTCATCGCGGAGCTCGGCTACGACCAGGTCGCCGGCAACGACGAGTTCGAGCTCGGCGGTTACCCAGCGGTGAACGACGCGCTGCACGGCTGGCTGCGCGACGACGTGTGGCTGCTTGGGAGCAAGATGTACGTCGTCGTGGCGCGACCCGTGGAGTACGACGTCACGCAGCGCCCGGCCGGAGCCATCGTGGGGCTCAAGGAGATCAACGAGCGGCTCGTGACCGACCTGGCCAAGCGTACGCGTACCGCGCTGGCGTTCTACGTGAACGGCGCCAAGGTGGCGGGCGGCGTGGGGGTCGACGGGTTCGACGCCGAGAAGCTCGACCAGGTGGCGGCGGACCTCGCGAAGATCGACGACAAGGCGTACGGCGACGGCGGGCGGACCGACGTGCGCATGATGAGCGACGATCTCGGCGCCATGTTCGCGCGGTTGCCCGGCGACGTGTGGACGCAGGGCGGCGGGTTCCTGGTCGCGAGAGCCAAGGCGCCGCTCGCGGGCCCGATGGGGTTCCTCGCGAACGCCGACGACAACGACAAGAAGAACGTGCCCTGGGTGCTGCTCGTGGCAGTCGTCATCCTCGCGTCGGCGCTCGGCGTCGGGATGACCTTGCTCGAGCACACGCTCCCCCTGCGCGAGCTCGTCATGCAGGCCGAGCGGCTCAAGGCCGGCGTGATGGACGGCCTGCAGGTCGCGCGCTTCCGCGGCTCGTACCGGCTGGCGGCGCAGAACCTCAACATGGGGATGGAGCGCGCCATCGAGAAGTCGGGCGGCGTGACGCGCAAGCCGGCTGACCTCGAATCCATCATCGGCCCGGTGCCGGCGCAGCCGTCGATGAGCGCCTTCGCCTTCCCGATGTCCGACGGCGGGTCGAGCCCCGCGATGGCACCCGTGCCCCCCGGACCGCATCCGCCCGCGCCTTCAGGGCCAGGACTCGGTGGACCGCCCGGTCCCCCGCGGCCGCCGACGCCGATGGGATTCGGCGCCGTCCCGTCCCCGGGCGCGGCCTTCCCCCCGCCGCAACCCGCGCCGTCGCCTCGCCAGCCGCCGCCCGTGCAGGCGCGCCCGGCACCGCCGCCACCGGCACCTGCGCCCGCCCCCGTTCCCGCACCGCCGCCGGCGCGCGCTCCGGTCCAGACGCTCCAGGGAGCCGCGCCTCCGTTCGCAGCGCCCCAGGCGCCGAGCGGCGTCACACCGGTCGCGGTCCGACCGGCGCCGCCGCCCCCCGCGCCTCCGCCCCCGCCCGGGGCGGACGGCCAGGAAGACGACGAGGCGACGATGGTCGGCTCGGTCCCTGCGGAGGTCATGGCGCAGGCGACCGGCGAGAACCGCGCCGTGCACGACGACTCGGCCGAGTGGCTCTCGGTCTACGAGGACTTCATCCGCACCAAGAAGCAGTGCGGAGAGGCGACCGACGGCCTCACCTACGAGAAGTTCTCGCACACGCTGAAGAAGAATCGCGACGCACTCATCCAGCGCCACGGCTGCAAGCGCGTGAAGTTCAGCGTCTACGTGAAGGAAGGCCGGGCGTCTCTCAAGGCGACGCCGGTCAAGGACTAGCTCTTCCGTAATCTGGTATGGTCGCGCCCCATGCGTGGGGCCTCCTTCGTCGCAGCGGCGGTCGTCTCGTCCCTCTGGCTCTTGCCCGGCGTCGCGCGCGCGACCGGCGTCATGGAGTTCCCGGACAACGGCTCCGAACAAGAGGGCCGCGGCGGCGCGTGGGTCGCGCGCGCGAGCGACCCGCTGGCCACCTTCTACAACCCCGCCGGGCTCGCGGGCCAGCCGACGCGCGTGACGCTGCAGGCGAACCTCTCGATGCAGAACACCTGCTTCACCCGGCTCAAGGCCGGCAACGACGTGACGAACGACGGAACGAACGCCGGCAGCACGTATCCGCAGGTCTGCAACAACGGCAGTCTCTTCCCCGACCCGCAGCTCGCGTTCACGTACCGCCTCACCGACCGCATCGGCCTGGGCATCGCGGTCCTCGGGCCGAGCGCCGTCGGCAACGTGACCTGGCCCGACTTCATCAACGGCAACACCCCTTCGCCACAGCGCTACCTCCTCGTCAGCTCCAACGTGGTGCTGCTCACGCCGACGGTCGGCGTCGGCTGGGAGGCCATCGACAACCTGCGCCTCGGCGCCGCGTTCATCGCCGGCACCGCGCCGAGCATCGACTTCATCAACGTCTCCCCCGCACTCGCGGAGCCCAGCGCCGCCTCGCAGACACCCGGAACGAACGACGTGCGCTCCGAGCTCAAGGCGCACGACTACTTCATCCCCGGCTTCACGCTCGGCGCCATCTGGACGCCCATCGACCGCCTCGACATCGCAGCCTGGTACAAGTACATGGCGCCCATCGACGCCACGGGCGACGTCATCACGCAGGCGTACTACTACCAGTACGCCCAGACGAACCCGAACAAGATCGCCTGGGGCGATACGGCGTACCCCGCCTGCTACAACCCCGGCACGGCGACTCCGTCCGCGACGCCGTGCGGGAACGGGGGCAACGCAAAGGTCAACGTGACGCTGCCGATGGAGGCCAAGCTCGGCTTCCGTTACCACCAGCCGCGCAGCGACGTGCCCGCGCAGGCGCACGTGCGCGATCCGATGGCGACCGACGTCTTCGACGCGGAGCTCGACCTCACGTGGGCCAACAACAGCGCGTTCGATTCCATCCAGATCCGCTTCCCCGGCGACTCCTCGGGGAAGGGGATCCTGCCGGCCAACCCGGCGATCCCCGGCAACCTCCCGCCGAACGCCGATGTGCGGCACCACTTCAAGGACGTCTTCGGCGTGCGCCTCGGCGGCGACTACAACGTGCTGCCCGATCAGCTGGCGCTCCGCGCGGGTGCCTTCTTCGAGACGGCCGCCGCCGACACGACCTACCAGAACATCGACTTCATCGCGTCCGATCGCATCGGCTTCGCCCTCGGCGGCACCTACCGCATCAAGTTCAGCGAGAGCAACACCAGGGGCGGGAACGCGCTCGACATCATGGCCGGCTACGGCCACGTCTTCTTCGGGACCCTGACCAACAACGGGCCGAACGGGCTCAATGCGCTCTCGGGCGAGCAGTGCGCCGCCGGGTCCACACCTCAGGCGGGGGGCGTGTGCTCCAACGGGAACACACAATACCGCTCGCTCTGGCCGGTGAACCTCGGGACCATCACGAGCGCCATCAACGTCATCAACGTCGGTGCGTCGTACCGGTTCTAGTGTTACTTACTTCGCAGGATGAGCGAAGTTCGTAACGTCATCATCATCGGGTCCGGCCCCGCCGGGCACACCGCGGCCATCTACGCCGCCCGCGCCAACCTCAAGCCCCTCATGTTCGAGGGCCTGGCCAAGGGGGGCATCCCGGGTGGCCAGCTCATGATCACGAACGACGTCGAGAACTACCCCGGCTTCCCAGAGAAGGTCACGGGGCCCGACTTGATGAAGGCGTTCCGTGAGCAATCGGTCGTGCAGGGCGTCGAGATCGTGACCGACGACATCATCAAGGTCGATCTCTCGAAGCGGCCCTTCACCGTCTGGGCGGCCGACGGCAACGTCGAGCACAGGGCGCGCACCCTCATCATCGCCACCGGCGCGCAGGCCAAGTGGCTCGGCCTCGAGAGCGAGGCGGCGCTGCAGGGCAAGGGCGTGAGCGCGTGCGCGGTGTGCGACGGCGCCTTCTTCCGCAACCAGGACGTCATCGTCGTCGGCGGCGGAGACACCGCGATGGAGGAGGCGACGTACCTCTCGGGCCTCTGCAAGACCGTGACGCTCGTCCATCGGCGCGAGGACTTCCGCGCGAGCAAGACGATGCAGGACCGCGTGCTCAAGAACCCGAAGATCAAGATCCTCTACAACGCCGTGGTCGACGAGGTGCTCGACGTCTCGCGCGGCGAGGTGACGGGCGCGCGCATCAAGAACATCAAGACCAAGGAGACCATGGTGGTGAACGCCACCGGCTTCTTCGTCGCCATCGGCCACACGCCGAACACGGACCTCTTCACCGGCGTGCTCGATCTGCACGACAACGGGTACATCAAGACGCGGCCGGGCAGCTCTTACACGAACGTCCCCGGCGTCTTCGCGTGCGGCGACGTGCAGGATTTCACCTACCGCCAGGCTGTCACGGCCGCGGGCTCCGGGTGCATGGCCGCGCTGGACGCCGAGCGCTGGATGGCCATCCACGATCCCCACTGAGGTCCCGCCGCAGGCGGGCCGACCGCCCGAAGGGCGCACCAGACCAAGGTTCGCATCGAGACGCAAAAGCTCGTACTCTCGCGGTCGATGGTGAGCGCGAGCGCATCCGCACCGCCGCCGCCGGAGCCGATGACCGAGCGGGAGGAGCAGCTCGCGAGGGTGCCCTTCTTCGACGGCCTGACGCGCGAGGCCCTCGCCATCATCGCGAACGCCACGAACGAAGAGACGCACGCCACCGGGACGAAGCTCTTCCAGTACGGCGACCCGGGGGACAAGCTCTTCATCATCCTCGAGGGCAAGGTCCGCATCTCGCGCGAGGTCGCGGGAATGGGGGAGGAGGCGCTCGCCGTTCTGGGAGCCGGCGAAGTGTTCGGCGAGATGTCCCTGCTCGACGAGTCGCCCCGGTCGGCCGATGCGCGGGTGCACGAGCGCTGCCGGATGCTCGTGATCACCAAGGAAGCGTTCGACGACCTGCTCTTCCTGCACAAGGAGCTGGCGTACGAGGTGCTCTGGAACTGCGTGAGGATCCTGTCGGCGCGTCTGAGAGAGACGAACGAGAAGCTGACGTTCCTGACGACGAGCGGAAAGTTCTGAATGAAGCGAGCGTGGGCGCTGTACGGGATGCTGCTGGCGGGGATCGTCGCGGCGGCGTGCGGTGGTGCGGCTCAGAACGGGCCCGTCGGGACGACGATGCCGACCGGCAGCGCGGCCCCGAGCCCGACCGAAACCGCGTCTGCGACCCCGACCGCGTCCGCGTCCGCGACCCCGACCTCGAGCGCGACCCCGGCCACGACCGCGACGCCGGGCCCCGGTCCGGCGCCCGAGGTCATCGAGATGAAGTCGCCGATTCCGAGCGCGATGGTGGCGGACCTGCAGGCGCTGGGGCTCGACGCGAAGAACCTGCCGCCCATCGAGAAGCTCGAGCCCAAGACGCTGCGCGGCGTGATGAAGCTGCTCGCCAAGTCGCTCGGCGCCAAGTGCGCCGACTGCCACACTGAGGGCGACTTCGCCGCGCAGACGCGGCGCAAGAAGATCGCGGCCAAGATGTGGGACGAGTTCGTCGCCAAGCTCTCGCTAGGTTTGGGGCAGGGGTCCCAAACCAACAACCAGGGCGGCGGGCAGCCCTTGTTCTGCGACTCGTGTCACCAGGGGCGCATCAAGCAGCTCGACAGGAGCGACAAGAAGGCGCTCGGCAAGTGGATGGACGCGAACTTCGCGCAGAAGCTCGTTCGCAAGGACGGAAAGGACGAGGCCTGCGAGAGCTGCCACGTCGACTGGGACATGACGTTCCTGGCCAAGTGGGGAGGCGGGGCGGGAAACTGAACAAAAAGGGCCTTGTGGATAGGGTCTGAACAAGCTGTTCCCTGATTGTTGACGGCAGGTACGCACGTTCAGTAGCCTTGGCGCACCATGCAAGGGCTCACGCAGCGCCAGCAGATGGTGCTCGACTTCATTCGCCAGTCGATTCACGACCGCGGCTACCCGCCCACCTTGCGCGAGATCGGCGCCCGCATGGGCATCCGCTCCACCAACGGCGTGAACGACCACCTGCGCGCCCTCGAGCGCAAGGGCTACCTGACGCGCGAGGACATGAAGTCGCGCGCGCTTCGCCCGACAGGACTGGACGTGCGTGCGCTGGGCGACACGATGGGCGAGAACGGCAGTTACACCAGGACTTCGGCCGAGCTCGCCGCAAACGACGACGACTTGCTCGAGATCCCCGTCGTGGGGCGCGTCGCGGCAGGCCTGCCGCTGCTCGCGGAGGAGCACGTCATCGACACGGTCCGCATCGACCGCACCCTGGTGAAAGGCGGGCGCGAGGTCTTCGGCCTCAAGGTGCACGGCGACTCGATGATCGACGCCGGTATCCTCAGCGGCGACTACATCTTCGTGAAGAAGCAGCTGACGGCCAGCCGCGGCGAGATCGTCGTGGCCCTCATCGGCGACGAGGCCACCGTCAAGTACTACTACCCCGAGAAGGACCACGTGCGCTTCCAGCCGGCGAACAAGAACATGGCGCCCATCTACGTGCGCTCGCAGGATTTCAAGCCGACGATGCTTCTGGGTGTCGTCGTCGGTGTCTACCGCCGGATCTGAAGCTGAACCGGTTGACCGCTCGCTTCGGCGGGAGATACGGTCGTTTCTAGCGATGCGTACGCTGATTCTCGGCCTCGCCCTCTGCGCCACGGGATGCGGGGGCGTGCACTACGCGATTGCCATGGGCTCCGCGAACTCGCGCCTCGAGGAGGCGAAGGCCGTCGGTGCCGAGCAGCTCGCGCCCTACGAGTACTACTACGCGAAGGAGCACGTGGAGCAGGCGCAGATCGAGGCGTCCGAGGCGAACTACTCGGACGCGGCGAACCTGGCCGACGAAGCGGAGACGTACGCGAGCAAGGCGATCGAGCTGGCACAGTCGGCGCGCCGTCAGAGGCCATGAACATCCGCCGCACCGTCGCCATCCTGCTCGTCGGCGTCTTCGCCAGCGCGTGCGCCGAGGGACCCGCGCTCCGCGGCCGCATCGCCGGCCTGCAGAAGACGGTGGACGACGCCGACAAGAACGGCGCGATGAAGTGCGCCCCGCGCGAGCTCGCCGTCGCGCGGAGCAACCTCGAGTTCGCCGAGATCGACCTCGACCAGGGGCACCTGCAGAAGGCGCAGGCGCACCTCGGCAAGGCCGAGCCGAACGCCGAGGCCGCGTTCCAGATGAGCCCTCCGGACCGCTGCACGTCGCGCGAGTTCGTCGAGGTCGCCGAGGCGCCGAAGGACAAGGACACCGACGGCGACGGCATCATGGATTCGCGCGACCAGTGCATCCTCGAGCCCGAGGACATGGACTCGTACCTCGACGACGACGGGTGCCCCGACGTCGACAACGACTCCGACGGCATCGCCGACTCGAACGACAAGTGTCCGATGCAGCCCGAGGACATGGACGGCTGGCAGGACGACGACGGATGCCCCGATCCGGACAACGACGCCGACCAGATCGCCGACCTCGACGACTACTGCCCCAACACGCCAGGCGTCCCCGGCGGCGACCACCCGGGCTGCCCGAAGAAGAACTCGCTCATCGTGGTGACGGAGAAGGAGATCCGCATCACGCAGCAGATCCAGTTCGAGTTCAACAAGGCCGTCATCAAGCCCGGCATCAGCTTCAAGATCCTCGACGAGGTGGTCGGCGTCCTCAAGGACAACCCGAAGATCACCCTCGAGGTGCAGGGCCACACGGACAACGTGGGCAGCGACTCGTACAACATGAACCTGTCGCAGAAGCGCGCCGATGCGGTGAGGGTCTACCTGACCCAGCACGGCATCGAAGGGTCGCGCCTGATCTCCAAGGGCTACGGCTTCCACCAGCCGCTCGTGCCGAACGACACGGCGACCAACCGCGCACTCAACCGGCGCGTCCAGTTCATCAGGACCGAGTCGGGCCCGCCGTCATCCAGCGGCCCCTGAAAACCTCACCCAAGACGGCTGAGCCATTCTATGCTCGCCGCCGTGCAAGGGTCCCTGTTCGCCGCGCTTGCGCGCCGCTTCGTCCCCTGGATTGTCGCCCTCGTCACGCTCGTCGCCGCGCGCCCTGCGTTCGCGGACCCGGCTACCGAGAGCGCGGCGAAGGCGCTGCAGAAGAAGGCCGTCGAGGAGGACTTCCTCAACCTCGACTACGCGTCGGCCATCAAGAAGCTGAAGGACGGCATCCAGAAGTGTGACGGCGACAAGTGCAGCTCGAACACCAAGGGCTCGCTCTATCGCGACCTCGGCGCCATGCAGATCCTCAACGGGGACGAGGGGACGGGGCGCCTCAGCTTCGGCCAGGCCCTCGGGTTCGACTCCTCGCTGGAGCTCGACCCCGCGTACAAGAACGCGCAGCTCCAGGCCGTCTGGGACGACGTGAAGAAGAAGGGCCCCCCCGCGGGCGGTGGGGGCGGCGGTGGAGGCGGCGGCGGCGGACCGCCCCCGGCCGGCGACTTCACGCACTCGCCCCCGTCCGAGGGGCTGAAGGCCACGCCGCTCGCCATCTACGCCGAGTACCCGGGCGGCGAATCGCTCGCGCGCGTCATCGCCAAGTACAAGGGCGCGCAGATGGGCGACTGGAAGGCCGTCGAGCTGCAGAAGATGGGCGACACCGGCTGGGGCGGCCTCGTCCCCTGCAAGGACGTCAACGTCGGCGCGATGCAGTACTACATCCAGGGCTTCAACGCGCAGAACGACCCGGTGGCGACGTCGGGCAGCCGCAACAAGCCCTTCTCGGTGCCCATCAAGGAGTCGATCGCCGGCGCCCCACCGACGCTCCCGGGCCAGGAGCCGCCCAAGCAGTGCAGCATCACGCAGACGGCCGAGTGCCCGCCTGACTTCCCGGGCTGCAACAGCAAGAAGGGCACGGGCGAGGACTGCGACAAGGACAGCCAGTGCACGAGCAACTCGTGCGTCGGCGGCAAGTGCGCCGAGAAGAAGAGCGGCGGCGAGGAGTGCCAGAACGACGACGAGTGCGCGAGCGGCTCGTGCTCCGGCGGCCAGTGCACGGAGGCCAAGAAGGGCGACGGCGAGGACTGCGACAGCGACGACCAGTGCGACAGCGGCTCGTGCAAGGAGGGCAAGTGCTCGGGCGGCGGCGGCAAGCACGAGCCGAAGATCTGGGTCGGCCTGCAGGTGGGCCTCGACTTCTACCTGCTGCCCGGCGCGCAGGACGCGTGCAAGCTGAACACGGGACCGAACCCGCCGGCCGGCACGCAGCCGTTCACCGCGGGCAACCCGTACTTCTGCGTCGACAGCGGCGGCAACGCGTTCCCGCTCGAGGATCCCTCGGGGCAGCTCAACAGCCAGATCCAGACCGGGCACAGCGACCAGGTGCAGGGCGGTTTCGCGCACGGCCCGCTCACGGTGTCGCTCTCGATCGACTACGCGCTGAACGCGAACATGATGGTCGGCGTCCGGGGCGGCTACGAGCTCCTGACCGTGCCGACTGGGGGAGCCTTCGCGCCGGTGCGCGTCGAGGGGCGCTTCACGTACCTCATCGGGCACGACGCGATTCACCAGAAGATGGCGCCGATGGTCTTCCTCGGCGGCGGCGTCGGCGAGTTCGACGCCACCGTGCCCGTCAACGTGTTCGTCTGTCCGAAGGGGCAGATGCCGGCGGGGAATTGCACGTCGCCGACGCAGAACAACATCAACGCGTGGGTCACCGCGGGGCCGGCGTGGGGCGGCATCGGAGGAGGCGTCCGCATGTCTCTCTCGAAGCGCATTGCGGCGACCGGGGCCCTCAAGCTCCAGGGCGCCTTCGGCGGGACCGACGGCTTCCTCTTCGGCGTGGTACCCGAGCTCGGGATCCAGTACGGCTTCTGAGACTCGCCGCTACGCGTAGAGGTTCTCGAGAAGCGACTTGTAGCGGTCGCTCACGACCTTGCGCTTCACCTTGAGGGTCGGCGTGAGCTCGCCGCCCTCGATCGTGAAGTCGCGCTCGAGGATCGCGAACTTCTTCACCGTCTCGAAGCTCGAGAGGCGCGCGTTCACGTCGTCCACCGCGCGCTGCAGCTCGGCGCGGACCTCGGCGTGCTCGGCGAGGGCGCCCGGCTCGCCCGCGATCCCCTTCTCGCGCGCGAAGCGGGCCACCGTATCGACGTTCAGCGTGACCAGCGCCACGAGGTACGGCCGCTTGTCGCCGTAGACCATCGCCTGGCTCACCCACGCCGACTGCTTCATCAGGTTCTCGATGTTCTGCGGCGCCACGTTCTTGCCGCCCGCGGTGACGATGATGTCCTTCTTGCGGTCGGTGATGCGCAGGTACCCATCGCCGTCGATCTCGCCGATGTCGCCGGTGTGGAACCAGCCGTCGGCGTCGATCACCTCGCGCGTCGCCTGCTCGTGGCCCCAGTAGCCCTTCATCACCGTGGGGCCGCGCACGAGGACCTCGCCGTCGGCCGCGATCTTCACCTGCACGCCGGGCAGGGCCGGGCCCACGGTGCCGTAGCGCTGGCGGCCGGGCCCGTTCATGGTGGTGCCCCCGGTCGTCTCGGTGAGCCCGTACGCCTCGAGCACGGGGATGCCCGCGCCGTCGAACCAGTCGGCGAGCTCCTTGGCCAGCGGCGCGCCGGCGCTGATGAGGAACTTGATGCGCCCGCCGAAGCGCGCCCGGATCTTCGAGAGCACGAGGCGGTCGGCCCAGAAGCCGCCCCAGCCTCCCTGCTTGCGCTTGCCGACCTCGGTGGCCCACGAGAAGAGTCGCTGCTTCATGCCGCCGGCCGACGCGGCCTTCTCGTTGGCCACCGCGTAGACCTTCTCGAAGACGCGCGGGACGGCGCCCATGAAGGTGGGCCGCACTTCCGCCGCGTTGTCGAGCGCCTTGAGCATCGTCTCGGCGAACGCCGTCGCGTACCCGAGGCGGATCGCCGACACCACGAGCATCTTGCCGAAGATGTGCGCGAGCGGCAGAAAGAGCAGCTGCTCGTCCTCGGCGGTGAGCGGGATCACCTGCGCCAGCCCGTCGGCGTCCGCCACGAGATTGGCGTGCGCGAGCATCACGCCCTTGGGCGGCCCCGTCGTCCCGGAGGTGTAGACGAGCGTCGCGAGATCCTCCGGGCGCACGGCGGCGATGCGCTCGTCGACGCGCGCGGCCGCCTCCTGCGCGGCGTCTGCGGCCTGCCCGGCGAGGGCCGGGACCGCGAGCTCGGCGAAGAGGATCGTGCGCGCCAGCCCGTCCACCACCTTGGCGTCCGCCTCGCGCAGCCGCGTGACGAACGACGCGTCCTCGGCGAAGAGGATCTTCGCCCCCGAGTCGCGCACGATGTACGCGGCCTGATCGCCCACGAGCGACGGATAGATGGGCACCGTCGTCGCCCCCGCCATGAGGATCCCGAGATCCGCGACGACCCACTCCTCGCGCGTGTTCCCGAAGATGACGACGCGGTCCCCCTTCTGCACGCCGGCGGCGACCAGCGTCCGCGCGACGGCGCGCGCCCGCGCCTCCCACTCGGTCCACGACGCGGGCACCCACTTTCCATCGCGCTTGCTCCGGAGCGCCGTCGCGCTCCCACGCGCGCGGACTTGCTCGAGAAAAAGGGCGACCAGGTTGTCGGCAGGCACCGGCGCCATCATCCGGCACGCGCCGGGGGGCCGACAAGCCCTTGAAAGCGGTCGGCTCCTCCTTTCAGACCTCATGCGAGAGCTCTCTGGCCTCTCGCAAGCTCTCTCCGGCGGCTCGAGAGCTCTGTCGGCCTGCCAGCAAGCTGTCTCCGGCTCCCCGAAAGCCGTCTGCGCCTGCATTCGAGCGCTCTCAGCCTGTCTTCACCCTCTTTCCATCCGTTCGCGAGCTCTTTCCGCCTGCCGGCAAGCCGCCTCCAACTGCCCGCAAACCCTTTCCGCCTGACTGCGACCTCTTTCGAGCACCATGCAGGAGCTTGCAAGCTGCTTGCACCTCGTCGCCGACGTCCCGCAAAGAGGTTCCGACATGCCGAGACCCTTTGCATGCTGCGCTCGGCGAGGTGCCGACGGATGGCACCTCGTCTCGCGCTTGACGCACCGCGGTCGTGACACGAAGTTGCAGGATCCCGAAAATTCGTACTCGCGGAGTGAGCGGAATGACTGAGGATTCGCCCCGTTCAGCGTGACAAGCGTGACTTGTCACCATTAAGGGGGCATGAACCCCACACACCGAGTCCGCGCAGTTCTGACGCTCCCCAAGACGAAGGTCGCGACGCTGCTCGCGATCGCGAAGGCCGTGCACAACGCCTTCCAGTCCAACCCGGGCCTGCTCCCGCAGCCCAACCCACCGCTGCCCGCCGTCCAGGGGCAGATCCAGGGGCTCGACACGGCCCAGCAGGCCACGAGCACCCGCACCAAGGGCACCGTCGCGACGCGCAACGCCAGGCGCGACGTGCTCGTCACGTCGCTCGAGAGCTGGCGGATGTACGTCCAGACACTCTGCGACGCCAACCCGGAGCAGGCCGAGGAGCTGATCGCTGCGGCCGGCATGACGGTCGCCAAGGTGCCCGCTCACCCGAAACCGGTGCTCGCCGCAAGGCTCGGCACTGCGTCGGGCAGCGTGACGCTGAATGCGAACGCGAGCCTGCTCGCCGGTCGCAGGAAGCACGCGGCGTTCGCCTGGCAGTACAGCGCCGACGGCGGCAAGACGTGGACGAACGCGCCGGCGACGCCTCTCGCCAGCACCAGCATCGAGGGCCTGACGCCCCTGACGACGTACGCCTTCCGGGTGGCCGCGACGGTCTCGAAGACCGTGGGCGCCTGGAGCCAGGCCGTCACCCTGATCGTGCACTGAGGTCGCGCGCCGGACGTCGGGGAGCCCATCCCGCCGGCCATGTCATGTTATGTGACATAACATGGTGACGGAAATGGGCTGCCCCTCGACCGGGCGCACGTGCGCGTAGGGAGGACCCTACGCCAACAAAGTCGCTTCGCCGGGCTGCCACTCGCAGGGAGTCGGGCGGCCCGTGCGGAGCGCGTCGAGCACGCGCAGCACCTCGGCGACGCTGCGGCCGCAGCGCAGGTCGTGGACGCTCGCCCAGCGGATGGTGCCGCCGGGGTCCACGATGAACGTCGCGCGCATCGCGAGGCCGAGCTGATCGTCGAACACCCCCATGGCGTGCGCCAGCTCGCCGCACGGGTCGCCCGCCAGGGGGAAGGGGACGTCGCGCAGGTCGGGGTCGCGCTGGCGCCACGCGACGTGCGCCCACGCCGAGTCGCTGCTCACGCCGATCACGCGGGCGTTCCGCTCGCGGAACTCGCCCTCGTGGCGCGCGAACTCGAGGATCTCGGTCGGGCATACCGCCGTGAAGTCGAGCGGCCAGAAGAAGAGCACGAGCCATTGGCCCGCCATGGAGTCGCTCGTGACGACCGCCAGCTCCGCGCCGGGCTGGGTCGAAACGGCGGCCTTCATCGCGAACGGGGGAAGCGCGTCGCCTACCGTGAGCATCCGGTCGGGACGTAGCAGCAGCTGTGCCGACTCCGCATGCCCGAAGGGAGCGGAGTCACGCACCAGACTCAGAGCGTGGGCAACGGACCGCGGCGTCGCGGAGGCGGGAATGCCTCGTCGATGCGTCGCACCTCGTCGGCGCCGAGCTCGAGGTCCCCCGCGCCGGCGCAGTCTTCCACGTGTGCCACACGCGCAGCCTTCGGGATCGTCAGGGTGGCCGGATGTCGCACGAGGAACGCGAGCGCCACCTGTCGCGCCGTGGCGCCGTGCGCGCGCGCCACGTCGGCCAGCACGCGGCCGCCAGCGCTCTCGGCGCGCGGGAAACGACCCGAGCCGAAGGGGCTGTACCCCACGAGCGTCACGCCGTGGCGTTCGCACCACGGCAGCACCTCGGCCTCCACGGCGCGTTCGCCCAGGTGATAGAGCACCTGGTTGCAGGCGATGCGTCCGGGCCCGGCGATGCGAAGCGCCTCGTCGAGCTCGGCGGTGTCGAAGTTGCTGACGCCCCACGAGCGGATCTTGCCGGTGCGCACGAGCTCCTCGAAGGCGCGGATGGTCCCCTCCAGCGGGTGTCGCCCCGGCCAGTGCAGCAGGTAGCAGTCGAGCCGGTCGGTGCGCAGGCGTCGCAGGCTTTGCTCGCAGGCCCGCAGCGTCGCGGCGTGCGTCGCGTGGTCGGGCATCACCTTGGAGACGAGGAACACCTCGTCGCGGCGGCCGGCGATGGCCTCGCCCACGAGCTCCTCGACGACGCCCGAGCCGTACAGCTCGGCGGTGTCGACGTGCACCAGGCCCAGGTCGAGTCCCCTTCGCAGGGCCGCGATCGCCTCGGTGCGCTCGTCGTGCTCCATCTTCCAGGTGCCCTGACCGACCACCGGCACGCGACCGGCATGGCCGAAGTTCCTGACGCGCATGACCGCCAAGATAGCCACACCCCCGTGGGCAGGTAGCGAGGAAGGGAGCCGACGTCCGTCGATCGACGCCGCGCGACGCAGGCTCGGCGGTCGCGTCACGGCCCCGTCCGTGTTGGCGCCCGGGTCGTTCGTCCGCGCCACGCTGCGCGACGGCTCGTCGCTGCCCGGCGTGGTGCTCTGGGCCACGGGCTCGCACGTGGACCTCTGGTTCGACGAGGGGCTCGCCCGCCGCACGCGTGCCGATTCGGTCGCCGCATGCCCCGATCCGGTCCCCGCGCGCCTGGCGTGCGTCTCGGCCGAGATGCGTCTCTTCGCGAGCCTCGGCGAGGGCGACCGCGTGCGCTGGGAGCGCGCCGCCGGCATCGCCGAGGGGTGCATCGTGGAGAAGTGCCGCTATGGCGCCATCGTCGTCACCCGCGACGGCAAGCTCGTCGCGGTGGGCTTCCGGAAGCTCTGGCCCGTGGCGGGGCTCGCGGTGGCCTGACGCCAGAGGCTGACGAGAGGAGAGGGAAAGAAGATCAGAAGATCAAAAGATCAGAAGAAGGTGAGGTTGTGGAAACCAACCAAACCCGCTTTTGATCTTCTTATCTTTTGATCTTCTTTTTCCTCTCCTCGCGTCAGCCTCTGGCGCCTGTTCCTCTCCCTCACCGCGTCTGTACGGCTAGACTCATCCCTCGTGAAGCTGTCGTCGACCGCCCTGCAGATTCGAGCGAGTGTCTTTGCGGACCTCGCGCCGCGCATCGAGGCGCGGGCGAGAGCGGGGGCCGATCTGGTCGAGCTGCACATCGGGGATACGCACGTGGAGCCGCCCGAGGGCGCGCGGTTCGGGCGCGTCGAGGCGAGCGCGTACGAGGCGGCGCTCTATCGCTACGGCGCCATCGCGGGCGTCGAGGCGCTCAAGGTGGCGTTCACCGAGGAGCTGGCGCGCACGAAGCGCGGGCCGGGCGCGGTGAGGCCGGGGGCCAACGTGCTCGTGGGCGCGGGGGCGACGCACGCGATCTTCTGCGGGCTGCGCGCCGTGCTCGAGCCCGGGGACGAGGTGCTGGTCGTCGCGCCGTACTGGCCGCTCTCGGTCGGCGTCGTGCGCGCGGCGGGGGGCGTTCCGGTGGAGGTGCCGCTGACGGACCGGCTGTACGCGGATCCTTCGCTGCGCGCCGCGGACGTGCTCGAGGCGGCCGTCACGCCGCGCACGCGCGCCATCTACCTCATCACGCCGAACAACCCCGATGGCTACGTGATGAGCGAGGCGCAGCTCGCCGGCATCGCGCGGCTCGCCGTCGCGCGCGATCTCTGGCTGCTCGCCGACGAGGTGTACGCCGACTACGTGTACGACGGCGCGCATCGGTCGATCGCGTCGCTCGACGGCATGGCCGAGCGCACGCTGTCGGCGTACTCGCTGTCCAAGAGTCACGCGCTCGCGGGGGCGCGCGTCGGGTTCCTCGTGGCGCCCGAGCCGGTGGTGCAGCTCGCGCGTCGCGTGGCGACGCACACCGTGTTCAACGTGCCGGTGGCGTCGCAGCGCGTGGCGATGGCGGCGCTCGCGTCGGGCGGCGCGTGGGTCGAAGGCGCGCGGCGCGCGTACGTGGAGGCGAGGCGCGCGACGCTCGAGGCGCTGGCGGGCACGGGCGCGCGGGTGCACGCGCCGCACGGCGGGAGCTACGCGTTCGTCGACTTCGCGCCGGTCCTCGGCGGCCGGCCGCTCAAGGGACTGCTCGAGCGGGCGATCGACCGCGGCGTGCTCCTCGCTCCCGGCGACGGGTGCGGCGAGGCGTACGCCTCGTGGGCGCGCATCTGCTTCACGTCCGTCCCGCAGCCGCGTCTGCTCGAGGGGCTCGGGCGCCTGCGCGAAGCGCTGCGCTCCTGAGCCGCCGCAGACGCGCCATCGCGAGCGCGCCGATGACGAGCACGAGCGCGAAGGCGCCGCCGGCTTCGGTCGCCCCGCGCGTGCAGCCCGTGGCCCTCGCCGCAGCCGCTGCTTCGCCGGCGCGGGCGTACGCCGGCACGGGGAGGTCCCCGAGCGCCGGCTGCGGTTGACCCAGCGCGATCGCGAGGAGCGCCCGTCGCGCGTCGAAGTACGGCTTGCCGCGCGTGCTCCACGCCGGCGGCTTCCCGGTCGCCGCTTCCCCGAACGCGGCGGGCACGAGCCACCGCGCGACGCGCCGCGCGGCGCCCGGATCGCGCTCGCGCGCCATCTGCAGGTAGCCGGCGTCCTCGATGCCGCGCCTCCAGTTCTTCAGGCGGATGGAGGGCACGACGCCCTGGATGCCGATCGAGTGCTCGGGAAACGTGCTGCCCTGGGTGCCCGGGTACACGAGCAGGCCGTCGCCGTTGGCCCAGTCGCCGTCGTCGTTGTGGAAGCCCTCGGGATCTTCGTACGGGTCCACCGGCTCCGTCTCGTGCTGGTCGCTCCAGTGCGCCGCGTCCCAGTAGAACCAGCGCGGGATGCCGTAGATGGCCTGGAGCCACCCGTTGACCCGCGGCGAGACGGCGTCGGCGTCGAGCAGGAACGTGCCGGTGCGCGGCAGCGACCCGTTGTATTCCCACACCTGCTTGCCCTGGTCGCGCGCCTCCTTGACCTGCGCGGGGTCCCACGTCGAGTTCAGCATCGCGACGTCCACGGGCTGCGCGCTGGGGTCCTGCGAGCACGTCCACGCGACGCGCACGCGCCGCACCGCGGGATCGGTCGACTCGGCGATGAGCTTGCGCCACGCGCCGCCCCGGGGGCTGGAGCAGCGCTCGTCCGCGGCGTAGAGGAACACATCGGCCGCGCCGAAGAGGTGCAGCTCGCTCGCCGTGTCGGCCAGCGCCTGCAGCTGCGACATCGCCGCGTCGCTCGGGTCGCCGAGCGCGCCGTACGCGCCGAAGGAGAGCACCCCGGCGCCCAGCCCAGGCGCCGGCCCGAGGTAGCCGCGCGCGCGCACGAAGAGGGAGCCGTCGAGCGCGGCGCGCTGGCGCTGCAGGTCCTCCGGCGCCGTGGCGTCGTGCATCGCGGCGATGCGGTGCGCGTGCAGGAGCTGCCACATCGGCTGCTCGGCGCCGCCGCCCTCGCGCTTCTCGAACAGCTCGTGGTCGTAATAGACCATCGCGTCGACGGTGCGATCGGGCAGCATCGCGTCGGCGACCTCGAGCTCCACCGGCAGCGTCGCGAGCGGCACCTTGCCGGCCTGCACGCGGACCTCGCCGCGGTAGGTGCCCGCGTGCTGGTCGCGCGGAACGTTGAGGTCGATCCACACGACGGCGTTCGTGCGGGGCTCGACGTGCATCGGATACGCGTCCCACGACGGCGCGTGCTCCACCGGGATGAGTGCGTCGGGCACCATGCCCACCCATGCGTAGGGCGCCGGTCCCGACCCCGGCTCCCAGCCGAGCGACTCGCCCGCCGTCTTGCCTCCCGAGGCACGCCGCACGTTCACGAAGTGCTCGACGAAGCGCTCCACGGGCCGCCCCACGGCGTGCGCCGGTATGCCCGTGTCCGCGATGTGCGCGCCGTCCGGACCGTCGAGCGCGAGGAGGTCCACGGTCACGCCGTCGAGCGCTTGCGCGTCCGCCTCGACGACCACCTGCATCGCGACCGACTCGTTGCGCATCGCGAAGAGGCGCACCGGCTGACCTGGCTGCCACACCGGGTTGTCCACGCCGTGCTCGAACGGCGTGTCGATGGCGTCACGCCGTATCTTCTCCCCGTCGTCCACCGCCCACACCGACGGGGCTGCCTGGACACGCCCCGCGACGAGCATCGCATCGGGAAAGGCAAGCAAACCGAGCTTCATGGCGATCGTGTCCCTTCGCCGGGAGAACGATTGCCAGAAGCGGGCCGATTCCGTCCGCGCCCGACGTCAGGGGTGGGCGTTCACCATCGTGCACAGGTGCGTACCCGGGTCGCACCGGGGCGTGCGCGTGTCGTGCACCATGTACATGGGGCACATCGGGCGGGGCTGGGGGCAGGTGAACGACTTCGCGTAGGCGTCCTTCTGCCCGACGTTGACCGCCTCGAGCCAGCCGTTGTTGCAGCAGCCGACGCGAGGCACCGCGGTGCAGTCGGCGTCCTGCTGGCACGCGCGGTACTGGGCGTTGCCCGCGTCGGCGGCGTTGTCGTCCGCGGGGCCGGGGCCGAGCATCGACTCGTCGCTCGAGGCGGGGGGCGTGCTCGCCACGGGCGGCGTCGTGGCCTGGGGCGCGCCGCTGCCCACGGGGGCGGTGACCATCGGCGGGCTGGCCGACGTCTTGTTGCAGGCGGCGAGCGCGGCGAGAGCGCCTACGGCGACGAGCGCGGCTGCGTGCATGGTGGTCCGCATCGACTACGCGTATAACGCGGCCGGAGGTCCCATGCGAGATCTGAAGGGCAAGGTCGCCGTCGTCACGGGGGCAGCGAGCGGCATCGGGCGCGCCATGGCCGAGCGCTTCGCGCGCGAGGGGATGAAGGTCGTGCTCGCCGACGTCGAGGAGAAGCCGCTGGCCGAGGCGGTCGAGGCCATCGGCAAGGGCGGGGCCGATGCGGTGGGCGTGCGCACGGACGTGTCGAAGCGCGAGGACATCGAGGCGCTCGCGCGCAAGACGTTCGAGCGCTTCGGCACGGCGCACGTCGTGTGCAACAACGCGGGCGTCGGCGCGGGCGGCCTCGGCTGGCAGCAGGCGCTGAGCGACTGGGAGTGGACCATCGGCGTCAACCTCTGGGGCGTCATCCACGGAGTTCGCGCCTTCGTGCCGCGCATGGTCGAGCAGGGGGAGGGGCACGTCGT
>DASVWO010000007.1:0-11214 GCA_036393165.1 Polyangiaceae bacterium | reverse complement strand
GACACGCCGCCGAGGCATTCTGCGGCCGGCGGGAGTCGCCATCATCCTGGGAGCGGCGGGACTCCTCGTGTACGAGGGGCTCGCCGTAGCGGGCATCGCCAGAGAGACGTACCTGCGCTTCCGCTATCCGCTGGCGCTCGTATTCGTCGCCGGCGTCGCCGTGGTCGTCGCGCTGCGCCTCTCGCGCCTTCCCGCGCGCATGGGACGCGGCCGGCGTGCGACGGTCACGGCGATGTCCGCGCTCGCCGCCCTGGCGGCCGCGCTCGTCGTCACCGAGCCGGAGATCGGCAAGCCTCTCGATCGCATCGCGGTGATCGTCGCGGTCGATCGCTCCCGCTCGATGGACCTCGTGCCCGGCGCCGACGCGCGCGTACGGACCGAGCTCCAGGTCGCCGAGAAGTCGATGCACGAGGACGATCGCATCGGGACGATCGTCTTCGGCGCCGGCGCCGCGGTCGAGGATCCTCCGCGCCCGCGCGGCGAGACGTCGCTGCCCCAGCGCGTCGAGGTGGGCCGTGATGCGACCGACCTGGAAGCCGCGATCCGACGCTCTCTCGCCGAGCTTCCGGCGGACGCGGTCGGCCGTGTCGTTCTCGTGAGTGACGGGGTGCAGACGCGCGGCGATGTCCTCGCTGCGGCATCGGCCGCGGCGGCTGCCGACGTGGCCATCGACGTCGTACCGCTCGACCAGAAGCGCGTGCCGGACGTTCGCGTCGTCAGCGTGCGTGCGCCGCCGCGCGTCGACGAGAGCGAGCCCTTCGAGCTGCGCGTCGTGACGTCGAGCCCGACCGAGACGGACGTGGATCTGCGCGTCCGGCGCGACGACGGCGACGTGCGCATCGTGCGCGCCCACGTTTCCGCCGGCGAGGACGTGCTGCGCCTGCGCGAGACGGTCGAGCAGCCTGGGTTGCATCGCTACGACGTGGCGCTCACCGCTGTGGACCCGAACGCCGACCAGGCGCCCGACGACAACGACGGCAGCGCCTTCGTGCGCGTGCGCGGCGAGGCGCTGGCCCTCGTGCTCGAGGGCGACGTCGGGCACGGCAGCCCGATGCGCAAGGCGCTCGAGTCGAGCGGCTTCCGCACCGTCGAGCGGAGCACTTCGGGCGTGCCCGACGACATCGGCGGGCTCGCGCCGTACGACCTCGTCGTCCTGAGCGACGTACGGGCGACCGATCTCGCGAAGTCGCAGATCGACGCGATCGCCGCGTACGCGCGCGACCTCGGCGGCGGTCTGCTCCTGATGGGAGGCGACCGGTCGATGGGCCCTGGCGGCTACGCGCGCACCTCGATCGAAGAGGTCTCCCCGCTCGCCTTCGACTTGAAGCAGGAGAAGCGCCGCGCGTCCCTCGCCGAGGTGATCGCCATCGACTACAGCGGATCGATGGGCGCCACCGTGAGCGGGCACACGAAGCTCGAGCTCGCGAACGAAGCGGCCGCGCGGTCGGCGTCGCTGCTCGGCCCCGGCGACCGGCTCGGCGTCGAGCACGTCGACACGATCGTGCGCTGGACCGTGCCGATGGCACCGGTGACCGACGCCAAGTCGATCGGCGAGGCGATCCGCTCGGTCGGCGTCGGCGGCGGCGGCATCTACACCGACCTGGCCCTGCGCGCCGGCTACGAGTCGCTCGCCAACGAGAGCGTCAACCTGAAGCACCTGCTCCTCTTTGCCGACGGGTCGGACGCCGAGCAGATCGCCGGCTGCCGCGAGATCGTGCGCAACGCGTACGACCACGGGATGACCACGAGCGTCATCTCGCTCGGGCGCGGGAGCGACTCGCCCGAGCTCGAGGTGCTCTCGAAGATTGGCGGCGGCCGCTTCTACCTCATCGAGGACGCCACGAAGCTGCCCTCGGTCTTCACGCAGGAGACGATCCTGGCGGCGCGGAGCTCGATCCACGAGATCCCCTTCAAGGCGTCCCTCGGCATGCCAGGCGCACCCACCAAGGGCCTCGACTTCGACAAGCAGCCGCTGCTCGAGGGTTACGTCGTCGCGATGCCCAAGCCGCGCGCGACGGTGCTGCTCGGGGGGCCCGAGGACGATCCGGTGCTCGCCACGTGGAGCGTCGGCATCGGCCGGGCGGCGGCCTTCACGAGCGACTACAAGGACCGCTGGGGCCAGAAGTGGCTCGCCTGGCCGGATGCGGCGAAGCTCTTCGGGCAGCTCGGGCGAGACGTCGCGCGCAAGAGCGAGGATCCGCGGGTGCGCCTGGAGACCGACGCGAGCGGCGGCGAGCTCCACGTGCGCGCCGACGTCGTGGGCGACGATGGTCGGGCGCAGACGTTCCGGCGTCTCACCGCGCATGTGGCCGGGCCCGACGGCTTCGTGCGCGACATCGCGCTCGACGCGGTCGGCGCCGGCCGATACGGCGCGACGGTGCCGCTGTCGCGACCGGGCACGTACATGGTCGCCGCGAAGGACGAGGTCACCGGCGAGGCGGTGGGCACCATGGGAGCCATCCTCGGCGCCGGCGAGGAGCTGCGCCCGACCGGCACCGATCGCGTGCTCCTCGGTCGCATCGCGTCGATGACCGGAGGCAAGCTGCGCGACACGCTCGCGGGCCTCTTCGACGATCGCGCCGGCCGCCGCTTTGCCTACCGACCCGTCACGCCGCCCCTCGTCATCCTCGCTGCGATCGCGATGCTCCTCGCCGTCGCCGCGCGCCGCATCGGCGTCCCGGACGTCGTGGCGGCCGTCGGCAAGCGCGTCCGGGGCTGGCGAGACGAGTCGGCCCGCAAGCGCCACGAGCTCGCGCGGCAGGCCGCCCGGGAGCAAGCGCTCGCGATCGCCGAGCAGGAGCGCCTCCGCGACGCGATCCTCGCGAAGCGACGCAAGGAGGCGGCCCCCGTTGCAGTCGACCTGCCGCCTCCGGTGAAGCTCGTGACCCTTGCGCATCCGCCGCCCGCGCCTCCGCTCGCGCAAGCCCCTCCCGCCGTCCTCGGCGCGTCCGCTTCGCCCCCTGCTCCTCTCCCGGAGCGCCCCCTCACGGCCGCGGAGCGTCTCGCGCTGAAGCGACGCGAGCGTCGCTGACCGTCACGGTCAGGACAATGAACCGAAAGTCCATGACCCTTTGCGTAAAGGTCACGTCACATTCTCAGCGGTCGGTCCTCAGTGCATCATGACGGCGAGCGTCACCGCTCCACCGACGACGAGCGCCAGAAGCCCCACGACGACCGGCAGCAACCACCCCGGCTTGCCCGACGGGACACCGGCGACCTGGAGCTCCGCCTCGCGCGTCGCCTGGAACGCCTGATCCATTCCCTGGCGCCCCTGGTACTGCATCTGCTGCTGCTGCGGGATCGGCTGCGTGACGACGGGCCCTCCACCTGCACCGGGAGGAGGAGCCGCGAAAGGATCGGCCGCCACGTCGAGCGCCGCCACCTTCGGAACCATCACGCGCGGCGCAGCCTCGGCGATCTGTCGCCCGAGCTCCGCCTGCGGCATCCTCGCCCACTGCAGGTGGTCGCCGGCGAGCCCGTAGGCGTGCCCCACGGCATCCGCGAGCTCGCCGACGCTCTTCGTCCGGATGTTCGGGTTCTTCGCGAGCCCCAACTCGATCACGTCGTCCATCGACGGCGGGATGGGGTACTTGGGCTTCTTGGTGCTCGGGGGCACGGGCTCCTTCGTGAGGATCGCAAGCAGGATCGACGGCCCGTTGTTGCCTGCGAAGGGCACCTCGCCGGTCATGCACTCGTACGTCAGCGCCGCGAGCGCGAACACGTCGGCGCGCCGATCGATCGACTCGAGGCCCTGCGCCTGCTCGGGCGCCATGTAATACGGGCTCCCGATCGTCGTCCCGAGCACGGTGAGTTTCTTGCGGTTGCCGCTCTGGTCCTTGACCGATCCGAAGTCGAGCAGCTTGACGATGTCCCCCTCGCGCGTCCCGCAGAGGAAGATGTTGTCCGGCTTCAGGTCACGGTGAATCAGGTTGCGCCCGTGCGCGCCGTCGAGGCCTATGGCGACCTGCGAGATCATGCGAACGAGGCGCTCGGGCGGGAGCACCTTCTCGCGCTTGAGCACGTAGCGGAGCTCCTCGCCGTCGAGGAACTCCATGATGAGCATCCACGTGGACGACACCATGTCGCGCTGGAAATCGAGCACCTTCACGATGTGCTCGTGCGGCAGCTGCGCGCTGATCTCGTACTCGCGCTTGAAGCGCTCGAGCGACACCTCGTCCTTCGAGACGTCCTCGTGGAGCACCTTCACGGCGATGCGCGTGTCGGTCTGCTTGTCGATGCCCTCGTAGACGCGGCCCATCCCGCCGTCGGCGACGACGCGGCGGATGTCGTAACGGCCGCACAGACGCGCGCCGATGCGCGGGTCCTCGGTGTTCGGCGCGACGGGCGCGAGGCTCGCCTGCGTGAGCGGCGTACCGTCGGCAGGGCAGAAGCCGGCGTCGTTCGGGAACGTGCGCTGACAGACCGGGCAGCTCTTCACGCCTGGCCCAGCGTATCGCCCTGCCGGGCCAGTTGCCTAGCCCGCATGCCCTTCGCCGATCGACGCCGTGTCGGCGGGGGCGAAGTAGATGATGCGGTTGCAGGAGGGGCACTGCTCGAGGAGCGGCTCGCGGCGCAGGCGGTGGAAGACCTGCGGCGGGAGCGACATGTGGCAGGCCTTGCAGGTGCCGTCGGTCGTCTGGGCGATGGCGGTGCCGCGCTTGGACCGGATCATCTCGTAGCGGCGGTAGAGCTGCGGGGGCAGCGCCTTGACCGCGACGTCGCGCTCGCCCCTCTTGCCCTGGAGCTTGCCGTCGACCTCTCCGACCTTCGACCGGATGCCTTCCTCGCGCGAGGAAAGCTCGTCCTGCAGCTTCTTGTGCTCGGCGCTCGTGGCCTCCATCTGCTGGCGCTGGGCGTCGGCGTCGGCGGTGAGCTTGCCGATCTCCTCCTCGCGGTCCCGAACGAGCTTCCTCAGCTCCTCGAGCTCGCGCTGCGCGGCATTGGCCTCGCGCTCCGTCCGCGACCGCCCCAGCTTCTCGCGCGAATGGTCGAGCTGCTGGGTCATGTTCCGCACGTCCTGAATCAGCTCCCCTCGCGCCTTGTCCATCGTCTCGAGCGCGGCGTTGTCCGCCTGCAGCTTCTCGTCCAGCCGTGCGATGCCGGACTTGAGTCCATCGAGCGTCGACTGCTCTTGCCCGAGCTCCTCTTCAAGTATTTTCAGTTCTGCGTCGACCTGGGCCAGTCTCTCTAGGGCTCGAATCTGTTCGGGGATGCTCAATGCGTGACTCCGGGACGAGGAAGAAGGGGGTCCGAATTACATAGCGCAAGTTTGCCGAGTGGGCCCACCTGGGTTCGAACCAGGAACGGCCCGGTTATGAGCCGGGGGCTCTGACCGATTGAGCTATGGGCCCCGGCGCGAGGTGCGGCACGCGGCGAAACGTAGTCCAAAGGCGCGCCGGACGGAAGCTCTGCGGTTTCACTCAGCGTCCCGCGCAAGCGAGGACGCGCAGCTGGGCGACGGCGTCTCCGGGGGCTGCCGCGAGGATCCGCGGGGGCTGAACGGCCCCCTGGAGGAACGCGAGTGGACGCGCGTCGTCCAGCTCCGCTTCTGCGCTCGGGGGGCCGACGGGCGTTCCGTTCGCATCCAGCGGCAGCAGCCTCGCTGCCTCGTGGGGCCCGATCCACGACAGCCATGGCGTCGGCGCGTCGACGAACACGGGAGCACCACGGCCGAGCCCATCCTCGGGCAGCGCGAGAGGCGGATCCGCGCCGCCAGCGTGCACGCGGATGCGAAGGAGCGCACCTCCGGAGCCGTCGACCGCTTCGCCGTCGTCGCGCGCGACGACGAGCGCGTCGCCAGCCGCGAGCGGCGCGACGTCGAACGCAGAGACGTGGCCCGTCGCCGACGTGAGCCGGTGAGTGGGAGTGCCGCTCGATTCGAGCCACGAGTACGCACGGACGTCCCCCACGGCTTCTGCGGGTGCGGCAGCATCGGATGCTTGCGCCTCGGGTCGGCGCGCGAGCCAGAAGACGGTGTAGCCGTGCGCGGCGGGCGCGAGGCGAGGCATCTCGGCGTCCGACTCGGGCGGCGAGACGTCGTGCGCAGCGCCGACCTGATCGCCCGGCATCAGCTCGGCGGCCCGGATCACGCCACGAGGCGAAGGCTTCGCGATGGCCTCGTCCCACACGACGAGCCCCGGCGCGAGATCGAACGCGAGCGAGTCGTCACGCTGCTGCGGGATCGTCGCGATCACTTTCGGGTCCGCCGTCTTCGGCACGAGATAGAGCGTGAGCTCGCGCACGTCGGTGCGCTTCGAGAGCGCATACGAGGCCGCGAGCAGATCCGTGCCGCGCGCGGCGAGGTGCGGCGGAGAAGCGTCCCCGAGCGTGGGGGCGAGATCGACGACACGTGCGAGGGTGGCGTCGGGCCCGAGGAAGGCGATCGCCGCCATCCGCGAAGCTCCAACCTTGTGCACGATGCCGACGGCCCACCCGTCGGCGACGGCCACTGCGTCGCCCAGCTCCAGGTCCTCCGCAGCGCCCGCGCCCACGAGCGCCACCCCGGCGCCGGTCGCCTTGCAGCGCGCGGGCACCACGACCGGCTGTGCCGTGGTCGCAGCCTCCGCGGCGTTCGTGGTGCCGGCACCGGCATCCGTCGTACCCGCGGCGTCGCTCCCGGCCTTCCGGCACGCAACGAGCGCGAGAACCCCGAGGAGCGCGAGCCGCCGCGTCCTCATCCCTTCTCCAGGAATCCGTCCACCACTTCCAGCGCCAGCTCGTAGCGCTCGAGCGGGGGCATGACGTACGCGCCCGCGACGCGCGTGCGGACCGCCGAGAGCATCTCGCGCGCGATGGCCACGCCCTCCTTGCGCGCGGCGGCGCCGCTGCCCGCTTTGCGCATGCGCTCCCGCACGGCATCGGGCACCTGCATGCCGGGCACCTCGTTGTGGAGGAACTCCGCGTTGCGGTAGCTCGCCAGCGGCAGGAGCCCGACGAGGACAGGCAGCCCGATGCGCGCGGCGTCGTCGAGGAACCGATCGAGCACGCCCGGGTCATACACCGGCTGCGTCATCACGATCTCGGCGCCGGCCGCCTTCTTCTCGCGCAGCCGCTCGATTTCGCGAACGTAGTTGAGCGCGGCCGGCTCCGCGCCGGTCGCCAGCAGGAAGCGCGTCGTCGCGCCGAGCGGCTTGCCACCCGGATCGACGCCGTGGTTGAGGCGCGAGGCGAGCTTCAGGATGCCGATCGAGTCCAGATCGTAGACGGCGGTGGCGTCCGGGAAGTCGCCCATCTTCGGCGGGTCGCCGGTGATGACGACGAGGTTGCGCACGCCGAGGTCGTGCGCGCCCAGGAGGTGCGCGAGCGTCCCGAGCAGGTTCCGGTCGCGCCCGCAGACGTGGAGGATCGTCTCGACCCCGGCCTCGCGCTGCACGCGCACCGCGAGCGCTAGGTTGCTCATCCTCGCCTGCGCCCGCGCCCCGTCGGCGATGTTGACGACGTCGACGCCGCCCTCGTGGAGCATGCGGGCGGCGGCGATGGCCTTCGACGGATCGAGACCGATCGGCGGATTCACCTCGACCGACACGACGAACCGCTTCTGCGCCATCTTCTGCGCGAGGGTGCTCCGCTGCTCGAACGGCACCGGCTGCATCGCGCCCGGGAGGATCGCGGGGATGATGCCCGAGATGTCGGCGCGCGAGAGGTCGTCGTCGCCGCGCTCGGGCTCGGCGACGCCCGCCGCCATGCGCGCGGCCGCGGCGATGCGCTTGATGTGCTCCGGCGTCGTCCCGCAGCAGCCGCCGACGAGACGCACGCCGACGCGCACCATGCGCCGCGCGTAGATGCCGAAGTATTCCGGCGTCGACACGTAAACCATGCGCTCGTCGACACGCCGGGGGAGACCGGCGTTCGGCATCGCGAGCACCGGCAGACCGACGGGCACCATCTTCTCGACCGCCGCGAGGACCGCCATCGGTCCGTCCGAGCAGTTGACGCCCACGACGTCGGCGCCCCACTCGCGCGCGAGCCTCGCGACCTCCTCGGCCATGGTGCCCTCGGCCATGCGCCCCGATTCGTCGAGCGACACGCTCGCGATGACCGGCACGCGCCCCTCCGCCGCGGCCACCGCCGCCTCGACGGCGACGCGCAGCTCGGGCGTCTGCCGGATGGTCTCGACCATGAGGGCGTCGACGCCCTCGGCCACGAGCGCGCGGGCCTGCTCGGCGAACGCCGCCTTCACCTTGGCCAGGTCCTCGGCGCTCCCCTGCCCGCCCTCGCCGAGGAAGTATCCGCTCGGGCCGATCGCGCCAGCGACGTAGGCACCGGTGGCATTCGCGGCCCCGCGAGCGATGCGCACGCCGGCCGTGTTGAGCTCCTGGACACGCGCTTGCAGCCCGAACCTCTCGAGCCGCAAGGCGGTCGCGCCGAAGGTGTTCGACTCGATCACCTGCGCGCCGGCGCGCACGTAGTCGTCGTGTACCTTGCCCACGACCTCGGGCCGCGAGACGTTCAGCTCCTCGAAGCACGTGCTGTAGAGGATCCCGCGCTCGTAGAGCTGGGTGCCCATGGCGCCGTCGAGCACCAGGACGCCGGAGCGGACGGCCTCGAGGAACGGACGCGGTTGGGACCTGGGAGGGGTGGAGGGGGGCATGAGCTCCGGAGCAGCGCAATCAGGTACGTCCTCGGCCGGCCCGGCGCAAGGGCGCCGCGAGGCTCGACCTGGTGTGCAGGCGCTGGTACTCGTGCACGCATGGCGCGGGAGGCAAGGCTCGCCGGTGCGGCTGCTCTCCTCTTGCCTTGCGCGTACGCCGCGGGCTGCGGCGCGGGAAAGGCGCCGGTGATTCAGACACCGCCGGCGGCCAGCTCGGCTCCGGCGGTCGCGAGCGCGCCCGCATCGGCATCGGCTCAGCCGGTCGCGCCGCCGCGCGCTTGGCCGGAGTCGATGGCCGCCGCGATGTCGACGCACGGAGAGCCGCACGCGCAGCCGCTGGCGCTCGCCCCCGAAGCGTCGGGTCGGCAGCGATGGCTCGCCTTCACGGGGAGCGCCGACGTGGCCCTCGGCGCGTGGCATGTCACCCGCGCGACCGACGGCACCGTCACCGTGGTGCCGGTCGATCACTGGCCGA
Source organism: Polyangiaceae bacterium (assembly GCA_036393165.1). Classification (GTDB taxonomy): domain Bacteria; phylum Myxococcota_A; class Polyangia; order Polyangiales; family Polyangiaceae; genus Palsa-1150. Next base: position 2,149 of record DASVWO010000007.1, on the reverse strand, counting down.
CGGGCGTGCGCGTGCTCGGCGGCATCCTCTCCGGGGGAGTCGCGTACGTGCTGCTCGAGACGCGCGCCGTGCTCGATCAACCCGGCGGGCTGCGAGGCGTGTGGATCGACGGCGGCCGGTCGCCGTTCGACGTGTCCCCGCTCGCGCTCGCGGACGTGCACGATCTCGACGATCTCGCGGCTCGCCTCGGGCAGCCGCCGTCGCTCGGCACCGCGACCCGCAACGCCGTGTCTCTTCTGTCGACGCTGCGCGCGGCGAGCACGTCGAGCGGCGCGCTCGTGAAGGCGCTCGCCAGCGAGGGAGCCGACGTCGGGGCGCTGTGGCAGTCCACGTTCGTGCAGAAGCAAGCGCACCTCGACGGACAGGGCGCTGCGCCTTCGCCGCTCGCCGACAGGGCGCTGGCGATCGTGCACGACGCGCTCGAGACGCAGGCGTGCGGCGTGGACGCATGCGAGTCGTGGACCGAGCGAGGACGCGCGGTCGTGCGGTTCGTCGTGGAGGGCGGACGCTGGATGATCCACTCCGTCGTGGAGGACGCGGTCGCGCCGCGCGCGACGACGCCGGGCATGCGCCACGAGGTGGACGCGTCGATGGACTCGGACGTGACGGCGACGGTGCTCCGAGAGCGTGCGCACGAGGTCCAGCAGGTGCTCGGGCAAGCGCCGCTGACGGCGGCCGGCGGCACCATCGGGGTGGGCCTCACCGACCTCGAGCCCGGCGTGCCTGCGATCGCCGTGCGCGAAGGCGACGCGGCCCGTGTCTTCCTCGTCGACGCGCCGCCCCTCCACGGCGCGCCTGCGCCGGTGTGGGACGTAGCCTTCGCAGACGTCGACGGCGACGGGCGCACCGACGTCGTGCTGCGCATGGTCGGCAAGCGCGACGACACGACGCCGCTCGCGTGGACGCAGGTGTTCCTCGCGCCGCCAGCATCGGTGCAGCCGACGACGCTCGCTCCGGACCTGGCGACGGCGCTCGCGACGATGGACGCTCCCGACTCCCACGCCGCGGCGCACGCAGCTGCGACGCTCCCGGCCCGCGGCGTGTCGCGCGAAGACGCGTGCCGCGTGCTGTCGACGGCCCGCACCCCCGCGGGCTTCCGGCGCGTGGCGACGGCCGACGCGCGCGTGCTGCTCTTCGATCAGCCGGGCATGCCGACGTGGCGGCCGAAGGTGGTCCCTTCTGCGAAGGTCGGGCCGGGAGACGTGCGCGACCTCGGCGTGCACTGCCCCGACATCGAGTGCAGCGCCACGCGGCCCTACTGCGTGTGGAGCGCCGGCGCCGACTCGCAGCACGCGTGGTTCGGCTGGGCAGACGGACAGCTCGCGCTCGTCGGCGTGGCCGACTACGACGGCGAGTGAGCGGGCGATGAGCGCCGCCGGCCCTCCGCTCGCGCGCGACCTGACGCACGCTTTCCCGGCGATGCGCGCCAGCGTCGACGAGGCGGATCGCGTCGCCTACGCGCGCGACCTCTGGCCGCGGCACCACCTGGATGTCCGCGGCGGGCGGCCCGCCGATCACCGGCCCGGAGTCGTGGTGTGGCCCGAGCGCACCGAGGACGTGGCGGCCCTCGTGCGATGGGCGAGCGAGCGAGGCGTTGCGCTCGTCCCGTTCGGCGCGGGGAGCGGCGTGTGCGGCGGCGTGATGCCGCGCGAGGACGTGGTGGTCGTGGACGTGAAGCGCATGGGGCGCATCCGCAAGCTGGACGCCGCCGCGCCGCTCGTGGACGTGGAGGCGGGGCACATGGGCGTGCCGCTCGAGCAGGCCCTCGACCGCGCAGGCTTCACGCTCGGGCACTTCCCGTCCTCGATCCTGTGCAGCACGGTCGGCGGCTGGGTCGCGGCACGGAGCGCGGGCCAGTGCTCGGGCGCGTACGGGAAGATCGAGGACATGGTGGCGGCGCTCGAGTGCGTCACCGGTCGCGGCGACGTGGTGACGCTGCGCCGGCGCACGAGCGCGCCCGACCTCGTGCCGCTGGTCGTGGGCAGCGAGGGAACGATGGCCGTCGTCACGAGCGCCACGCTGCGGCTTCATCCGCGCCCGGAGTCGCGGGGTTTCGGCTCCTGGTCCTTCCCGACGACGAGGCACGCGTGGGACGCGATGCGCGCGATGTTCCAGGCGGGCCTGCGCCCGGCCGTCGCGCGGGTGTACG
>DASVWO010000006.1:0-4301 GCA_036393165.1 Polyangiaceae bacterium | reverse complement strand
TCGGCGGAGCTCCTGTGGCTCGCGCACCCGGACAAGACGTACCACCACCTGCGCTTCATCGCGCCGACGGTGCTCGACGAGCGCTTCGCCGACTCGCCGATCCTCGTGACGATCCCGCTCTTCACGTTCGTCGGCTACGTGCTCGCCGAGGCGAAGACGCCGGACCGTCTCGTGGCGGCGGCGCGCACGGTGCTCGGGTGGATGCCCGGGGGCCTGGCGATCGTGGCGGTCATCGCGAGCGCCGTCTTCACGGTCCTCACGGGCGGGAGCGGCGTGACCATCATCGCCATCGGCGGGCTGCTCTACCCGGCGCTCCGCAAGCAGCGCTACTCCGAGAAGTTCGCGCTCGGCCTCGTGACGACGGGAGGAAGCGTCGGCTTGCTCCTTCCCATGTCGCTCCCGCTGCTGGTGTACGCGCTGGTGGCGCACGTCGACTTCAACGAGGCGTTCAAGGCGGTCCTCGTCCCGGGGTTCCTGGTCATCCTGCTCCTCAGCGTCTACTCGGCGTGGGTCGGCAGCAAAGAGAAGGTGGACCGTGAGCCGCCCGAGCTCCGGCGCATGGGGCGCGCCATCTGGGAGCTGAAGTGGGAGCTCCTCATCCCGGTCCTCCTCGGCGCGGGCCTGGGGACGGGGCTCACGTCGATCGACGAGGCCGCGGGGCTCGTGGCCTTCTACACCGTGATCATCGAGTTCTTCGTCTATCGCGACCTGTCCTGGAAGAAGGACCTGGTGCGCATCGCGAAGGCGTCGATGAGCCTCGCGGGCGCGATCATCCTGATCCTCTCGATGGCGAACGCGCTGATGAACTACGTCGTCGACCAGCACGTGCCGATGAAGGTGCTCGACTTCATGATGGGCGTCGGCATCAAGCACATGTGGCAGTTCCTGCTGGTCATGAACGTGTTCCTGCTCGTGCTGGGCATGCTCATGGAGGGATTCAGCGCGATCCTCGTGGCGGTGCCGCTCATCCTGCCGTTCGTGGCGAAGATCGGGAACATGAACCCGTCGGAGAAGATGTCGCCGTTCCAGCTGGCGATGATCTTCCTGCTCAATCTCGAGATCGCGTACTGCATGCCGCCGCTCGGGTTGAACCTGTTCATCTCGAGCTTCCGCTTCAACCGGCCCGTGGCCAGCTTGTATCGCGTCGTCATGCCCTTCGTGGGCATCCTGGCCATCGGCCTCCTCGCGGTGAGCTACGTGCCCTGGTTCAGCGACGTCGCGGTGGCGAAGGACGTGGCGGCGGCGCGGGCCAAGGCCGAGAAGGACAACCTGCCGCCGCGCGACGCGTGGATGATGGAGTGCGTGCAGGAGGACCCGAGCAACCCGCAGCCGTGCAGCCTCGCGGACATGCAGAAGTACCCGAACGGCCAGCTCCCCGAGGCGCCCGTGCCCGCGGGCTCGGCGGCGCCGGACGAGGACAACCCGGATGTCACGCCGGACGCGGGCTGCAATCCGGACTTCGAGGACTGCACGGGGAAGAAGTGAGACGGTTGGGGGCGCTTGCGACTCTTCGAGCACGTGGTTCGAAGTACGGGCACGTGACACGAGAACGAGCACGAGCGGGCGCGCGTGCTGGTCTACGTCCTCGTGCTCGTCGTCGTACTCGACAGGACGTTCACGTCCTCGTCCTCGTGCCACGTGCCCGTACCTCGAACGGCGGTGCTCGTCCTCGGCATTACGCCGATCGGCCCGCCCCAAGGAGCCGGTCATGAAGGAGCCCCTCGTCGGGGACGTCTTCACGGTGCGCGGGCGCGGGGTCCTCGGGCGCGTCGTCTCGACCGAGGCCATCGTCGGGCCGACGCACGGGTGCATCCTCGTCTACGTGTACGCGGGCGAGGCGCTCGCGCGCGACGAGCTGCTCGTGCCGCCCATGCTCACGACGCGGGCGCCCTGGTCGCACGGGCTCTTCGAGACGGTGCGCAGCGAGCCGCTCCTCCCCGGCAGCTTCTTCGACCGGCACTGCTTCCGCGACGGCGCGCGCTTCGTGGACGAGGAGGGGCGCCCGGTGAAGGACCCGACGGAGCCCATCGGCGAGTACAAGCTGCTCGACGTGAGCGCCATCGAGCGCGCCCTCTCTGCCGCTACAACCTGATGTTCTTCCAGCTGCCGCCGGCGAACTTGCCGACCATCGCGACCGCGGCGATGCACGCGTAACCGAAGGCGGCGATCCAGATCCCGCGAAGGCCGAGGTCCATCTTCAGGCCGAGCACGTAGGCCGCCGGAAGGAGCCAGCCGAAGATCGCGAAGAACTGCGCCCCCGCCACGTATTTGGTGCAGCCGGCGCCGAAGAGACCCTCGCTGAGGATCATGGCCGCGGCGATGACCGGCATCGCGATGCCCATGATGCGCATCGGGAAGATCATGGCGTGCCGCACGGCGATCGAGTTGGACAGGAAGTGCGCGAGCGGGTGCGTGAAGAAGACGCCGATGCAGAGGCCGACGACGCCGAAGATGACCATCCCCAGCCGCACGCTCGCCCAGCCCCACTTCTGCGCCTCGTCCGGCTGCTTGCGACCGAGCGCCTGCCCGATGAGCGTCGCCGTGGCGGTCCCGAAGGCCATGCACGCGGTGAAGGTGAGCTTGAGCGTCTCGACGATGTCGGTGTTCGCGGCGCTGTTGACCGCCTCGCCGACGCTCCCTTCGTCGAGCTTGCCGACGATCCAGGCGAACAGGCCGAACCCGCTCATCATGACGAGCACCGCGATGGCGGCCGGCACCGAGAGCTTGAGCAGCGTCCAGGTGGTCGTGCGCGAGACGTTCGACCAGCGCATGAAACGGTAGTCACCGCGAACGGCCCAGGCGTAGAGCAGCATGATGGCGAGGCCGATCCACGTCGCCAGGAAGGCGGCGAGCCCGGCGCCGGGCGCGCCCATGCGAGGGGCGCCGAGGTGCCCGAAGATGAACATCCAGCAGAGGATGACGTTGAAGATGTTCATCACGATGGCGGCGACGAAGTGCACGTACGTCTTGCCGATGCCGTCGAAGAACGCCTTGATGGCCATGGTGGCGACCATCGAGACCACGCCGAGCAGTCGCCAGCGCGTGTAGGAGAGCGCGACGGCCCGCACCTCCGGGCGCTCGACGATGAGGCTCACGAGCCAGGGCAGGAGCACCAGGCCCAGCACCGAGAAGACCGTGCCCGCGACGAGCGAGAACCAGACTGCGTTCGCGAGGACGCTGCCGGCGGCCTGCCGGTTGCCCTCCGCGTAGCGGCGCGCGACGAGCGCCTGCGTGCCGACGCTGATCGACGCGAGGCTGCCGCCGAAGGCCCAGAAGAGGATCAGCGACGGGAGCAGCGCGCCCTGCGCGTACGACGACTCGGGGACCGGCAGGTGCGAGAAGTAGACGACGTCGATCTCGTTGACGATGCTCTGCGAGACCATCGCGACGACCGTCGGGATCGCGAGCCAGAGGATCGCCTTGTAACGGTTGCCTCCCAGCGCGATGGACGGCGGCGCGAGCTCTAGCGTCTCCATCGGCGAGGCAGCGGGAATGTACCCACGGCGCTGCCGAAGACAAGCCGAGGCGTCAGCGGCTCGTGGCGACGCGCGCGGGCTCGCGCAGCTCGGGCAGGCGATCCCGCCGCGGATGCGCGGGTCGCGCGGTGTGAGCACCGTCGGCGTGGTGCTCCGGTGTGGGCAACGGCGCGACGAGCGGCGCCTCGGGAGCGGCGACTGGCTGCGCGGGCAGGGGAGCCTGCATGGCGACCGGCGGCGGCGCCGACGGGGCGGTCGGCGCGGTCGCGGCCGTCGGCACGGGCGCGTCGGCCAGCGTCGCGTGCGTCCGGGCCCACTGCGCCGACGCGAGGGCCGCGCCGACGAGGCACGCCCCGAAGGCGAGCGTCGACGCCGCGCGCTTCACGCGCGCCCAGCGCCGTGCCGGTGCGGCCGTCGCTTCCTCGAGCGCCAGACGAAGGGCCGCGGCGGACACGAAGCGCTCTCCCGGGTCCTTGCGGATGGCGCGCATCACGATGGCGTCGAGCGTCGCCGGGATCGCCCGGGTCTTCGCCTGAACCCGCGGGGGCAGCGGCGTGTCGCGGAGCTGCTTGCCCATCACGACGACGCTCGAGGGGCCCTCGAAGGCGCGCGTCCCGGTGAGCATCTCGTAGAGGACGCAGCCGAGGGCGTAGACGTCGGTGCGCCCGTCGACCGCGTCGCCGGCCACCTGCTCGGGGGCCATGTACTCGGGCGTGCCGAAGATGGCGAACCCGCGCAGGGCCCGCTCCTTCTCGGTGGGCTTGCGGTCGGACCCCTGCGTCAGCGCCGTGGCGACGCCGAAGTCGAGCAGCTTCACCTCGCCGG
>DASVWO010000005.1:0-9187 GCA_036393165.1 Polyangiaceae bacterium | reverse complement strand
GCCACGCCGCCGCAGAGGATCTCGGCCACCTTGGTCGCGATCTTCGCGTCGTGCTCGCTCGCCTGGCCGGCTTCGACCAGGGTGCCGATCATCATGCGCAGCGTCGCGATGCCGCTCTCCCCGGGGAGCACGTAGGCCCTCGGCGCCGCCGGATGCCAGCCGCTCTCGGCGAGGCCGATGGCGCGCTTCTTCGCGTCGACGAGCAGGCGCGCGCGATCGAAGGTGACGCCCGCCTCGCGCCGGAAGTACCCGAGCGCCTTGCCCTCCTCCGCGCTCGTCGCGACCCTCGCGAGGGCCACGTTCTTGAACACCTGGGTCACGAGCGCGTAGGTGTCCACCGTCGCCCCCTCGGGGACGCCCTCGAGCGCGCGCCACAGGAGGTTCATGGTGCCACCGCCGCCAGGCACGATGCCGACGCCCACCTCGACGAGCCCCGCGTACGTCTCGGCCGCCGCCTGCACGCTGCCGGCGCCGAGACACACCTCGAGCCCGCCGCCGAGCGCCATGCCGTACGGCGCGGCGACCACCGGAACGCTCGCGTACTTCATGCGCTGGCACGCCCCCTGGAAGTTGCCGACGAGATCGCGAATCTGATCCCACTGCTTCTGGCCGGCGGCCATGACGACGAGAAAGAGGTTGGCGCCCACGCAGAAGTGCTCGCCCTCGTTGGCGAGGACCATCGCGCGGAAGTCGCTCTCGGCCTTCGCGACCGAGTCGTGGATCATCTTGATCACGTCCGGGTCGATGCTGTTCGCCTTCGTCTTGAAGGTGAGCCCGAGCACGCCGTCGCCCAGGTCCCACGCCTCGGCGCCGTCGTTCTTGAGCACGGGCGCGCTCCCCTTGCGCAGCACGGTCAGCGTCGCCGTGCGCGGATCCGCCGGGCGCTTGCCGAGCGTCTTCTTCAGCGTCTCGTCGATGTTCGCGGGCAGCGCCAGCCCGTCCTTCTTCATGCGCTCGATCGTCGCGTCGATCCCCAGCGCCTCCCACGTCTCGAAGGGCCCGAGCTCCCAGTTGTAGCCCCACTTCATCGCGTCATCGATCGCGCCCACGTCATCCGTGATCTCGCCGAGCCGCCGCGCCGCGTACGAGAGGGACCGCGAGATCACCTTCCACGCGAACGCGCCCGTCTTGCCCGGCGCCGCGACGAGCTTGCGCACGCGCTCGCGCGGGTCCTCGATCTTCGCGATCTCCTTCGTCGCGTTGCGGATCTCCTTGTCGCCCCCGCGCGCGCGGTACTCGAGCGTCTTCGGGTCGAACGTGTCGATCTCCCCGGTCTTGCCCCTGCGATAGAACCCGCCCTTGGTCTTGTCGCCGAGGAGCTTCCTCTCGACCATCGTCCGGATGTACGCCGGGACCTCGAACACCTTGCGGTCCTCGTCGCCCGTCAGCGACGCGTAGCAGTTGTCGGCGACATGGACGAACGTATCGACGCCGACGAGATCGGCCGTGCGGAAGCTCGCGCTCTTCGGGTGCGCCATCGCCTCGCCGGTGATGGCGTCCACGTCCTCCGGCGCGAGGCCCTCCTCGAGCATCAGGTGGATTGCGGTCATCATCGCGTGCGCCCCGATGCGGTTGCCGACGAAGTTCGGCGTGTCCTTGCCGACGACGATGCCCTTGCCGAGCACGTCCTCGCCGAACCGCCGCACGGCCTCCATCGTCTCGCGCGACGTCTCGGGCCCCGCGACGAGCTCGAGCAGCTTCATGTACCGCACGGGGTTGAAGAAGTGCATGACGAGGAACTGCCGCCGGAACGCGTCCGACCGCCCCTTCGTCATCTCGGCGATGCGCAGCCCGCTCGTGTTGGAGGCGACGATCGCGTGAGACGGCAGGAGCCCGTCGAGCTTCGCGAACAGCGCCCGCTTGGGCTCGATCTGCTCGATGATCGCCTCGATCACGAGGTCGCACCCGCGCAGCTTCTCGAGATCGTCCTCGACGTTGCCGACCGAGACGAGCCGCGCCCGGTCCTTGTGGAAGAACGCCGCAGGGCGCGCCTTGATGGCCTTCTCGAGCCCACCGGCCGCGAACCGATCGCGGGCGGCGCGGCTCTTTCGCTCCGCGTCGCTCAGCCCCGGCGGCACGATGTCCATCAGGAGGACCTCGACCCCCGCGTTCGCGAGGTGTGCCGCGATGCCGCTGCCCATGACGCCCGCGCCGACGACGGCCGCGCGGCGGATCGGTCTGCTCATTCTCCGGCTCCTTGGTGGGGCCGGAGGGTTTAGCACGTCACTGGTTGTTCGGCGGAGGCGGGGGCGGCGGCGGAACCGTGATCGTGACCTTCGTGGTCACGCCGGCGCCCGACCAGCCGTTCATGAAGCTGAAGTTGTTGGACACCATCGTTCCCGCGCCCGAGCCGGTGTCGACCTTGATGAGCATCGGCGTGCTCTGCGAGGTCGTGTGCCGGGTGAACCCGAAGACCTCGGTGTTCCACGCACCGAGTCCGAAGACGTCGTGATAGCCCGTGCCGGGGCCGAGGTTCGCGCCGTTGCCGCCGTAGATGCCCTTGAGCAGCGTCGCCGCGGGGGTGCCGGACGTGTACGCCGTCTTGAGAGCCGTCATGTCCACGCCCGCCAGCCAGTCGGCGGTGCAGCCGGAAGACTTCCCTCCCTGGGGGCACGAGCGGATGGTCGCGAGGCCCGTCGGGTTGTTCATCGCGTCGTTGTAGAACACGACGTCGCCCGAGAGCTCGAAGACGCAAGGCGCGGTGCCGCACGCGGCCGACGCGTCGTTGCCGAAGCTGCCGAGGTTCGTCGTCGCGCCCGACGACGTGTTGATGGCGTACAGGTTCCCCTTGCTGTCGCCGCCCACGAGCGTCTCGTTGTTCGCATCGAGGGCGCCCTGAGGTGCGAAGGCGAGCGCGTAGAAGTAGGTGCCGCTGCCGAGGGTGGCGACCTGGGTGATGTTCACGGTCCCCGGCGGCGTGGCCGGCAGCGTGGCCTTGAACACGGCCGACTCGCTGTTCAGGTACACGTCGCCGTTGGCGTTCACGGCGCAGTCGGTGATCGTGCCCACGCCGCCCTCTCCGCCGGCGCCCGCGATGGCTCCGATCATGGTGACCGCGTTGGTCATCGGGTCGACGGAATAGAGCGTGTCGTCCGTGTTGGCGTAGATGGTCGTCTTCGTGGTGATGACGACCATGTCTCCGCTCGCGTCGCTCGGGCCGCCGCTGCTGCTGGTGCTGCCGAAGCCTCCGCTGCTGCCTCCGCTGCCGCTGCTACCGCCGCTGCTGCCGCCACTGCTGCCTCCGCTGCTGCCGCTGCTGTTGCCGCCGCTGCTGGAGCTGCTGCCGCTGAAGCCCGAATCGCTGGGCGAGCCGGAGCACGCGAGCGCGGACGCGACGAGGGTGGCGATGCCGAGGCACGAAAGAATGGCGATGGGACGCATGGAGTGGACTCCCCTGTTTTCGACCCATGCCGTACGCGCCGAGGCCGGGTGGATCAAGGAAGGGAGGCGCCTCGCGAGCGTCCAGTTCCGGCGTGCTTGGAAAGGTTCACGGACAAGGTGTAGCGCGCTGCGTGATGCCGTTACGGCTCTGCTACGAACCGGACGCGCGCGCCGGGGGGACGGGCGGCCAGGGAGCCGAAATCCGCCGTGATCACGGTGGCAAGCACGGGGTAGCCGCCCGTCGTGGGGTGGTCGGGACCGAGGACGACGGGCATGCCCGACGGCGGAACCTGGATGGCTCCGCGGACCATCGGGCTGGAGACGCCCGAGTCGCTTCCGAGGCGCGGCAGGGAGGGACCGGACAGGCGGATGCCGACGCGGTCGCTGCGGGCCTCCACGAGGAAGGTCGAGGACACGAGGAGCTCGAGCGCCTCGGCTGGGAAGCGGGCGCCGTCGGGACCCGGGATGACGCGAACACGCGCCGAGCGGTCGGGTGGGTCGGGCATGGGCGCGTCGACGGCCGCCGCGTCGCCCGCGCGCAGCGCGTCGCCTCGGCGAAGCGCGCGCCCCTCGTGCCCTCCCAGCGATGCGACGAGCAGCGTGCCGCGTCCGCCGAGCACCTCGGGCACGTCGATGCCACCGCGCACCGCGACGTAGCGGACGCGCACGCCGTCGGAAGCCATCGTGAGAGACGCGCCGGCGGCGAGCGTGTGCGCGACGCCATCGTCGGACGCGACCCGCACCTCGGCGCGCGCTTCGAGCGTGAGGCTGCCGAACGACTCGATCGCCGCCGCGCCGCGCGCGTTGCGCACGGCAGCGTTGGCGCGAGCGAGAAGCTCCGGCACGAGCGCGCCTCCGGGGGGCACGCCCTGGTGCGCGCGTCCCGGCCTTCCGCCGTCCTGAACCGTCGCGACTCCCGCGATGCGCGTGACGACGAGGAGGGCGCTCACGGTGGGACCGCGACGAAGCGAACGCGATCGCCGAGCGCGAGCGTCGCGCCGGACCGCGCGTCGAAGGGAACGAACCCCACGGCGGTGCCCAGCAAGTGCCACCCGCCGGGCGAGGCGAACGGATAGACGCCCGTGTACGGACCGGCGATGCCGATCGCGAGCGCCGGCACACGCGCGCGCGGCGAGCTTCGGCGGGGCAGGACGAGCCTCGCCTCGATGCCGCGCAGGTAGGCGAAGCCGGGCATGAAGCCGATGGTCGCGACGACGTACGTGGGCGCGGCGTGCAGCGCCGCCACTTCGTGCGCAGTCATGCGCGTCTCGCGGGCCACCTCTTCGAGATCGACGCCGTCGTAGCGCACCTGCACCACGTGCTCGCGCCCCGCTTCCGCGGTCGCTCGCGTCGCGCTGGAGCGCAGGACGGCATCCTGCACGCCCCCGCGCGAAGGGGGGCTCGCCGGGTCGAACGCCACGAGCGCATGCTCCTCGGTCACCACCGCGTCCACGACCGAGGGAATGGCGCGCAGTGCATCGAGCAGCGCCCGTGGATGGGCTCCCGGGGGCAGAGGAACGCGCCACGCCGCGTCGCCGAAGGGCTCGACGGGCACGGTCATCGAGGGCGCCTCTCTCCGCCGCCGAGCGCGTCGAGCGCCTCGCGAACGGCGCGCGCGATGGTGACGGCGCCCGGCGTGTCGCCGTGGCAGCAGATCGCGTCGAACCCGCCGGCGGCAGCGAGCTCGATCGCACGTCGCGCCGCAGCCGCCGGATCCGTGACGAGCGCTCCGGGCTCTCCTCTCGGCACGAGCGTCCCGTCGGGCCTCGTCGCGCGGTCCGCGAATCCCTCGCGCGCGTAGCGCACGCCCGCTCGCGTCGCTGCCCCCAGGAGCTCCCCCGCCGGCGGGCCCACGATCGTGACGGCGCTCCCGAGCGCGTCGATCGCCCCGCCCAGCAGCGCCCTCGCGACGTCCGCGTCCGCCCGCGCCGCGTGATAGAGCGCCCCGTGCGCCTTCACGTATCCGAGCGCCACTCCCGCCTCGCGCGCCACGTCGCGCAGCCGCGCACACTGCTCGGCCACGCTGACTCGCAAGTCGGCAGGCGCCATCTGCATCGCCTGCCTCCCGAACCCCGCGCGGTCCGGATACGACGGGTGCGCCCCCACGAGCGTGCCGTTCGCGATGCACAGCGCGACCGCCCTGCGCATCGACGCGTCGTCGCCGGCGTGCCCCCCGCACGCGACGTTCGCGAGGTGCGCGCAGGCATAGAGCGCCTCCGGCTCGTCCGGAAGCTCACCCAGATCGATGTCGAGCAGCACGAGGCCCGCCCCCCGCCGCCATGTCGCGCACGATGGTCTCGATGAGGCCCAGGCTGAAGGGCTTCTCGACGCGCAGGTTGTCGACCGACGCGAGGAACTCCGCGGCTCGCGCGGTGAAGGCGCCGCCGGTCATGAACACGATGCGCTCCGCGAGCCCGGGCCGCTCGGTTCGCACGCGGTGATAGAGGTCCATCCCGCTCATCCCCGGCATCATCAGGTCGCAGAACACCACGTCGAACTCCTCGGAATCGATCTTCGCGAGGCCCTCGCGCGCGCTCACCGCGGCGACGACGTGGTGCTCCGGCGCGAGCAGCTCGCGCAGCGTGTTCGCGATGGGCAGCTCGTCGTCGATCACGAGCACACGCGCGCGCTTGCCCGTCTGCGACGACGGCGGCGGGCTCGCCGTGGAGGGCGCGTCGCCGGCGACCGTCTCGCTCGTCGGCAGCACGACCCGGAAGGTGGTGCCCCGACCAGGATCGCTGTGCGCGCCGATCTGTCCTCCGAGGGAGGTGACGATCCCGTGGCAGATGGACAGGCCGAGCCCCGTCCCGAGGCCGACCGGCTTCGTCGTGAAGAAGGGATCGAAGATGCGCGGCAACACCTCGGGCGCGATGCCGGCTCCGTTGTCGTGCACCTCGAGCACGGCGTGGCCGTCGGCGTCGGGGCGCACCTCGACGCGGATCTCGTTCTCCTCGGAACGCGCCTCTGGCATCGCCTGCGCCGCGTTGAGGAGCAGGTTCACCACGACCTGCTCGAGCCGCGCCTCGTTGCCCCACACGGCGCGCACCGAATCGAAGGCCGTCACGACGTGCGCGCGGTGCCGGATCTCGTTGCCCACCATGCGGATGGCCGACTGCACGACCCTCGCCATGTCCACGGGATGCCGCGAGTCGCCGTCGGCGCGCGAGAAGCTGCGCAGCTCGCGCACGATGGTCGAGACGCGCTCGGCGCCCTGCCGCGCCTCGTCGAGCATCGCCATCAGCCCCGCGGCGCTCGAGGGATCACGCTTCACGTCCGGGAGCTTGCGCGCGATCCACTCGAGGTTGAGCATCACGTACGCGAGCGGATTGTTGATCTCGTGCGCGATGCCCGCCGCGAGCGTGCCGAGGGCGGCGAGCCGGTCTGCCTCGACGAGCTGGCGCTCGAGCTGCCTGCGCAGCGTGACGTCGCGCGCCATGGTGAACGCCGCCGGCCGTCCCTCGTACTCGATGAAGACGCTCGTGACCTCGAGGAGCAGCCGCGAGCCGTCGCGCTTGCGGACTCGGTAGACGTGCGGGGGCTGCTGCACGCCCTTGAGGATGAGCGCCGCCTCGCGCGATCGCTGGGTCGGCACGTCCTCGGGCTCGACCAGCGTCGAGATCTCGACGCCCACGAGCTGCTCGGGCGCGTCGTACGCGAGCACCTTCGCGTAGGCGCGGTTGACCCAGACGAAGCGCCCGTCGCGGATGATGCCGATGGGCTCGGGCGCGATCTCGATGAGCTGGCGGAAGCGCGCCTCGTAGCGGTACTTCTCCTCCTCGGCCTCCCTGCGGACGCTCGCGTCGACGAGAAACGCGAACACGGTGGCGCGCCCGTCCACGTTCGCCGTGCCGGCGGTGAGCTCGATCGAGGCGTACGTTCCGTCCTTGCGCTGGATCCTCAGCTCGTAGGACGTCTGCCCGCGCTCGGCGCCGCTGTGCCGCCGCGCGTAGCGGTTCTCGGCCCACGCGCGGTCCTCGGGCGCGATGAACGCCATGGGGTCGCGATCCATCAGCTCCTCGGCGGGCCAGCCGAGGATCTGCGCGGCGCGCTCGCTGATGTACGCGTTGACGGGCCGGGCCGAGTCGACGAACGTCACCGTGACGCCGATGCCCGCGGCCGCCGCCGCGTCGAGCATCGCGCCCCCCAGGACGCCCACGTCGATCTTGGCGAGGAGCTCGCCTACACCGGAGCCCATCCTTGCCGAGCGTAACCGGGGAAGGCTCCCCCGCGTAGACTGTTTCGAGAGAGGCAGTCCCGATGAAACGCCGAGAAGAACCGGTATTCGTGCCCTCGATGCAGCGGCGGACGTTCCTCCGCGCGATGACGGCGGGGACCGTGGTGATGGCGCTCGGCGGGGGGGCCTACGTGCTGGCCGACAGCGAAGACGAGCGTCGCGCGCGGGCGACGTTGCGGCCCGACGGTCGGCCGAGGCTGCCGCCGGGGCAGTACCTTCTCAAGCACCTGCGGCCGATGGGCGGCGACGAGGGCGACCCGAGCCCGGGGAGCTGGCGGCTCACCGTTTCCGGCGAGGTGGAAGCGCCCTTCACGATCGACTTCCAGGAGATGCTGGCGATGCCGCAGGTCGATGAGGAGTGCGACGTGCACTGCGTCACCAAGTGGACGGTGCTCGGCGCGCGCTTCACCGGCGTCCGCGTGGCGGACCTGGCCGCGAGGGCAAAGGTGAAGCCCAGCGCGCACCACGTGATCTTCGAGGCGGCGCACGGGTACACGAGCAACGTGCTGCTGCGCGAGGCGCTCGCTCCCGGTGTGATGGTGGTGCACCGGCTGGACGGGACGCCGCTGGCGCGTGCGCACGGCGCGCCGGCGCGGGCGCTCGTGCCGGACCTCTACTTCTGGAAGAGTGCCAAGTGGCTCACCGGGATCCGCTTCACGCGGGCGGACGAGCCGGGGTACTGGGAGACGCGCGGGTACAACAACCATGCCGATCCTTGGAAAGAAGAGCGGTACTCGTAGCCGGTGGCCGTGGCGCGCGTGGCTGCGCGCGGTGCACAGGGACGTCGGGTACACCGCGGTGGGGCTCACGTTCGTGTACGCGGTGAGCGGGCTGGCGGTGAACCACATCCCGGCGTGGGATCCGAACTTCACGAACACGACGACGACGCACGAGATCGGAGGGCCGATCCCGGACGACGACGACGCGGCCGGCAAGCTGGTGCTCGCGAAGCTGGGGATCAGCGAGACGCCGCGCGAGGTGGCGCGCGAGGGCGACGAGCTGGAGATTCTCTTCGAGCACCGCACGCTTCACGTGACGGCGGCGACGGGGCACGTGGTGGACGAGGAGCAGAAGCCGCGCTTCTTCATCCGCGCGGCCAACTGGCTGCACCTCAATCGCGGCAAGAAGGCGTGGACGTACTTCGCGGACTCGTACGCGGTGGGCCTGCTGTTCCTCGCGACCTCGGGCCTCTTCATGATCGCGGGCAAGAAGGGCCTGTTGGGCCGGGGCATCTTCTTCGTCGCGGCCGGCGCGGCGATCCCGCTCCTCTACCTGGTGTTCGCGCGCGGGTGACGGGGGAAGGAAGCGCCTCGGCGCGCAGTATGACGCGCCATGACGAAGAATCGGCTCGGGGTGTGGCTCGCGGTGGCTTCGCTGGTCGCGGCGTGCAGCGGCGCGCAGACGGCGAGCAACACGGGCTCGGGGAACGACGGCGGCAGCGACGCGACCGGCGGAAGCAGCAGCGGGTCGGCGTCGGGATCGGGGTCGGGATCGGGATCGGGGTCGGGGTCGGGGTCGGGGTCGGGGTCGGGGTCGGGGTCGGGGTCGGGGTCGGGGTCGGGGGCGGGGTCG
>DASVWO010000004.1:0-7765 GCA_036393165.1 Polyangiaceae bacterium | reverse complement strand
GCTGGCCACGCACCCGTACTTCGCGTCCGCGTGGGTGCAGAAGCTCTGCTACTACGCGAATTCCTCGCCGTGCGTCGAGACCGACCCGGTCTTCACGCAGATCGTGAAGGACTTCCAGAGCTCGAACTACAACTGGAACTCGCTCGTCAAGGAGCTCCTCTCCTCGCCGATCATCACGAACGCGTCGTCGACGCTCACGTCGCAGACCAACGGGGAGATCGTGGCCGTCTCGCGGCGCGACCACCTGTGCGCCGCCATCAACGCGCGCCTCGGCTTCACCGACGTGTGCGGTCTGAGCGCGACGACGTCGCGCACTTACTCGAACACGACGATCCCGCAGGTCGCCGCCGGCTTGCCGTCGGACGGCTACGGGCGCGGCTCGGTCGCCCCGGTCCTGCCGAACCTGCCGACCCTCTTCTTCCGCGCCGGCACCGAGAACATCTGCGAGACGATCGCGGGCGAGACCATCGACGTCACGTCGAAGAACACGCAGCCGGGCGTCAAGACCTGGTCGAGCTCCGACCCGACCACGGCGATCGACGACTTCGTCGGCATCGTGATGGGGCTCGTCCCGTCCGACCCGCGCTACGCGCAGGCGCAGACGATCCTGACGGACCACTTCAACCAGGCCAAGGGCCAGTCCGGCATCACGCCGACCGCCGCCCTGCAGTCCACCTTCGTCGCCGCGTGCCTCGCGCCCTCGGCGGTCTCGATTGGAATGTGAACCGAGGAGAATGCCCGCCATGATCGTCTCTCGTCGCTCCACGCTCCTCACGTCGCTCTTCGGCGCCGGCTACGTCGGCCTGAGGGCGCTGGCCACGGGACTTCCCGTCTCGTTCCTGCTGAACCCGCGCAAGGCGTTCGCCGATGGGTCCACGCCGTGCGCCGACAAGAGCAAGGCGCAGTACGTCATCTTCCAGACCTCGGGCAACGGCGACCCGATCAACGCCAGCGTGCCGGGCACCTACGAGGACTCGCAGATCGTGCACAGCACCGACCCGACGATGGCGCCGACGAGCGTCACGGTCGGCGGCCAGACGTACCAGGCGGCAGCCCCCTGGGCGACGCTCTCGGCGAGCCTGCTCGCGCGCACGCAGTTCTGGCACGTCATGACCGACACGCCGATCCACCCCAAGGAGCCGCAGGTGCTGCAGCTCATGGGCGCGACGCAGAACGTGGCGAACGAGATGTTCCCCTCGCTGCTCGCGAAGGCGCTCGCGCCGTGCCTGGGGACGATCCAGCAGCAGCCCATCTGCATCGGCGCGTCGAGCCCGTCCGAGGCGCTGAGCTTCGCCGGCGCGGTGCAGCCGATCGTGCCGCCGACGGCGCTCAAGGCGACGCTCGCGAACCCGACCGGGATGCTCACGCAGCTCCAGCCGCTGCGCGACCAGACGCTCAACTCGCTCTACGAGCTGTACAAGAACAGCGCGTCCCCCGCGCAGAAGACGTACATCGACTCGCTCGTCACGTCGCAGTCGCAGGTGCGCAACATCAAGCAGAGCCTCCTCAGCGCGCTCTCTTCCATCAAGGACAACTCGGCGGACTCGCAGGTGCTCGCGGCCATCACGCTCATCCAGATGAACGTGGCGCCGGTCATCTCGATCCACATCCCGTTCGGCGGCGACAACCACCGCGACATCGCCCTCGCGAACGAGACGACCGAGACCGTGTCCGGCGTGGCGACCATCGCGTCGCTCATGTCGCAGCTCCAGAGCGCCGGGCTGCAGGACCAGGTGTCCTTCATGTCGCTCAACGTGTTCGGCCGCACCATCGGCCCGGGGAACACGGACGGGCGTCAGCACAACCAGAACCATCAGGCGTCGATCGTCATCGGCAAGCCGTTCAAGAGCGCCGTCGTCGGCGGTGTCGCGCCTGTCGGCACCGATTACGGGGCGACCCCGATCAACTCGAAGACCGGCGCAGGCGGTTCGGGCGGCGACATCCAGGCCATCGACACGCTCTCGGCCTACGCGATGACCATGCTCTCCGCCGTCGGCGGCGATCCGACCGTCCTCACGTCGCCCACCGGCACGGCCAAGGTGATCTCGGGCGTCCTGGCGTAGACAACCGGTCTAGTGACAGTTCCCGGCGTTCGGGAGCGTGCACGAGAGCGCGCCAGCGCTGGACTTGATGCAGGCAGCTGGCGCAGTGCAGTTGATGCCCGGCCCGCACGTCGCGTTGTCCGCCGCAGGCGCGTGGCAGGTGCCCTGGCCCTGCATGTTGGGGTTGTCGCACGAGCTGCCGCCGGTGCATGCGACGAGACCGCCGCTCACGATGCCGCACGGGGAGCCGGCGGCCGCCGTGCCGGTCTGCTTGCACGTCTTGGTCGTCTTGTCGCAGTAGAGGCCCTTCGAGCCGTCGCAGTCCGTCGCGGCGGCGCAAGTGGCGCCCGCCTGGAGCGGCGTCTTGCAGATGCCGCCGATGCACGTGAGCGTGCGCAGGCACGGCGCGCTGCCCATCCCGCAGGTCGCCCCCATCATCCCCGGCGACACGCACTTGCCGCCCGCGCAGACGGTCATCGCCGCGCACTGCGCGTCCACCGCACACACGGGCCCGCCGTCCGGTCCCGTTTGCCCCGGCATCGCACGCGAGGCGCACGTGCCGCAGAGAGTACCGAGGGTGAGCTGGCAGAAGCCGGTCGAGCACTGCCAGTCCGAGCCGCACACCGAGCCCGCAGCGACGGTTCCCGGAATCGAGCACGCGGACGGCTGCGGGTTGTCGAGCGCCTCGTCGCACGTCTCGGCGCTGATGGCTTGCACACACTGCTCGAGGTCCGACGGCGTCGTCTTGGTGCCGCTCGCCGTGAGCGCCGCCGGGCAAGGAATCGCGGCACGCATCACGCACGTCGCCATGTCCCCGTAGGTGGTTTGCAACGCGAAGGGCGTGCACTTGGCGAGCTGCGAGCAGAACGCCATCGCGAAGTCGTCGCATGCCTGCGTTGCCGACGGCCCGGCCTCGACGGCCGCGTCCATCCCGCCGCTGCTGCTCCCGCTCCCGCCGCCGCTGCTGCTGCTGCTGCTGAAACCGTTGCCGGAGCTCGAGCTGGAGCACGACGAGCACGCCGCAACCGCGAACGCCACCGCCGCGAGCCACAAGCCATGGGATGCACGCATCGTCGCCTCCTTGAGAAACGCGGACCCTCGTTCTCAGTGACAGCTATCCCGCAGCGGATGAGCTTAGCCCGGGCCGATGTCGACGTCCTCGTAGATCCGCGCCGCCCGGAGCAAGCCACTCTCGCCGCGCTCGTAGACGGCAAGACCGGCCTGCGGGGGCACGCCCTTGCCGTGCACGCGAACGACCGTGTACTCGAGCGCGCAGGTGCGTCCGTCGTCGGCGCGCGCGCCCTTGAGGACCTCGATGCCGGCGCCGTCGGCGCCGGCGCCCGCGCCGAGGAGCTGCTCGTAGTAGCCGGGAAGGGTGCCGCCTTCCGCCGTCTTGTGGTGGCTGCCGCCCTGCGGGTCACGCACCGACCCGCCGTTCTCGAAGCTCGCCACCACCGCCGCCACGCTGCCGCGGGCGAGCGCCTCGAGGTGGGCGGCGACCGGGGGAGGCACGAGCACCTGGTCGTCCTGCGGGAGCAGCGGCGAGCGCACCGCGTGCGAGCCGTTGATCGACTTGGTCGAGTAATAGAGCCGCAGCTCGACCTCGCGCTCGGGCCGTCGCTCGGCGACGATCGCCACGGGGACGGTGACGCGCTTGCCGTCGAACGTCAGCCCGAGCGTGCCCTCGGTGACGTCGCGGTCCGAGCCCATGGTGAACCCGGTCTTCTCGAACGCGGCGTCGTGCTTGCCGAGCCAGGCCGCGATCTCCTGGAGGAACTGCTCGAGCGCCGGCATGCCCGTCTTGCGGCCGAAGATGGGGTCGTCCACCGTCGCGCGGTCGCCCAGGCGACGCACGAGCTGGTCGGTGTCCGCCGACACGAGCGCCGGGAAGTAGACCTCCGAGAGCCACCCTCGCAGGCTCGAAGGTGCGCCGCGCTCGGGAGCCTCCTCCATCGCCACCGAGGATACCACGCACTATGTTGTTCCTGTGGCGCTCTTCGAACGCAGCCCCGCCGAGGTCTCGGTCTACGAGGTGTCGCCGCGCGACGGCCTGCAGAACGAGCGCGCGACCGTGCCGCTCCGCGGCAAGATGCGTCTCCTCGACGCGCTCGTCGCATCGGGCCTGAAGCGCATCGAAATCACGAGCTTCGTCTCGCCCAAGTGGATCCCGCAGCTCGCGGACGCCGACGAGCTGGCGGAGCACGCGAAGCCGCCGGCGGGCGTGTCCTTCAGCGCGCTCTGTCCGAACGCCAAGGGCCTCGAGCGCGCGCGCGCCGTGGGCATCGGCGAGATCGCGGTGTTTCTCTCGGCCAGCGAGACGCACAACAAGAAGAACGTGAACAAGACCGTGGCCGACACGCTGGCGGCGTTCGAGGAGACCATCGGCCCGGCGCGCGCGGCTGGGATGCGCGTGCGCGGCTACGTGTCCACGGTGTGGGGCTGCCCCTACGAGGGCGACGTCGACCCGAAGAAGGCGCTCGCGATCGCGCGCAAGCTCGTCGACATGGGCGTCTACCAGGTGTCGCTCGGCGACACGATCGGCGTCGGCACGCCGCGGCAGACCGAGCGCATCCTCGAGATGATGCTGGCCGAGATCCCGCGCGAGAAGATCGCGATGCACATGCACGACACGCGCGGGACCGCGCTCGCCAACGTGCTCGTCGGCCTCGAGCTCGGCGTGCGCGACTTCG
This sequence comes from Polyangiaceae bacterium, assembly GCA_036393165.1. GTDB lineage: Bacteria > Myxococcota_A > Polyangia > Polyangiales > Polyangiaceae > Palsa-1150. The sequence continues at coordinate 3,033 of DASVWO010000004.1, read as the reverse complement.
ACGCGAGCGTGGGGGGCCTCGGCGGCTGTCCCTACGCTCCCGGCGCCGCGGGCAACCTGGCGACCGAGGACCTCGTGTACATGCTGCACGGCATGGGGGTGAAGACGGGCGTCGACCTCGAGCGCCTCTGGGAGGCGGGCAGGGTGGCCGAGAGCGTCGTCGGCCGGCCGCTGCCGGGGAAAGTGCATCAGGCCGGCGTGCGCAGCTTGAAGGCGTAAGGCCTGAATCTCAGGACGATTCCATCTCGGTCAGAATGACCCGTTGGAGACGCAACCGCGGGTGCCCGGCCGGCGTTGGTGTGGTAGAGGCGCACACCAAGATGAAGCCGCAGGCTCCGCCGCTTTCGCTTCCCCCGGACGACGCCGCGCCCGAGTCCTCGATTCAGTCGGAGATGGCGCGCGTCTGCGAGACGAGGGCGCGCAACGAGCGGATCACCATCCCGGCGCCCCCGAGCCCCGAGACGCTGAGGGCCGCCACGCCTTGCCCGCCCGCGCGCGAAGAGGAGCACCTCGACACGATCCCGGCGCCCCCGCCGTCCTCGGTCCGCAAGCGCGACGACGAGGACACGCTCGAGGAGCCCGCTGTGTCGACGATCCCGGGCGCGCCCCGGGTTCCGAACCTTCACTCCATGTGAACGTCGACCTTGGGGGCGGGGCCTGACTGCTCCGGCGTCTTGAGGAAGAACAGAAGCGGCAGCACCGCGAGGAACGAGATCCCCGCGACGAGGAAGACCTTGTCGAACGCGAGCAGCGTCGACTGCCCCGACACGATGCCGTCGAGCGCGCGCAGCGCCATGTCCTTGGCGGCGACCGCGTCGAAGCCCTTGCCGAGGAACGTGCGCTGCAAGAGCGTCAGTCGCTGCATCGCCGCCGGATTCGTCGGCGTGACGTGCGCCACGAGCGACGCCCGCGCCTCGTCCCCGAACCGCGTGAGGAGCGTCGCGCCCAGGGCGAGCCCGATGGATCCGCCGACCTGACGGAAGAGCGAGTTGAGCCCCGTCGCGTCGGCCATCTTGTGGCGCGGGATGGACGCGAGGGCGACCGTCGAGAGCGGGACGAAGAGGCACGAGAAGCCCACGCCCTGCGTCATGATGGCCCAGATGACGTCGCGCTGCGTGCTCTCGAACGTGAGGCGGCTCATGTCCCACGCGCCCCACGCGATGAACCCGACGCCGATCGCGATGATCACGCGCGGCGACACGGCGTTGTAGATGCGCCCCACGATGGGCGTCGTGATCATCATCACGAAGACGCGCGGCATCATGGCGAATCCCGCCTGGGTCGCCGTGAATCCGAGCAGCTCCTGCATCATCAGCGGCAGCAGGAACATCGACGCCATGAGCAGCGCGAACATCAGCGAGCCGATGAGCGTTCCCGAGAGGAACACCGGATCCTTGAAGAGCCGGATGTTGACCGACGGCACCTCGCAGGTGAGCTCGCGGATGACGAACGCCGCGAGGAAGACGAGCGAGCAGAAGAAGGCGATCGTGATGGCGCTCGACTCGAACCAGTCGTTCTGCTGGCCCTCCTCGAGGAAGTACTGCAGCGTGCACAGGCCCGCGATGAGCAGGCCGATGCCCCACCAGTCGATGTCCTTGCGCTGGGCCTCGGCGAGCGCGCGGTTCTTGGTGACGATCTCCTCGTCCTCGTGCACGAAGGCCGCGACCATCGCGAGCCCCACCGCGCCGACCGGGACGTTGATGTAGAAGATCCAGGGCCAGGAGTAGTTGTCGACGATCCAGCCGCCGAGCGTCGGCCCGATGGCCGGGCCGAGCATGACCGCCATGGCGAAGACGGCCATCGCCATCCCTTGCTCCTTGAGCGGGAAGGTCTGGCGGAGGATCGCCTGCTCGGTGGGCTGCAGCGCGCCGGCGCCGAGCCCTTGCAGCACACGGTAGAAGATGAGCGCGGACAGGGAGTGCGCGGTGCCGCAGAGGATCGACCCCGCGAGGAACAGGACGAGGCACGCCATGTAGACGCGCTTCTGCCCGAAGAGACGGCCCAGGAACGCCGTGAAGGGCATCACGACGACGTTGGCGATGATGTACCCGGTGCTGATCCAGGTGATCTCCTGCACCGTGGCGCCGAGCGTGCCCATCATGTGCGGCAGAGCCACGCTCACGATCGACGAGTCGATGGCGCCCATGAGGGTGCCGAACGTGATCGAGATGGTGACGAGCCACTTGTTCGGCCGCGCCCGCACCGCGAGCGGGGCCGGTAGGGGAGCTGCGCCGGCGGTCATCCTCGCGCCACTTGTACCGCAGGATTCCGATGCCACGACGGGCGCCGACGTTGCCTCGACTCGCCTCCTGAGGCGGGCTGTTGATTCTCCACACTCGCGCACCTTTCACTTCTGAAACTTCCTATCGGCCGCGTTTTCGATCCTGCAGCCCAGGAGTACGACGCAGCGCATGCAAGTCCCCGGGATCGCTACGCGCGCCACATGGCACGGAGGTCGCAAAGCACCCGGGCGGCACCGCGTAGGCCGGCTCTCCCCCCCCGGGCCCCTATGCGGTGCCGTTTTCTTTTTGTGCGCTGGGGGTCGCTCGGCGCGCTATTGCGGGAGCGCATGCGAAACCGCGCTGCGCCCGCCCTGGTGGCCGCGTTCGCTTCCACAGCCGTGCTCGCCGTGGCCTGCACGAGGACCCCGCAGGAGGACTTCGCGCCGCACGGGTCGACGTCCGCCGCGGCCGTGCCGCCCGCCGCGCAGAGCGCCGTCGTGGCACCTCCCAACCCGTCGGCCGTGTCGCTGGTCGGTCGGTGCGTGAAGCAGACCCCCGCGACCGCGCCGTCGCCCGTCGCGCCCGCCGCGCCGGGCGCATGCCCCTCGGATCCGGAGAACGGCCCCCCCTCGGTGCCCGTCGTCCGCGTCACCTTCCCCAGCAAGAGCGCCGTGCACGTGGACGCGGAGCTCGTCCGCAGCACCCACGACACGATGCGGGGCCTCATGTACCGGACGAGCCTCCCCGAGGACCGCGGGATGCTCTTCGACCTGCGCGTCCGCGACGACCACCAGTTCTGGATGCACAACACC
>DASVWO010000003.1:0-2864 GCA_036393165.1 Polyangiaceae bacterium | reverse complement strand
CGGCGGACCTGCTGCTCCTCGACGATCTCGGGACTGAATGCAACACCGCGGACAATGCCGTGCCCCACGTGATCTACGCGCGCTACAACGCGGGCCGGCCGACGTGGGTCACGACCGGGATCACCGCGAGCGCGGTCACCCAGCGCTATGGCGAAGGCATCACCCGGCGCATCTCTGAGCCGGGCCGCGTGGTCGTCTTCCAATGGCGAAGATTCGGGGGCGCCACGTACGATTTCTTGTCCGCAAATCGCCTCTAGGGTGCCCCTCTCTGAGACAAGGGACGACGCGGCGACGACCCCGTCCCGACCCGAGAGGACCACGCAGCGACTACCAGCGACAGTGCCCACCCGGACGCGCCCAGACGCGCTCACCCCACAGGGGTGCGACCCAATGTCCGAGCATCGAGTCGTTTACAGCTGTTCGCATCTGAATCGGTTCGCGAGCTGCCCGCGGTTGTTCCAGCTGCACTACATCGACCGGCTGCCTGCCGAGGACAGCGACGCGTCGCGGTTCGGCGTGCTGCTGCACCGGACGTGCGAGGCGGCGCTCTTCGAGCACGTCGCGTGTCGGCGCTCGGGCGGGATCGAGCCGGCGAGCGTCGTGCGCGCGTATCGCACGGCGTGGGCCGAGAGTGAGCTCGGCGACAGCCTGCGCTTCGAGGAGGGACTGGAGCTCGCGAAGTCCTGGGCCGTGCGCCAGGGCTGCGTCGAGTGGCACGAGGTGATCGGCATCGAGGAGCCGTTCGAGATGGCGCTCGGCGACTACCGCATCGTCGGCAAGATGGACCGCGTGGAGCGCGCCGGCGGGGTGGTGCGCGTGCGCGACTACAAGACGACGCGCGTGCCGATGACGCGCGAGGAGGTGGAGGGGAGCCTGCAGCTGGCGATCTACGACCTGGCGGCGCACGACCTCTGGCCCGGCGCCAAGCGCGTGGAGCTGGAGATCGAGCTGCTGCGTCACGGCTCGGTCATCCGCACGAGCCGCACCGACGAGCAGCGGGCGGCGACGCGCGAGTACATCCTGGCCACGATCGCGAAGATCGAAGCCGCCGAGCGCGGGGGAAGGGAGCTCGCCACTCGTCCGACGCTTCAGTGCGCGACCTGCGATCACCGCAGCCAGTGCAGGGAGTACGCCGACGCGCTGGCGGCGAAGCGGACCTTCGTGTGCACCGACCACGAGGACCTCGTGGCGGTTTCGCGCGAGCGCGAGGAGGTGGCGCGGCTGGTCAAGGTGCTCGTGGGCCGCAAGGAGGCGCTGGAGGCCATCCTGAAGACGAAGCTGCGCGATGTCGACGAGCTGCGCGTGGCCGGCATGCGCTACTCGCTCGGGACGGCCACGTACGTCGACTACCCGGTCGACGCCACGCTCGATGCGCTCGAGCGCGTGACGGGCTTGAACCGCAGCGAGCTGCTCGAGCGCCTCGCATCCATCGGGGGGCCAGCCGTCCGCAAGCTCGTGAGCGAGCTCGGGCCGACGCTCGCACCGCAGACCGTTGCGGCGCTCAAGGCGACGCTCGACCTCCTCGCGGCGAAGTCGTTCTCGACCCGTCTGGTGGCGAAGGAAGAGCCGCCCGCCGGGTCGCAGGGAGGCTCGCGATGAACGCACGCTGGTGCAGACGAAAGGGCATCGAGTTCGAGCGCGAGGTGCGCCGTCGTCTCGCGGCGGTGTTCGGAGAGAAGCAGGTGCGTCGCATCATCCAACGACCGGGCGCCATGGCGGTGCCGGACATCGTGGCGCCGGGCCTGGTCGTCGAGTGCAAGGCCGGCAAGGCGACCAACCCTCGCGCGGCGCTCCGGCAGGCCGCGCGCGAGGCGCAAGGGCGGCGCGGCGTGCCCATCGCCGTGTGCAAGGACGACCGCGAGCGCGCCACCGTCACGATGCACTTCGACGACTTCGTCGCGCTCTTGCGCGAGTGGGTCGAGCAGCGACTCGCGTAATCGCGCTCAGCACGCAACGCGCACAACACACGCGCGCGCCCCTCGCGCGCACACAGCAGTCCGCAGCAGTCCATGGAGAGGCGCCAGACGCCCTTTTCGCACGGAGGAGCGTCCGCCCATGTCCATGAACAACCCCAACTCCAGCACCACCCTGGTCGAAGTTCCCCAGCGTCGCTTCCGCGACGTCACCCCGAGCGCCGCGGCGGAGGCCGAGCTGCGCTGGTTCTTCAACGAGGCCGAGGGGGAGATCGACATGCCATCGAACCACCTCAGCTTCCTCGCTGGCGTCCGGCGGACGACCGAAGAGGAGGTCGAGCGCCGCATCGAGGCGCAGCACGCCGCCGGCAAGATCAACGGCTGGCTCAAGTCCCTGCATACGACGCAGGCGCTGCTCCTGGCGGGCCTGTACATCGAGCGCCCCTGGTCGGACGAGGTGACCAAGGCGCTGCCGTTCGGCCTGGCCGGCGCCGCCGAGGCGTATCCCACGGTGCGCGTCGAGTGGCTTCGCGCGGTCGCACGCAGCCAGACGCGCGCGCGCAGCGTCGCCGACTGGATCGAGGCCGTCGTGCACCTCGGCCGGCGCGACCTCGTGGACGCGTGGCGAGCGGAGCTGGAGCTCTCGTGTGCCCTCGCCGTCCACGCCTACGACCGCGCGCGCGGCAACCGCCCGTGCGTCGTCCCTACCGACGACGAGGTGGCCTGATGCGTCCCCGAGGCGATACCCACGGCTCTGTCCTCGAGGTGCGCGCCTACTACTCCGTCCCGGCACTCGCCCGCATCGGCAACGTCAGCACGTACACGCTTCGCCGCGTGCTGCGCGCCAACGGCGTGGTCCTCGTGCGCGCGCGGCGCGCGCTCTTCGTGCCGCTGAGCGAGATCCGGGACCGGATCCCGCCGCTCTGGAAGAGCATCTGCCTGGCCGCGGAG
>DASVWO010000002.1:0-4100 GCA_036393165.1 Polyangiaceae bacterium | reverse complement strand
CGTGTGGGTACCGCTCGCGAGCGCCCCCAGCGTGCCGCCCGGCATGCCCGCGCGGATCTGGTCGACTGCCTCGGCGGGGATCGCGAAGGCCGGCTGCGGATTGGTCACCGCGTTGTAGAGCGTCGAGAACGTCTGCCCGCGCTGCCGCACGAACGCCTTGCGCTTCGCGTAGTCGTGGAACGTGTGGAGCGACGTGCCCTTCGTCGCGTCGGACATGTGCCGCTGGAAGTCCCACTCGTCGCCGAAGCGCTCGACGCCCTCGGGCTTCGAAGGCGCCTGCCCCACGTAGTAGAACGCCTGCCCGCGATTCAGCTCGGTGATGAGCCGCTGCATGCTCTGGTACTTGGCCGTATCCTTCGCGAAGGCGTTCGCGACGGTCGCGGTGATCATCTGCGCCGACGTGAGGTTGCCGGCCGCGGCGTAGAAGTCGTTCTTCGCCGTGAGGTAACCGACGACCGGCGACGCGCTCGGGTCCGAGTGCACGCTCTGCAGGCAGAAGGTGGAGCTCGACATCGTGCCGTGGCAGTTCCACGCGATCGGGGCCCCGCCACCCGCGAGCGGCCAGAAGTAGGTCGGCTCGATGTGCGCGATGGGCGGCAGCGAGTGGGCGTACTCGCAGGCCTGCAGGTCCTGCCCCTTGAGGTCGTGGCGATTGCAGTCGGGCAGGCCGTGGCGGCTCCCGGCGTTGACGTCGAGCAGGTTCTGGAGGAACTGCCGGTTGTTGGGCGCGCCGTCGGACCCGGAGAGAAGCTTGCCGGCGATGCCGTTGGTCTTGTCGAGGGTGATGGCCGCCTTGCACTGCGCGTCCTCGCCGCAGGCGTTGGTGCGGTCGGTCCACCGTTCGATGTCGTAGTAGCGGTTGTAGACGAACCCCACGCACGCCTCGCTGCCCCCGCCGATCCTCGGCGGCGACTCGGGGAGCTGGCGGGTGTAGCCCGTGGCGCAGTTGATCAGGTCACTGCCCGTCTTGCCGCCGCACGCGCCGAGCGACCGGACGTGCGCGAGCGTCTCCTCGGCAGCCCAGATGTTCTGGGCCGACTTCTCGAGCTTCGCGCGCTGGAAGTTCTTGTGCTGGTGGAAGGGGCGCGACTTCCCCTTGATCTCCTTGTGCTGCATGCCGGCCACGTCGGTCGGCGTGCTCACGTTGCGGACGGTGATGCCATTGATCGCGTTCGTCGGGACGGGAGCGCCCTGGGCGCTCGGCGGGGAGCCCGTGAGGTAGCTCTCCTTGATTCCGTAGTTCGGGACGTGCACCGCGTTGCTCGCGTTGCCGGAGGGGAACACGTCCTTCGTCGGCGAGACGTCGCGCTCGGTGCCGTACTTCGCGGCGAGCTGCGCGTACGTCGTGTTGAACTGCGCCTGGTTCTGCGCCGCCTGGTCGTTGTTGTTCGGGTTCGGGTTGGCTCCGTGCGCCCCTCGCGGCCAGAGCGCGCCGACCGCCGCCGCCGCCGAGAGACCCACGAACGCCACGCGCGACCACGAGTGGATGCGTACCCCCATGGGGGTGGAGGGTACGTTCAGCCCGCCTGCCTCTCAACCCCGGAAAACCCCGGGGGCGCGGCGCCTCACCCCATCCAGAGCCGCGCCACCAGCGCCGAGCGCGAGTCGGTGCCCGTCTTGCGAAGCAGCGACGTGACGTGCTCCTCGACCGTGCTGGCGGCGACGCCGATGCGCTCGGCGATCGTCTTGTTGCCGTAGCCGCGCGCGAGCAGCGTGAGCACATCGGTCTGCCGCGGGGTGAGCCCGTGGACCGACGAGAAGGACCGAAGCCGTCGTTCGAGCTCTCCGCTGCCGTCGGCTCGCATCACGGCGAGCGACGTCGCGACCGAGCCGGGCACCTCCACCTGGGTTATCGCGAAGGGTGCGCCGCCCTGCGTCGGTCCGTGCAGGCTCTCGCGCAGCTTGGCCACGATCGACTCGCGGTCGCGATCGTAGAGGAGGCGCCCGGTGGCGTTGGCGTGGGCGATCGACGCGCCGCGCACGACGAACGCCGCCGCGGGAATCGCCTCGAGCGCCGCCTCGAGCAGCGCCTGCGTGGCGATCGCGTGACCCATCTGGTGCTCGAGCAGCATGCGCGCGCGGAGCGAGGGCACGAGCGCGTCGACGAGCGCGATCTCGCGCGGGCCGAAGGGCACGGTGCGCGTGGCGCCGACCCAGGCGAGCACCACGTCTTCGTCGCACAGGCTGACGCCGAGATCGTCCTTGCCCTGGGCGTAGATGCGGTTCGTCTCCTCGAGCGCCTGCCGGTACTCCGGCGTCGGCGGGTTGTTCACGAGGTCGCGGTGAACGACGCGGGTCCGCACGGCTCGGTTGCGCAGAGGCTCCGGCGTCGTCGGGAAGAAGGGGCTCCAGGCCATCCCCAGGGTCCGGGTCATCTCGCGCAGCGGCGCGAAGTCGATGGTGCAGTAGGCGAAGTCGAAGTCCCACCCCAGCTCGCCCTGTACGGGGCGCATCGCGATGCAACCCTCGGAGCCGAGGGCAGGATCGAGCTCGTGCACGAGCTCCTCGGCGACCGGACGGGCGCCGGGCCGATAGCGCTCGAGCAGGTCGCGCATCCTCCGGACGAAGGCCGCATCCGACTTGCTCAGGCGTGCCACCCGGTCATCGAAGCACCCTCGGGGGCGTTTGCAATCGGGACGCTGACGCTACTGTGGAGGTGCGTGCACACCCGCGAAGCGCTCGAGATGCGACGCCAGGAGGGACTGCGCCTCGTGGTCGTCGCCGACACGCACTCGCGGCCCGACCCTCGGAGCCCGTCGATCATCGCGGCGCAGCGGCCCCACCACATTCTCCACGCGGGAGACATCGGCTCGCCCGCGGTGCTGGGCACGCTGGAGGCGATCGCCCCGGTGACGGCCGTGCGCGGCAACATCGACGCGAAGATGCCCGGGGTGCCCGACGTGGTGACGATCGACGTTCGTGACGGCGACGCAACGCTGCTCACGATGCTCCTCCTCCACATCGCGCTCTACGGTCCGAAGCTCCGTGCCGACGCGGCGCGCCTCGCGCGCGCGGCCGGCGCATCGCTCGTCGTCTGCGGCCACTCGCACGTCCCCTTCATGGGCCGCGACAGGGGCATCGCCGTGCTCAACGCCGGGTCGATCGGCCCGCGCCGCTTCCGTCTCCCGATCGTCTTCGCGGTCGTGGAGATCGACCGCGGCGGCGTGCAGATGCGCCACGTGAGCTGCGAGACGGGCGAGATCTGGCACCCCGGTCCTTGACGGCCCTATGAGCTGTGCAGATGCGTCGCTTTCGCTGGCAGCCAGGACGTCAGGGCACCGGATACCGCAAGCTGCTGCTCGCGCAGGGACTGCGATGGGACCTCTACGTCCTCGATTACCCGCCGGGCACGGCAATCCCGACGCACCTGGACCCCGTGCCGGGCCGGCGTCACTGGCGAGCGAACCTCGTGCTGTGGGGCGAGCGGACGTTCGAGGGGAACGCGGCGCTCCGGGTCGGACCGCTCGTCGTCTTCAGGCCGGACATCACGCCTCACGCGGTCGCACGGGTGACGCGGCGCAGGGTCGTGCTGTCGGTCGGCGTGGCCATCTGACCCGCGAAAAGCTGGGCCGAAGTGTCGGCTCCGCGGGGCCTCGTCCGTCCTTGGGCTAGAAGGGAGAAACCGATGCGAGTCATGGTGATGGTCAAGGCGACCAAGTTGTCCGAGACGGGCGCGAAGACGAGCCCGGAGCTGCTGGCCGAGATGGGCAAGTTCAACGAGCAGCTGCTGAAGGCCGGGGTCATGCTGGCGGGCGACGGCCTGCGCCCGAGCAGCCAGGGCAAGCGCGTGCGCTTCGGCGGCGGCGAGAGGGTCGTCACCGACGGCCCGTTCGCCGAGACCAAGGAGCTCCTCGCCGGCTACTGGATCTGGAAGGTCGGGTCGATGCAGGAGGCGCTCGAGTGGGTCAAGCGCTGCCCCGATCCGATGCCCGGCGAGGAGTCCGAGATCGAGATCCGCCCGCTCTTCGAGGCCGAAGACTTCGCGTGAGCAAGCGGTACGCGTTCGTCGTGAAGCTGACGTGCGTCCAGCGCGACTACTTCGTGGTCGTTCCGGCGCGCGTCAGCAAGACCATCGGGGTGCGCGGGCGCGTCCCGGTGAT
>DASVWO010000001.1:0-7168 GCA_036393165.1 Polyangiaceae bacterium | reverse complement strand
TCTCGCTCGCGCTCGCTCGTGCCAAGGTGCCTCTCGACCCTAAGCGCCGCCGATCCGTCGTCATCAAGAGCATCGCCGCCAAGCAGCGCCCAAGACGCCCCGCGTCGAAGTAGCCGGCCGTGAGATCGCTCTACTCGCTCGACGGTGATCGTTCGTCGGTCCACGGAGATGGCTTGTCGGTCCATAGAGACCGTTCGTCGGTCGACAGAGACTGTTCGTCGGTCGACAGGGATCGCTCGTCGGTCGACGGAGATCGTTCGTCAGTCGACGGAGATCGCTCGTAGGTCGACAGAGAGCGTTCGTCGGTCGACAGAGATCGTTCGTCGCTCGACAGAGATTGCTCGTCAGTCGACCGAGAGCGTTCGTCGGTCGACAGAGATCGTTCGTCGGTCGACAGAGATTGTTCGTCAGTCGACAGAGATCGTTCGTCGGTCGACAGAGATTGCTCGTCAGTTGACAGAGATCGTTCGTCGGTCGACAGAGGTCGTTAGTCGGTCGATAGAGATCATTCGTCGGTCGACAGAGATTGTTCGTCAGTCGACAGAGATCCCTTGTAAGTCCACAGAGATCGTTCGTCGGTCGATAGAGATCGTTTGTCGGTCGACGGAGCTTATTCGTTGGTCGAAGGAGACCGTTCGCTGGTCGAGGGAGACCCTTCTTCAGTCGAAGGAGGTCGGTCCCTCGTCGGTCCTTCTCGGTCGAGGGAGATCGTTTCCTCGGTCGAAGGGGAAGGAAAGGAGTGCCGTTCAGGTCCGGACGCCGACGCCTTGGTAGCGGAGGCCGGCGCGCGTGACGTCCGATGGGCGCCAGACGTTGCGGGCGTCGATGACGATGGGGGCCTCTCCCGCGAGACGCTTGCGGATCTCGGCGAAGTTGGGGGCGCGGTAGCTGCGCCATTCGGTGAGCAGCACGAGGGCGTGGGCGCCGTCGAGCGCGTCGTAATCGCGGTCGACCACGCGCACACGTGCGCCGTGAGCCTCCATCTCTTTCGCAAAGTTGCGCGAGGCCTCGGGATCGTGGCCGATGACGTTCGCGCCGCGCTCGACGAGCACGTGGGTCAGCTTCATCGCCGGCGACTCGCGCACGTCGTCCGTCTCCGGCTTGAACGCGAGCCCCCAGAGCGCCACCGTCTTGCCCGCGAGCGCGCCCACCGCCTCGACGACGAGCTGCGCGAGGAACTGTGCCTGCTCCTCGTTCGCGAGGTGCGTCGCCTCCGCCAGCCGCATCGGCACGCCGTGCGTGCGCCCGAGGTGAACGAGCGCCTGCACGTCCTTGGGGAAGCACGAACCCCCGTATCCCGGCCCCGCGTAGAGGAAGCGCTTGCCAATCCGCGCGTCGCTCCCGATCCCGAAACGCACGGCGTGCACGTCGGCTCCCGTGGCGTGGCACACGCGCGCCAGCTCGTTCATGAAGCTCACGCGCATCGCCAGCATCGTGTTCGCCGCGTACTTCGTCAGCTCGCTCGACCGCGGATCGGTCACGACGACGCGCTCACCCGAGAGCTGGAGCGGCGCGTAGAGCGCCCGCAGCGTCTCGCGCGCCCCCTCGCTGCGCACGCCGACCACGATGCGGTCGGGCCGGAAGAAGTCCTGCACCGCCGACCCCTCCTTGAGAAACTCCGGATTGGAAACGACCTCCAGCGCCACGCCCGCGTGCTTCTCGATGCGCGCCTGGATCGCGTCGCACGTGCCCACCGGCACGGTGCTCTTGACGACGAGCAGCGCCGCCTTCTTCGCCAGCTTCGCCACCTGATCGCCCACCGCGAGCACCGCGCTCACGTCCGCCGCGCCCCCGGCACCCGCAGGCGTGCGCACCGTGATGAAGTACGCATCCGACGCGTCGAACGGCGCGGCCACCCGCGTATCGAACGAGAGCCGCCCCGCGTGCTCGTTGCGCCGCACCAGGTCCGCCAGCCCCGGCTCGTAGATGGGGATCACACCGTCGCGGAGCTTCTGCACCCGGTCGGCGTCGATGTCGACGCACAGCACCTCGTGGCCCAGCTCCGCGAGACAGGTGCCCGTGACCAGGCCGACGTATCCCGCTCCGAAAACGACGAGTCGCATGCTCTTGCCACGTACCGTAGCAAAAGCGGTCCCGTCGTCTTCAGGCGCGAGTCGATCGGCACAGGTACACCTCTTCCGCGGGGTGCTCGATGATCTCGAACCCCGCGCTCCGGAGCATCGCCTCGGCGCAGGCGCGGTTCGGGACCCACCAGCTCGTCGGGTCGCCGGCGAAGCGCTCCTCGATGAAGTGCAGTCGCGGGAACCCCGGCTGGTCGAAGATGCTCGCCTCGGTGTACGGGTAGTCGTCGGCCGGGCGGAGCACCTCGGTGCTGCCGCGCAGCATGCTCTGGAAGAGCAGCATGTCGCCGACCACGTGCTGGCGCAGCATGTCGAGCGCGAGCAGCGGATGGCGCAGGTGGTAGAGCACCCCCATGAAGATGACGAGGTCGAACCGCTCGCCCAGGCTCGCGACGTCGTAGACGCTCATCTTGTGCAGCTCGAGCTCCACGCCGTTCACGCGCGCCGCGAAGCGCGCCTGATCGAGGTAGACGTCGTCGGTGTCGATGCCCACCACGCGGCCCGCGCCGCGCTTCTTCATCTCGATGGAGTAGAATCCGGCATTGCATCCGACGTCGAGCACCGACTTGCCGTGAAGATCGGCGGGGATCGCGTGCGCGAAGCGCTGCCACTTGATGCGCGGGTAGTCGCCGAGGAAGTGGTTCGGCGCGGTCTGCACGCCGGCCAGGTCCATGTTGTGGAACCAGGCGCCGAGCTCTCGCACGCGCACCTGGATCTCGTCGGGGGTCATCGCTCCACGCTGCATGGGTCCACACTCCTTCCGTGCTTCATTCCTCCGTGACCAGGTCGACGAGGGTGCGCGCGCGGGCGTCCGCGGTGTGCTCGTCGAGGGTGCGCTCGCGCGCGCGGCGGGCGAGCTGCTGCATCTCGGCGCGTGTGCGAGAGAGGGCCGCCAGCACGTCGTCGGCGCTCTTCGCGACGAGGACCTCGGCGCCCGGCTCGAAGAACGCCTCGAGCCCCTCCCACGCGTCGGTCACCTGCGGAGCGCCGCACGCCGCGGCCTCGAAGAGCCGCGCCGGCGGACACCATCCCCAGCGGGCCATCGCCCTTCGCGTCACGTTGAGCGAGAGCCCGGCCGACGAGAAGAACGCCGGGTGCTCGGCGGGCGGCACGTGGGGCACGAGGAGCAGATTCGTCGGCCGCGGGAAGTCCTCGGGGTACATCGCGCCCCCGAGCACGAAGCGATCGCGCGGCCGGCGTCGCGCGGGCTCGACGAAAAGCGCGTCGATCGCGCCACGCCGGTCGGCCGAGTAAGTGCCGAGATACGAGAGGTCCGACGCGAAGCGCGCCTCGAGCGGCGCGGGCTTGTGGACGCGCGGGTCGGCGCACGCGTAGAGCGGCGCGACGCGCCTGGCGCCGAGGCGTTCTCGCAGCGCATCGAGCGCGTGCCCTCCCGTGTGGCTGACGACCAGGTCGAAGGCGCCGAGGCCCGAAGGCGGCAGGTACTCGGCGCGCGCGCGCGGCTCGACCCCATCGAGGGTGACCGCGGTGTCCAGGTCGTAGAAGACGCTGGTGCCGAGGCAGGCCGCGAGGACGAGATCGGTGGCGGCGATCGCGTCCGGACAGTACGACGTGACGATCGCGGCGTCGGCCCGCGCCGTCTCTCGCCGCGCGGCCGGGAGGACATCCTTCCAGCTCGCGTACAGGTGCAGGTCGCATCCCGCGGGCGCGGGCTCATCGCGGTGCGCCGCGTGGGAGGGCGCGTCGCGCTCGAAGAAGACGACCTGGTGGCCCATGGCCGAGAGCGCTCGACAGAGGGCGCGCCAGAGCGTCGCGTGACCGTTGCACCACGACGCGGTGACGGTGAAGCCGAAGACGACGAACCTCATGGCGCCTCATCGCAGCGGGCAGGACCGGTCGTCGCGAGGTGCCGTTCTGCCTCGGCGCCCGATACGACGAACGTGCGGATCGAGATGATGCGCAAGGTCGTCCCTCCCGACGCGCCGGGGTGCAACGGCCGAGCCACGTTGGGCCGGCTGCCTGAGGAGCCCGTCTAAGGCTTCCCGAGATGAACGTGGACGCCCGGTCCGAAGACTCCGACGAAGATCGCGAAGACGGCAACGGCGAGAACGATCCACCCGGGGTGTCGGTCCAGGGAGGCGGGCTCCTCGGGAGCTGCGTCGCGAAAGGCTTTGTCGGCGCGACCCGGGAACCAGGCCAGCAGCGACGTGCCTCCGAACGATGCCGCTGCCGCGGAGAGGATGACGAGCGTCCAGCTCTCCGGATTGAGCAACCCGGCGATGACGTAAGTCGTCCCTCCCACGAGATACGGAAGAAGGGAAAGCATGCGCGCACGCGCTGCGCGCTGACCCGCATCGCGCCCCAGGTAGACGTTCAACCCGGGCATGACCAGCCTGGGAGCTACGACGAAGTAGAGGAGGCCCCCGACCGCTGCCAGCGCTCCACGCAAGAGGAGCTGCGGACCCAGCCCGTCGATGAAGACCGCCCAGTCGCCGAAGCCGCCGAGACCCGAGAAGAGGAGGTACCCGAACGGCATCAGCAGATTCAGCGCCAGCATCAACCAGCAGAAGTAGTGCAACGGTCCGGGGCGGTCTCGAAGCCATCGAAGGCCGACCCCGGCGACCCCGGCGAACAGCAGATTGGCGACACTTCCTCCCGCCACGAGGATCCGTTCGCCCCCCGCGCTCATCGCATCGTCATCGCACCGGAAGAACACGGCGTTCAGCACGTCGGGCTTTCCACCGCCGAGGAGACATCCGGCGCCGTGGCCCAGCCCCTCGTGAACGAGGTTCGTCAGGCAGTAAGCAACGACGGCGACCGAGGCGATGGTGAGGCCGTCGAGCTTCGCTCCGAGTCCCACGGGGCTCGCTACAGACCGAAGTCGAGACCGATCATCGGCCCGATGAAGATTTGCGTGCCCTGGGCCACCCCCAGAGCGCCGGTCGAGTAGGTCTCGTTGACGCCCGAGGCGTTCTGGCCGAGGTGCGTCGGGTTGCTTGGATTCGGCGGTGCCTGCACGGCGCTCCCGACGAACTGGGCCATGAAGAGGGCCGAGAGATGCAGCTTCGCGCCCCCGGCGGGTCCGAGGAGCACCCCCCCGTCCAGCATCAGCAACGGCGCCCCGTAGGTCGTCGTGGACGACGTGTACTTCGCCGTGTTCGAGGGGGCATCTGCCGCCGTTGCGGTCTGGTCGTAGATGTTGCCCATGGCGACGGCGCCGAACATGGCGCTTCCGGTGAAGCGCACGTGCGGATGCTTGGAGGCGACGCGGACGCCCACGGCGCCACCACCGCCGAAGCGGTGGAAGTCGTAGCTCTCGTTGCGAAGGGCATCCGTGGCCAGCGCCGAGCTGCTTCCCTGCGTGACCGTCGCCGACGAATGGTCGTACTGGCCGAGAACGAGCCCTTCGATCGCTATCCATCCGAAGGAGTACCCCACGCGGACGCCGAGCCCCGCGCCGAGCGGGCTCGAGGTCTGGCACGAGGAGCTCGGGCAGCTGACGGCGAGCTCGTTGCTCGGTCCGGAGGGCGTCGCGAAGCCGAAGAGAGCGAGCCCCGAGTAGAGGCCCTCGTACCTCGGCGACGACGAGTCGCTCTCGAGCGGCGCGTCCTCCACGAATCGCTCGCCGGCGTGGACGATGAACGCGCGCTTGTACTCGCGGTAGCCGGGCGCCTGGACCACGAGCTGGTGCTCACCGGCGGGCAGCGGGCCCTCCCACACGCCCGTGCCCACCTGCTTGCCGTCGATCGTGATCACGGCATCCGACGTGTGCGTGTCCACCTGCACCGTGCCGTTCCGTCCGACGAGCTCGAGCACCACCTCGGCGCGAACCTTCCGCGCGACGTCGACCTGCTTCGGTTCGGAGAAGCGATCGCTCCCGCGTCCCTCCACCACGTGGACGCCCGGTTTCACGTCGCCCTCCCAGGGCGCCGGGCCCATGTCCGCGCCGTCGACGAAGACCTCGACCTTCGCGTCGGGCGGCGCGTCGACGACGAGGTGTCCGGTCGTCACCTCGGTCTGCAGCGGGCCATCGACGCTGACGGCGTCGCCGCCGTTGACCTTGATGTCCTTCGACAGCGTCTCGTATCCGGGCTTCGCGACGGTCACCGTGTGCGCGCCGAGATTCACGCGCAGCGGGTTCGCCAGCGGCGTCGTTCCTACGTTGTTCCCGTCGAGGGCAACGGTCGCTCCCGGATCCGCGACGTTCACCTTCACGGTGGCCGTCAGGCTCGCCAGCTCGTCGATGGCGCGCTGCACGGCGCGCTTGTCGGCCGCGCTCATCGTCGCGCCGTACTTGGTGAGGAGCGTCTGGTACGAGTCGTACGCCTCGGCGAACTCGCGCAAGTCGCGGTGACACTGCGCGATGTTGCGCTGGATGCTCGCGCGCGGCGACAGGTCGTTGGCGTGCAGGAAGTCCGAGAGCGCCTCGCGGTACGAGCCCTCGTTGTAGAGCTTCAGCCCCTGCTCGAAGAGCTTCTTCGCCGACGCCACGTCGGCAGGCGTCGGCGGCGCGGCCCACGCGGGCATGCTCACGGAGCATGTCGCCAGGGAGATCGCGAACAGCGCGACGAGGCGGGCGCGCATTCAATGCACGACGTTACCCGAAGCGGCGTCAGAACTGAGAAGAGATTCCCGCGGACCCCACCCTTTCCGTTTGCTCCTTCGGCTTCGCCGTGTGGGCCGGCCCGGCTGCGGGTCGCGTGGGCGCAGCCGGAGCCGCGGGCGCGGCGCTGCTGGACGGGGCTGCACTCGCCGTTGCCGATGGTGCCGCCGATGCGACAGCAGGCGCCGAAGAAGCCACGGGGGGCGGCGGGATCAACGACAGGGCCGACGCCCGAGGAGGCTCGGCCGGCGCGATGGCCGGCCGCTCCGGCTCGTGGCGAAGCGAGACGACGCCGACGCCGACGCCGATGAGCGCCGCGATGCCCGCGACGACGAGCACCGAGCGCCCCGTCGTGTGCTTCGGGATCGAAACGCGCGCGCTCGTCCCGGGGATCGTCGGATTCATCGGGCCCGCGCTCGCGTGGACGACGTAGCGATCGAGGTTCGGCGCGGAACCCGGCCGGAGTGACTTGAGCTTCACCGACGGACCGCGCAGCTCGGGGTAGATCTCGTCGAGCCGCTCG